>JAHBWE010000001.1:600000-899256 GCA_019637155.1 Labilithrix sp. | reverse complement strand
ATAAGCGACTATCGCAATCGGCCTATCGCAGCGGTATTTTGAAGTCGATCGCGTTCGACACGAGGCCTCGCGTGTCGCTCGCCTCGATGTGAATCAGGAGCGTCTTGCCCTTCTCGGAGCCGGGGACGACGAGCTCGTCGCTCGTGAACGACGTGGACTGGAAGCTGGTCTTCGCCTCGAGCTTCGGCGCGGGGATCTTCGCTCCGCCCTCGACCGAGACGTCGACGACCGGGGCCTGGGCGGGGAAGAGCTCCTTCTCGGCGCCGCTCTTCTCGGACCGCGCCGTCCCGTCGCTGGCGTCGATGCTCATCGTGATGACGTAGTCGGTCATGTCCGCGCCGAGCTCGAACTCCTTCGCGTCGGCGCTCCTGAACGCGTCCTGGCTCCGCACGCTGAAGCGGTCGAAGGTCACGGTGGCGCGGATCTCGGGGCCGGTCTCGGTCTCCTTGACGCCGCCGCAGGCCACGGCGGCGGAGGCGGAGGCGAGGAGGAGGACGGCGAGGACTCGCTTCATCGTGCTCACTTCTTGGTCCGGGGCGCCACCGCGCCGGCGGGAGGGTTCTGCTGCATCGCCTTCGCCTGCGGCGTGCCGAAGATCGCGATGCCGCGGATGTTGTGGAAGCGCGAGGCGACCTGACCCGCGCGCACGACGCCGGAGCCGTCGGGGCCGGGGCTGCCCTCGTGGCCGGGCCGGCCGGGCTGACCGGGGCTCCCTTCTTTCGCTCGTCTCTCGGCGGTGCTCCCTCCCCCGTTGCCGCCGCCGCCCTCGGCGCCGCCCCAGCCGCCCGCGCCGCCGCGCACGTCGACGCTCAAGAAGCGCGCGAGCTCGGGGAACGCGGCGTCGTAGGTGACCTCGACGACGCCGCCGCGACCGCCCGGACCGCCGGACCCGCCGTCGCCGCCGTGGCCCCCGTTGCCCGCGACGCCGACGCCGAAGGTGACGTTGACCTTCTGCTTGTTCTCCCAGATCTCTTTCGTCTCGGTCTGTTGATCGCCGCCGTTGCCGCCCCAGCCGCCGTTGCCGCCGGCGCCGCCCTGCCCTCCCGCCGCGCCGAAGAGGAGCTCGCGATCGGCCGGCGCGAGGAAAAAGGTATTGTTGGCGAGCACGGCAAAGAGGCGCGGATAATAGCGAGTCGCGACGATCGTCACATAAGCCGTTATCTTACCGCCCGGCTCGCCGTGACCGCCGGCGCCGCCGTGGCCGCCGTGGTCGCCCGGGGTGCCGGGTCCGTTGTTCCCTCCGTCGCCGCCGTAGGCGCCGGGGCCGCCGGCGCCGCCGTCGGTGAACCAGCCGCCGTAGCAGCTGTATTCGGGCGGGAAGTTCTCTTTGAACGTGAACTTCGGATCCGGTTTGTAGACGACGGTGGCGTCGAACCCGACGTCGATCGATTTCTGGACGTCGGGGTCCGGGAACAAATGGGCTTTCGCGTCCCCTTTCAGGAGGGGGCCGGTGATCGTGAAGTCGGAGGGCTGCAGCGAGTCGACGTCGGACCCGAGCGACCGCACCACCGGCTTCGAGCCGGGCCACTGCACGTTCGCGTTGACGTACATCTTCCCCTCGAGGCCGGGGCAGAGCCCGAGCTGCTTGTGGAGGTGCACCTTCATCTCGAGGATCTTCGCGTCCTGGATCTTACGAACCGCCGGCGCCGCCCGCTCCGGCGGCATCGCGGAGTACCCAAAACACGCGCTCGTACCGACGACCCCGATCATCACGAAGCCGCGAACGAGCACGCTCATCGACGCCCTCCACGAGCGGCGCGACCGGACGCCGCCGAAGGCGCGCGAGCGGACGAGGCGGGCGCGCTCATCGCCGACCTCCGCTCGCAGGAGGAGTGAGCGGCGCCGTGGGCGCAGCGGGCGGACGCGGCGTCGATGCAGTGGGCGGAGCCGTCGGCGCTGCGGGCGGACGTGGCGTGGGCGCGTGGCCGGGCGTCGCCGCACCTGGCGCGTGGCCGGGCGTCGCCGCACCTGGCGCGTGACCGGGCGACGCCGCACCGGGCGCGGAGGGGTGGGCGGGCGGCTTGGGCGGTGGCTGCTTGCGCTGGCCTGGGGCGAGAGGGATTGTCTCGACGGCGCCGGGTTGCTCCTCGACCGGCGGGGCGCCGATGCGTTCGTTGTAGGCCTCCGTCTTCTCGCGGACGTAGGCGGGGCGGTCGAGCGCGGACGGGGTTCGCCAGAGGTGATAGGGCGGGTCCTTGCTCCCGCCGACGTAGCCGTACGCGATCATGCCGATGCCCGCGAGGCCGACGAGGAGGCCGCCGAGCAGCGCCGCCGTCGACGCGCCGCCGGCCTCCGTCACGCGGACCTCCGGCTCGGTCGCGGTGCGCGGCGTGGTCGTCGTTTCGCGCAGCGCCGAAGGCAGCACGAACATGACCGCGAAGCCCGCGACGGCGACGCCGGTGCCCGCATACATGAGGACCTTGCCGAGCGAACGGTTGCTCTGCCCCTCGACGTGGATCTTCTCGTTGTAGGCCTTCGCGGCCTGCCGCCGGATCTCGTACTCCTCGTCCTTCGTCGCCTCGAGCGCCTGCTCCGACGTGATCGGCCGGCCCCCCTCCGACGCCTGCCAGTCGTTGCGGCTGTCCTTGACGTAGATCGGCTTCCCCGTCCCGGCGTACGGCGCGCCGTAGCCCCTCGTCGGTGGCGGCGGCAGCTCGGGGAGACACGCCGCCTGCGCGACCAGCAGGAAGGCGGCGACGGGACGGACGAAGCGCACGACGCGCTCATCGTCCGCGCCGGCGGAGCACAGATCAAGTTATCCCGATCGGCGTCGTCGCCAGACGAGCAACCCGAGGCCCAGCGCGGCGAAGAACGGGAGATCCGCGCGGCCGGAGGTTCCATGCATGTTGCAACCACTCTCGGCGTTGCCGAGCGCGCGCTTGCGGCTCGAGCCCGGCGTGGCGCCGTCGTCGCCGTCGTCGGCGTCGTCCTGCGGCTCCGTCGCGTCGGTCGACGTCGCCGGCTCCTCGCCGTCGGGGACGCTCGGCGCCTCCGCCATCGGCGGCGGGATGTTCTGCGCGGCGGGGCCGTCGCACTTGGCGCCGATCGCGAAGCCGTTCGCGGGCGCGCGCGCGAGGCGCTTCTCCGTCTCTACCCCGTAATCGCCGTCTTCGCCGATCTTGTCTTCCGGATGGTTGCGGTTCCAGAGCCGCTGGAAGGCCTCGACCGACAGGCCGCGCAGATCGACCGCGCCCTTTCCGCCGAAGTCGAAGTGGACCGGATCGTTCGCGCCGAGCCAGCGGTAGCCCTTGCCCTGGAGCGCGCTCCGCCACGCCGCGTTGTCGTTGATGTCGATCGCGATCGCGGACTCGTGGTTGCTCTTGCCCGGCGACGCGGCGAGACCGATGCCGCAGCGCTTCGTCTGGTACCAACGATAGAGGAGGTACTGCTGCGGGAGCGTCCGCAGACCCGAGTTCATCGAGAGCGTGACGTTGCGGACCTTCTGCGCCGCGATCAACGCGTCGGCGGCGGGCGTCTGGAGGTACGGGAACACCGCCGCGCCGAGCTGAAGACCGGGCACACCGTCGATCTTCTTCATCGTGCCCGGACGCAGGCACTGGATCTCCTCGACGAGCTGGATCGCGAGGCCCTTCACCGCCGTCGTCGAGCAGCTCTCCGTCACCGCGAGGGAGACCGGATCGCCGTCTTTCAACGCGGAGCTGACCTGACCGATCGGCTCCTCGTCGTCATGGATCGAGCCCTCCGCCGCGTCGGCGGAGCACCCGGCCGCGAGGAGACCGACGGCGACGAGAGAGAGCGCGAAGGAGCGGAGCACGTCGGCCTACACTGCATGACGCGCGCCGTTCGCTCGACCCCGCGATCCGTGCCGTTTGCGCTCCACTCGCGCACGTCCCTGCGCACGGAGAGCGCGTCTCTCCGCGGGCAAGAGGCAGCACGGGCGGATCGATGCTGCCCCTGAGGTGACAAGGTAGGTGCACGAGATTGCCTGTAATTTTCCCTCTCGGCGGTGATGAGAGGCCGGTACGAGCGATGCTAGGATCACCCTTCGAGATGTCGCTTCGCCGTTGGCTTCTGGCCGCGACCCTCGGGGTCGCCGCGCTGGGCGTATCGCGTGACGCGAGCGCGTTCTGCCGAACGACGACCTGCAACGAGGCGACCGAGACCTGCGAGCGGAACGAGCGCAACTGCATCCGCAGCGGCCGAGTCGTCATCTGGGCCTCGCTCCCGATCGTCTACCGCTTCGCCGCGTCGGGCTCGTCGAAGCTGAACGACACCCGCGCGCGCGACGCCGTGCGGGCCGCGTTCGCCGCGTGGGAAGGTGTGCGGTGTCCCAGCGGCGGACGGACATCCGTGCGCTTCGAGGAGGGCCCCGACATCGAGCGGGAGAAGCCGGTCGGCCGCAAGCAAGGCAAGGAGCCGTTCGGCATCTACTTCCGCGACGACGAGTGGCCCTACAACAAGGGCGGCGCCGACTCGCTCGCCCTCACGAACCAGATCTACGGCGAGAAGGGCGGCGTCATCGACTACGCCGACATCGAGATCAACACGTACGAGACGCTCTTCTCGCTGAGCGACGAGGACAGCGACGCGATCGACTTCCAGTCGGTGATGATCCACGAGGCCGGTCACTACCTCGGCCTCGCGCACAGCGACGACCCCGACTCGATCATGGCGCCGTCGTACTGCCAGTCGGCGAACCGCTGCGACCCCGGCATCGAGAGCAAGCGCGCGCTCTCGGACGACGACATCGACGGCGTCTGCGGGATCTACCCGCCGACCGGCGGCGATGACGACGACGACGACGACAGCGGAAGCAGCAGCACGAAGAAGAAGACCCCGCCCTCGAGCGGCAGCTGCGCGACGAGCACGACGCGATCGAACCTCGCCGGCGGCGTCGGCCTCCTCTTCCTCGCGTGCGCCTTCGTCCGCCGGCGCCTCCGCTCGTCGTAGCGACGACGCGGCGTCCCGTCGCGGCGACCTTGCGGCTGGTCGGAACGTTGCAGAACGCCATTGATCTGGGCACGTACCCAGGCCGACCATTCCCGCGCTGATGCGCAAGACGTTCCTCTTCGTGCTCGTCCTTGCGTCGATGGTCCTCGGCGCGCGGACCGCCCACGCCGAGGGTCCGCTCCGGCTCGAGGACGCGGTGCGCACCGCGCTCGCGAACAACGAGCGCGCGCGCAAGGCGGCGGTCCGCGTCGAGCAGGCCGCCGGCTCGCTCGATCGCGCGCGCACCGCGTTCTATCCGTCGCTGACCGCACAAGGTGGCGGGAACTACAACCTGCAGCCCGATCGCGCGGGGCGACAGGTCACGTCGAGCGGCACGCTCAGCCTCTCGCAGCCGCTCCTCAACCCGAGCGCGTTCCCGCAGTACGCGCAGGCGAGCCACCAGCTCGAGTCCGAGCGGTGGGCCAGCGTGCAGGATCGGCGCGTCGTCGCGTTCGACACCGCGCGCGCGTTCCTGCAAGCGCTCGCCGCCGAGCGCGTCTTCGCCGCGTCGATCCGCCGCCTCGAGCGCGCGAAGGTGAACATCGCCAACGCCGAGGCCCGCACCGCGGCCGGCCTCTCGAGCATCAACGACGCGACGCGCGCGACGCTCGACCTCGCCACCGCCGCGCGCGACGTCGCGAGCTCGGAGGGCCGCCTCGGCACCGCGTACCTCACGCTCGGCTTCCTGATGGGCCGCCGGGTCCAGGTCCCCGCCGCGGGCGAGGAGTCTCCGCTCGCGCAGGCGGGCACCACGACGTCGGCGGCCGGCAACTTCGAGACGCGCGCGGACGATCAGATCAAGGCCGCGCTCGATCGGCGGCCCGATCTCCGCGCCGCGCACGAGCGCACCGAGGCGCTCCGCGCATCGGCCCGCGAGCCGTACTACCGCCTCATCCCGTCGCTCAACGCCGGCGCGTCGATGCGCGTGAACCCGGACCCGCTCGCGACGGAGCAGGGGCACAGCGAGACGATCACGCTCAACCTGAGCTGGCAGATCTTCGACGCCGGCCAGCGCTACGCCGACATGCGCACGCGAGGCGCGCAGGCCTCGAGCCAGGCGCTCGACGAGAGCCTCCTCCGCCGCGCGGTCGACAACGACATCCGCACCGCGCTCGTCTCTCTCCGCGCGGCGCGGGAGGCGTTCCGCATCGCCGACGAGGCGATCGCGCTCGCGCAGCGCGGCGTCGAGGAGACGCAGATCCTCTACAAGCAGGGCCTCGCGCGCGCGCTGGAGCTCACCGACGCGACGCAGCGCGCGTTCGACGCCGAGGTCACGCGCGCGTCGGCGCTCCTCACGATGGAACAGGCCTACCTCGAGCTGCGCTTCGCGCTCGGGCTCGGCCCGATCGACGACGCGGAGCCGGCGAAGTGAAGCGCGCGCTCTTCCTCGCGATCGCGATCGGGGTGCCGAGCGGCGTGCTCTTCGCGTGCAAGCATGAGACGCCCACCGCGGAGCAGGGGGGCGGGCGCGGCGGGTCGCGCGGGATCCGCGGTGACGGCGGGCTCTTGTTCGCGGTCGACACGCTCCTCGTGAAGGCGCAGAAGGTCGACTACCTCGTCAACGCGCCGGGCACGATCGAGGCGTTCGAGCGCGTCCAGGTCACCTCCCGCGTCTCGGGCGCGGTGGACCGCGTCGCCTTCGCGGAGGGGCAGGAGGTCCACAAAGGCGACGTCCTCGTCATCATCGACTCGCAGCGCTACCAGCTCGCGGTGAACAGCGCGAAGGCGAACCTCGAGAAGGCGCAGGCCGCGCAGAAGGACGTCGAGGGCCAGGTCAGCCGCCGCGAAGGCGCGATGGACGCGCACCCCGGCCTCATCCCCGGCGAAGAGCTCGCGACCTACCGCACGCGCACGCTCACCGCGAAGGCGGACACCGCCGTCGCGACCGAGAACCTCAAGACCGCGGAGCTGAACCTCCGCGACTCGAACGTCCGCGCGCCGATGGACGGCATCATCCAGACGCGCACGATCGAGACGGGGCAGTTCGTCAACGCCGGCGCGCTGATGGCGACGCTCCTGCGCCAGGACCCGATGCTGCTCCGGTTCGCGATCGAGCCGCAGGAGGCGCCGCGCCTGAAGCCCGGCATGATCGCCGACTTCACGATGCGCGAGACGCAGCGCGCCTTCCGCGCGAAGATCACGCTCGTCGCCGCCGCCGCCGACGCGACCACGCGCATGGTCGCGGTCACGGGCGAGGTCCTCGACGCGGAGGAGCACAAGTACTGGCTCCGCCCCGGCTCCTTCTGCGACGTGAGCGTGAACATCGGCGCGACGCGCGACGCTCCGATCATCCCGCGCGGCGCGATGCGCGCGACCGATCACGGCTACGTCGTCTACGTCGTCGAGAACGACACCGCCGCCGAGCGCGTCGTGACGACGGGCATGAGCACGCGCGACGGATGGATCGAGATCAAGGACGGCCTCAAGGACGGCGACTGGATCGTCGTCCGCGGCGGCGACGCGCTGAGCCCGGGCGCGAAGGTGAAGGCGAACCGCCTCCTCTCGATGGACGCCGGCGCGGAGCCGCTCGACGACACGGCCGGCGGCGACGCCGGTCGCCGCCGCGGCGACGGCGGGGCGGCTCGCGGACCGCGCGGCGCAGGCTCCGGAGCGCCCGCGCAGTGAACATCACCGACGTCTCGATCAAGAACCCCGTCTTCGCCTGGATGATGATGGCGTCCACGATGCTGTTCGGCATCGTCGCGCTCACGCGCATCGGGATCAGCCAGTTCCCCGACGTCGACTACCCGAACATCTCGGTCTCGATCTCCTGGCCCGGCGCGTCACCGCCCGCGGTCGAGCGCGAGCTGGTGGAGCCGCTCGAGCAGGCGATCTCGCAGGTCGAGGGCGTCCGCCAGATCGCGTCGCAGGCGCGCTCGGGCAACGGCCGCGTGACGGTGACGTTCGACATGTCGCGCAACGTCGACCTCGCGCTCCAGGACATCCAGGCGAAGGTCGCCGCCGCGCAGCGATCGCTCCCGAAGGACGTCCAGGCGCCGACGGTGTCGAAGTCGAACCCGGACGATCAAGCCATCCTCCAGATCGCGGTCACGGGCCCGTTCTCGAAGCAGATGCTCTCCGACGTCGCCCAGTTCCAGGTGATGGAGCGGCTCCAGACGGTGGAGGGCGTCGGCACGATCACGCTTTCGGGATCGCCGCCGCGCAACGTCCGCATCTGGCTCGACGCGATGCGCCTCATCGAGAAAGGCGTCGTCGTCAGCGACATCACGGGCGCGCTCAAGGCCGAGCACATCGAGGTGCCCGGCGGCCAGCTCCAGACCGGCACGCGCACGCTCGACGTCCGCCTCCTCGGCGAGGCGCTCGACATCGAGACGTTCCGGAAGCTCGTCGTCCGGAAGGGCCGGCCCGCGACCGTCGATCAACGCACCGGGCAGGTCACCCCCGGCTCGACGACGCCGGTCTACCTCGAGGACGTCGCGCTCGTCGAAGACGGCTTCGAGGACGCGACGAGCATCTCGCGCCTCGACGGCGTGCCGATCCAGACGATGGGCATCCTCAAGCAGCGCGGCACCAACGCGGTCGCGGTCGCGACCGCGGTGCGCGCGCGGGTCGAGGAGATCAAGCGGACGCTGCCGGAGGGCATGGACGTCCAGGTCCTCTTCGACTCCACCGTCTTCATCTCGGAGTCGGTCCACGAGCTCGAGCTCGAGCTCGTCATGGCGGTCATCCTCACCGCGTTCGTGTGCTGGCTCTTCCTCGGATCGCTCTCGAGCACGCTGAACGTCGTCCTCGCGATCCCGATGTCGCTCCTCGGCACCGTCGCCGTCATCTACTTCGTCGGGTTCACGCTCAACACCTTCACCCTCCTCGGGCTCTCGCTCGCGGTCGGCCTCGTCGTCGACGACGCGGTCATGGTCATGGAGAACATCTACCGCCACGCGGAGATGGGGAAGGACAAGGTGCGGGCCTCGTCGGAGGGGACGAAGGAGATCACGTTCGCCGCGCTCGCGGCGACGCTCGCCGTCATCGCGATCTTCTTGCCCGTCGTCTTCATGAGCGGCGTCATCGGCAAGTTCTTCTTCCAGTTCGGCGTCACGCTCTCGGTCGCGGTCATGCTCTCGTACTTCGAGGCGATCACGCTCGCGCCGGCGCGCTGCGCGCAGATGCTCAACGCGTCGCGCGAAGGCCGGAGCTGGCTCGGGCGCAAGGTCGACGACGGGTTCGGCCGCCTCGAACGCTGGTACGGTCGCGTCCTCGCCGGCGCGCTCCGCCATCCGTGGAAGGTGCTCGGCCTCGCGGTGGTGGTCCTCGGCGCGTGCGGCTTCCTCGTCACGCGCATCAAGACGGAGTTCATCCCCTCGCAGGACCAGAGCCGCCTCAACGTCTCGCTCCGCACCGAGGCCGGCATGACGCCGGACGCCGCGCAGCCGCTCCTCGCGAAGGCGGAGGCGCGCATCGCCGCGCACCCCGAGATCGCGCACATGCTCGTGACCCTCTCCACCTCGTCGGGCCAGATGTCGCTCACGCTCGTGGAGCCGTCCCAGCGCAAGCTCACCGCGCAGCAGCTGATGCTCGCGTTGCGCAAGGACCTGCAAGGGATCCCCGGCCTCCGCGGCTCGGTGCAGGACCCCTCGCAGCAGGGCTTCGGCACGACCGGCGGCGGCTCTCCCGTCGACTTCACGATCCGCGGCGCGGACTGGGACGCGCTCGTGAAGGCGTCCGACATGTACAAGACGGAGCTCGAGAAGACCGGCTACGCGACGGACATCACGTCCGACTACAACGTCGGCGGCTCCGAGCTGCAGATCATCCCCGACCGCCGCCGCGCGACCGACCTCGGCGTCTCGATCAGCGACCTCGGCACGACCGTGAGCGCGCTCGTCGGCGGCGGCACGGTCGGGAAGTTCTCGACCGCGGGCCGCCGCGTCGACGTCCGGATGCGCCTCCTCGCGGCGCAGCGCGCGCGGCCGGAGGACCTCTCGCTCATCCGCGTGCGCGGCATGAACCAGCAGCTCATCCCGCTCACGATGGTGGTGACGCAGAAGGAGGAGCCGGTCCTCCAGGCGATCAGCCGCCTCGATCGCGAGCGCGCGATCAGCATCCGCGCGAACGTCGGCGCGGGCCACTCGCAGCAGGAGGCGATGAACAAGGTCTACGAGCTCGCGAAGACGCTGCCGCTCGGCCTCCGCGTCGCGCCGGGCGGCCAGGCCTCGCAGCTCGAGGAGACGACGAGCGGCCTCTGGTTCGCGATGCTGATCGGAGTCCTCGTCGCGTACATGGTGCTCGCGAGCCAGTTCAACTCGTTCCTCCATCCGGTGACGGTGCTCACGATCTTACCCCTCGCGATATGCGGCGCGATCTTGGGCCTCGTCGTCTCGGGGAAGACGCTGAACCTCTTCAGCATGATCGGCCTCTTGCTCCTGATGGGGATCGTGAAGAAGAACTCCATCCTCCTCGTCGAGTACGCCGAGCAGGTGCGCGAGCACGAGGGCCTCCCCGCGCTCGAGTCGATGCAGAAGGCGGGCCCGCTCCGCCTCCGCCCGATCTTGATGACGACGGTCGCGACGATGATGGCGGCGGTGCCCCCGCTCCTCGGCCTCGGCCCCGGCACCGAGACGCGCTCCCCGATGGCGGCGGCGGTGTTGGGCGGCCTCACGGTGTCGACGGTCCTGAGCCTGCTCGTGGTCCCGGCGTTCTACGTCGTCACCGGCCGCATGCGCGCGAAGATCATCAAGGACCGCCCCACCGTCCCGAGCGAGCACACCGCTCCGCTCCCGCATCACGCGGGTCATTGAGCCTCACGCCGCGCGCGGGCGGTGGCGCACGAGGTCGAGGGAGACGGCGCGTGCCTGATCGTCGAGCAGCTCGCGGAGCTCGGCGGCGCTGCCCACCGCGAGGCGGCTGTACATGTCCTTTTGATACGACTTGAGCGTGTTCGCCGTGACGCCGAGGAGGGAGCGGATCTCGCTCCTGGGGCGGCTCTGCCACTGCGCCAGCGCGAGCCGGCACTGCTGCGGCGAGAGCGCGGCGCGCTCGAGGGCGCGGAGGACGCGGAGCCCACGGTCCATCTCGAGGCCCATCTGGATGCCGATGTAGTCGCAGCGCCCGGCGCCCTCGAGCGGGTACGCGCGCAGGCGGAGGCGCCCGCCCGGGATCGGCAGCACGGTCGTCGGGACACGGCCGGCGCCGCTCGCGCGCGACGAGGTGGTGCGCGACCGCACGAACGAGCGCACGAGCTCGGCGCAGGCGGCAGGGATGAGCCCGGCCTCGACGAGCGGGGCACGCTCCGCGCCCATCGCGACGTCCTCGAGCCAGCGGCGGCCGTCGCGCGAAGCCCAGACGATCTTGCCGCGGAGGTCCACGACGACGAGCGCGGTCTCGATCTCGTCGAACTCCGTCCCGATCGCGCGCTGGGCGCAGGCGTGCACGAGGTGGTGGTAGAGCCCGTCCGCGATGACGACCTCGCTGCGCGTGAACTTCTGCGTCCGCTCTTCGCGGAAGATGCCGAGGATGCCGATCGGCCCGGTGCCGTCGCGCATCGCGATGTCGAGGCAGTGGTGGATGCCGTTGCGCTTGAACAGGTGCTGGTACGTCGCGCCGGCGACGTAGTCGGGCCGCGTGTCGATGAGCGTCCCGACCGCCCTCCGGTTGCGGAGCAAGTTGCTGAAGGCGGCCGGATCGCTCGACCGCGCCGAGAACTGAGCGCCGGCGCGCGCGAAGAGCTCGTGGCTCGCTTCGTCGAAGTACTCGCTGTAGTGCTCCCGCGGCGCGCAGGTCTCGTCGACTCGGATCATCGACAAGCTGAAGCTGGGGATCAGCTCCTTCAAGAGCTCCGACACGACCGGCATCAACGTCATGACGTCGATGCCGGACGTGAGATGGAGCCGGAGGAGCGCGTTCGCTCGGCTCTTCGTCACGGGCAAGCGCGCGACCCTAACACGCGACGATCGCCGCGCGCTGTTTCACTTTGCGTCGATCGTGAGCGTGTACGGGGTGTTCCACGTGCGCGGCACCGCGTCGCCGGGCCCCGTGCCGGGCTCCTCGCTGTTGCCGAGCCCGCCGCGGACCCAGTACTTGCCGGGCGCGAGCGTCGCGGAGCAGCTCGCCATGTCCTCCGCCGTGTCGGTCGCGCTCGTGTGTACTCCGAAGTTCGGATCGTCGCACGAGACCTCGACGTCCTCGCCGTCGCGCACCGAGAAGAAGGCGGTGTTGTCGCCCGGCACGTTGACCCGCATCGTCACCGATCGCTGCTCGGCGAGCTCGAACCAGTACCAGTCGTCGGCGGTCGGGCCGACGAGCCGGCCGTCGTTCGGCCCGATGCCGGCGTGGAGGAACGCCTTGATCGGCGTGTTGACCGGGATCCGCTTCGCGGCCTCGCGCGTGTCGTTCCCTTCGTAGCAGTCGACGAGCGGCTCGTACGCCCACGTGACGGTGTAGCCGTTCGTCTTGTCGTCGCGGTAGTTCGTCGCCTGCGCGCGGAGCTCGTACGATTTTCCGCCGTGGAGCCGGAAGTAGAACGTCTGCGTCTCACCGTCGAGCGCGCCCCCCTCCCAGCGCGCCTCGTCCTTCTTCTCGCCTTCCCCGAGCCAGAGCGACACCTCGAGCGCCTGGGTCTGCGCGGCGGCGGTGACCTTCAGGAGCCCGCCGCCGACGTCGGTGGCGGCGAGCGGGATCGAGACCACGTCGGTCCCGGAGGTGAACGTGCCGGACTTCGTGCCGTCGATCGCCGCCGGCTGGTAGGTGACGCATTCGCCGAGATCGCCCGACGGTCCGGCGTCGCCGGTCGGCGGCGTCGTGCCTCCCTCGGGGACGGGGCAGTCGGGGATCTCCGTCGCGCCCGTCTCCTTGACGGTGCAGGCGGCGAGCGTGGCGAGGGCGATGAGCGAGGCCATGGAAGCGCGGGTAAGAAACATGAAGCACTCCTTTCAGTGACGAGCAGACGAGCTCGCGCACCGAAGCTAGGTCGTGCCTCGGGGCCCTCACTACCCACTGGCGGGGGTAGTCGAGCGCTTTTGAATATTCTCGCCGTCGGTCTCCGCGCGGTCAGTAGAAGCCTTCGCGTCGCGCGTAGCGCTCGGCGCGCGCGGCGTCGTACTCGCCGGCGTCGAAGCCCTCTCCCTTCATCGCCTTCAGGATCTCGCCGTTGGTGGGGAGCTCCGCGCGATCGATGTAGTGTGCAGGGTTCCAGAGGTCGGAGCGGAGGAAGGCGACGAGATCGTCGTCATCTCCGTCTGGGGTGCTCCGAAGGGGCGAGGGCCGAAGCTCTGACGCCGCTCACTTCTTCTTCTTGCGCTGCGCGACGGGGATGACGAAGCGCACGGCGGTCAGGGTCTCGTCGACCTTGGCTTGCTTGTTGTCCGTGAGGCCGAGGATGCGCCCCGAGGTGAGGACGGCGCGCTCCGTCAGGGCGTCGTCGCCGGTCTGGCCCTTCGGGTAGACGATCCAGATGCCGCCGTCGTCGACGAGCATCTCCTTGAGCGAAGGCATCTTCTCGAGGTCCTTCTTCGCGTTCGCGGCGAGGAAGATGACGTCGAAGTCCTTGCCGCGGGCGGTCTTCGCGACCTTCGCGCCCGACGCGTCGATCTCCGACCGGAGGCCCGCGTCGAGCTTGCCGCTGATGCAGACCTTCTTCGTCGCGTCGAGGCCCAGCTTCTCGACGAGCGCCCGCGGGTTCTTGATCTTCTCGCGCCACGCCTCCGCCTTCGGGCCCAGCTCCAGCATCATGAGCCCGCGCGACGTCTTGATGTCGAGGAAGCCGCCGTTCGCCTCGACCGACATCATCTCGGCGAACGGGATCGTCAGCGTCGCGCCGCCGCGGAAAACGAGCGTGTCGGTCTCGAGCAAGGCCGTCACCTCGAGGATGCGACCGTCCCACCGCAACGTCGTCTTGATCTCCTGCCCCATGACCCCAGATCCTACACCCAATGACCGCCCTGACGGCGCACCGCCTGCACTTCGCCTTCACGGTCGTCTACCACTACCTGTTCCCGCAGCTCACGATGGGGCTCGCCCTCGTCATCGTGATCTTCAAGGTCCTCGCCCTGCGCGGGAACCCCCTCGCCGCCGACGCGGCGCGGTTCTGGGCCCGCGTCTTCGGGCTCACCTTCGTCATGGGCGTCGTCACCGGGATCCCGCTCGAGTTCCAGATCGGCGCCGGCTGGTCCCGCTTCGCCCAGGCGACCGGCGGCGTCATCGGCCAGACCCTCGCGATGGAAGGCGTCTTCGCGTTCTTCCTCGAGTCCTCGTTCCTCTACTTGTTCCTCTTCGGCGAGAAGAAGATGTCGCCGCGGCTCCACCTCGTCGCGGCGTGCCTCGTCATGTCGGGGTCGTGGCTCTCGGGCTGGTTCATCATCGTCACGAACGCGTTCATGCAGCACCCGGTCGGCCACGCCGTGCGCCCCGACGGCGTCATCGCGCTCGACTCGCTCGGCACCTACTTGAGCAACCCGTGGGCGGTGGTGCAGTACCTGCACACGATGACGGGCGCGGTCGTCACCGGCTCCTTCGTCGTCGCCGCCGCCGGCGCGTATTACACGCTCCAGAAGCAGCACCTCGAGCACGCGCGGCTCTTCCTCAAGGTCGGGATCCGCGTCGCCGTCGTCGCGAGCATCATGATGGCGATGCCCACCGGCGACCTCCACGCCCGCCTGCTCGTGAAGCACCAGCCCGTCACGTTCGCGGCGATGGAGGGCCACTTCCACACCGAGGACGGCGCCGCCCTCGCGCTCATCGGCCAGCCCGACATGGACAAGCTCGACCTCGACAACCCGATCATGATCCCGAAGGTGCTCTCGTTCATGACGCACCAGCGCTGGGACGCGCGGATCGAAGGGCTCACCTCGTTCGACCGCGATCAGTGGCCCGACAACGTGCCCCTCCTCTACTACGCGTACCACTCGATGGTCGGCCTCGGGACGATCTTCATCGCGCTGATGACGCTCGCGGCGGGGCTCACCTGGAAGGACCGCCTCCTCCATCCCCGCGCGCGGCCCGTGCTCTGGTGCCTGATGATGGCGGCGCCGCTCCCGTTCATCGCGAACACCGCGGGCTGGATGACGGCGGAGCTCGGGCGCCAGCCGTGGCTCGTCTACGGCCTGATGCGCACCGCGGACGGCTACTCGAACAAGGTGTCGGCCGGGAACGCGCTCTTCACCTTGCTCGGGTTCATGGGCGTGTACGCGCTGCTCTCGCTCCTCTTCGTCTACGTCGCGTACCGCATCTTCGCCGACGGCCCGGCGGCGAAGGCGAAGAAGGAGGCAGCGTGATCCAGGACCTCTGGTTCTTCCTCACGTGCGCGACCTTCGCCGCGTACGTCGTGCTCGACGGCTACGACCTCGGCGCCGGCATCGTCTCGCCGTTCGTCGCGAAGACGGATCACGAGAAGCACGAGGTGCTGAAGACGATCCTGCCGTTCTGGGACGGCAACGAGGTCTACCTCATCACCGGCGGCGCCACGCTCTACCTCGCCTTCCCGCGCCTCTTCCCCGCGTTCGTGAGCGGCTTCTACCTCCCGGTCATGATCGTGCTCTGGCTCCTCGCCCTCCGCGGCGTCGCGATCGAGATGCGGCACAAGCTCGATCAGCCGCTCTGGAACGAGCTCTGGGACGGCGGCTTCTTCTTCGCGTCGACGCTGCTCGTCTTGTTCTTCGGCGCCGCGATCGGCAACGTCGTGCGCGGCGTCTCGGTCGACGAGAACGGCGACTTCTTCGCGCCGCTCTGGACCGACCTCGGCGTCGGCGACGACGTCGGCATCCTCGACTGGTACACGCTCCTCGTCGGCGCGGCGGCGATCGCCGTCATCGCGCGGCACGGCGCGCTCCGCCTCGCGGTCCGCGCCGAGGACGAGAGCGTGGCCGAGCGCGCCCGCGCCGTCGCGGCGAAGCTCCTCGCCCCCGCCGCCGTCCTGCCCGCGGTCGCGACCTTCGCGACGTTCCGCATCCAGCCCAACGTGATCGCCGGCCTCGCCGCGCGCCCGTGGACGGCCGTCTTCGGGCTCCTCGCCGCCGGCGGCACCGCGCTCTCGGCGCGGCTCGCGGGCGAGAACGCCTACCGCGCGTCGTCGGCCACGCTGATCGGGCTCTTCGGCTGCGCGTGCGTCGGCGTGTACCCCTACGGGCTCGTCGCGCGGATCGCGTCGCGGAGCGTGCTCGCCGCCGACGCGGCCGCCGAGCCGTACGGCCTCACGATCGGCCTCGCGTGGTGGCTCCCCGGCATGGCGCTCGTCGTCGCGTACTCGACGTACGCACACCGCCGCTTCTTCGCGCGCAAACGTGTAGCATCGGCGGCGGAGTGAAGATCGGGAGCACCGAGCACGCCTGGGCGCTCGAGGCCATCGCGCGCATGGACGACGCCCTCCTCGTCGTCGACGAAGACGCGCGGCCCGTGTACACGAACCCCGCCGCGGACCGCATGGGCGTGCGCGACCTCGAGCCCGATCCGTCGCGCTGGACCGATCGCTACGGCATCTTCCGCGCCGACGAGCGCACCCCCTTCCCCGCCGAGGACTTCCCGCTCCTCCGCGCGCTGCAGGGCGAAGACTCGCGCGACGTGCCGATGTTCGTGCGCGCGGGGCGCCCGAACGGCGTCCACTTGCTCCTGAGCAGCACCGCGCTCCGCGGCGCGGACGGCCGCATCCGCGGGGCGGCGGTCCTCTTCCGCGACGTGACGCAGCAGCGCCGCCGCGACGCGCAGCTCCGCGAGGCGGAGGGGCAGCGCAAGGCGATCCTCGACAACATCCCCGACATCGCGTGGCTCAAGGACAAGGAGGGCCGCTTCGTCCTCGTCAACCAGCGGCTCGCGGAGGCGGCCGGGCGGACGAAGGTGGAGGACGTGATCGGGCTCACCGACTTCGACATCTGGCCGCGCGAGCTCGCGGAGGGCTACGTCGCCGACGACAACGAGGTCATGCAGACCGGGAAGCACAAGTTCGTCGAGGAGGAGTTCGAGAACCTCGCGACGAACCAGCGCTACTGGATCGAGACGGTCAAGACCCGCATCCTCGACGACCACGGCAACGTCCTCGGCACGACCGGCATCGCGCACGACATCACCGCGCGCAAGCTCGCGCACATCGAGCTCGAGCAACGCGTGCACGAGCGCACGCAGGAGCTCCGCGAGGCGCAGCAGAACCTCGTCCGCCAGGAGCGCCTCGCGATCCTCGGTCAGCTCGCGGGCGGCGTCGCGCACCAGATCAGGAACCCGCTCGCCGCGATCTTGAACGCGACCTACGTCCTGAAGCGCCACCTCGTCGCGCCGCAGCACTCGAACGTCGACGACGCGATCCGCATCATCCACGACGAGGTCCGGCACGCGAACATCATCATCACCGGGCTCCTCGACTACGCGCGCGTGCGCACCCCCGATCGGCACCCCGCCTCGATCGTCGAGCTGCTCGAGCGCCTCCTCGCCGCGGACTGGATCCCGCCGAACGTGCGCGTCGTCTGCCAGCTGCCGACCGACGATCCGGTGACGCGCGACGTCGACGCCGACCAGCTGACCGGCGCGCTGTCGAACCTCGTTCGCAACGGCGTCGAGGCGATGCCGAACGGCGGCGAGCTCCGCGTCTCGCTCTCGACCGATCCCGCGGGCGCGGTCTCGATCATCGTCGCCGACGACGGCACCGGCATCAGCCCGCAGGTGCGCGCCCACCTCTTCGAGCCGCTCCACAGCTCGAAGCCGAGCGGCATCGGCCTCGGCCTCGTCACCGCCCGCCGCTTCATCGAGGCCCACGGCGGGACGATCACGCTCCGCGACGCTTCCCGCGGCGCCTCGTTCGAGGTACGGCTCCCGGCGCCGTGAAAGAGCGATAGACTCGCGCGCGAACATGCGTCGCGCCCACCTCCTCGCTGCTGCCCTCGGATCCGTCTCGCTCGGCTGCGCGCCCAAGCCGCCCCCGCCGGTGATGCAAATGCCGCCCGCGACGATCGAGGGCGCGAAGCCCGTCGCGCAGCGCACGCCTTCGAAGGAGATCGCGGTCCGCTTCCCCTACGCCGCGAACGAGGAGATCACGACGCTCGCCTACTCCGACCTCGCGCTCCTCGCGAAGCCGGAGCTCGTGCAGGGCGTCGCCACGAGCCTCGCGTGGTGGGCGAAAGACGTCGCCGGCGTCGACCGCGCGTGCGTCGACTCGATCGTCGGCGGCGCGAAGGAGATCCTCGTCGGCGACGGACAGCGCGGCTGGGTCGCGGTCGTCCGCGTCCCCGATCACACGCTCGAGAGCACGTGCACGCCGGACGCCCAGCTCGCGAGCGAGCTCATGATCGAAGGGACGACGAAGGCGTGGGCGTTCAAGGAGAACGGGCGCGCGTGCGCGACGACGCCGGGCTGGCTCGCGTGCGGGCACCCGGAGATGGTGAAGCTCGCGCTCGCGGCGGGCGGCGACGGCCTCGTGCCGGTCAGCCTCGACGGCGACGAGGTCGTGACGATCGACGATCGCGACAACGTGCGCGACCTCCGCCTCGTCGCCGCCTCGACGGAGGATCGGTTCACGGCGCGGGTCGAGCTCACCTTCGACAGCGACGACGAGGCGCGCAAGATCCACGAGATGCTCGAGCGCCCGACCGAGCTCGCGCCCGCGATCTCGGCGGAGAGCAAGGCGACGCCGGAGCAGCAGCGCCTCGTGTCGCGCATCGCGCGGAACCTCGTCGCGAGCCACCGCGCCGCGCGCGCGTCGATCCGCATCGAGCTCGAAGAGCCGATCGAGGCGCAGGTCCGCGACCTCACCGACTTCATGGGCCTCGTCACCAGCACGCTGCGCACGATGAAGATGCGCGTGCGCACGGAGGAGGCGCGCGCGAACCTGAACCACCTCGCGGGCAAGCTCGCGGAGGCGTGGGAGTCGAAGGACCCGAAGAGCCCGTTCGCGGCGAAGACGAAGCTCGTCTCGTTCCCCGCCGTCCCGAGCACGGTGCCGAAGAGGGCGGCGCTCACGTCCCCGGCCGACAGCTGGAAGGCATGGAGCGCGGTGGGTTGGTCGGTCGAGACGCCGAGCTTCTACCAGTACGAGGTGATCGCGGCGAAGGACGGCCAGACGGCGGACCTCGTCGCGCGCGGCGACCTCGACGGCGACGGCAAGGTGTCGACGTTCACGCGCCACGTCCGCATCGACAAGAGCTCGAAGCAGCTGATGATCGAGGACGTCGTCGCGACCGAGCCCGAGTGAGCTAATCGACCGGCGGCCACACCTGGCGCACGTAGCGCGCGGGGTGCTCTTCGTTCCACTGCCGCCGGTAGCCGAGCGACACCTCGTGGAAGGTGACGCCGTCGACGACGCGCTCCTGCCGGATGTGGAGGTGCCCGAAGACGACCGCGCGCGCGCGGAACCGCCGGTGCCAGTCCTCGGTCCGCCGCGTCCCGCACCAGATCGAGAAGCGCGGGACGAGCGGGAGGTGCGCGTGGGCCTGGCGGAGCGGGAAGTGGTTCACGAGGACGGTGCTCGTGTCCGGCGAGAGCGCCGCGAGCCGCGCCTCGGTGCGGTCGCAGCGCGCCGCGCACCACGCCGCGCGCGACGGGTACGGATCGGGCCGGAGGTAGATCTCGTCCGCGCACTTGATGCCCTCCTCCGCCGCCCACGCGATCGGATCGGCGACGTCGTCGGGGCGGAACGAGTAGTCGTAGAGGAGGAACAGCGGCGCGACGACGAGGCGCGGGTCCTCGGGCCAGGGCGCGTAGTCGTCCTCCGGCGTGAGCACGTCGTAGCGACGCGCGAGCGCGACGAGGCGCTCGTAGCGCTCCTCGCCGCGCGGCTCGGCGGGGTCGAGGCTCCAGAGCTCGTGGTTTCCGGGGACCCAGACGAGGCGCGCGAAGCGCGGAGCGAGGGCCTCGAAGACGAATTTCAGATCGGCCTCCGACTCCCCGAGATCGCCGCCCAGGATCAGCCAATCCCCGCGCGAAGGGGCCATCTCCTCCACGAAGCGACGGTTCTGCGGCTGGCGGACGTGAAGATCGCTGACGGCGAGGAGGCGCACGCGGGGTCAGAATAGCGCATGCGCGTCGCGCCCCTCGTCTTGCGAGGCTGCATCGTGGTCGGGATCGTCGGGAGCTGCTCGAGCTCGGAGAAGAGGAGCGCGGTGCACACGGCGGAGCTGGATCGCGACGCGGTGGCGCGCGTGACGGGCACGTGGGAGACCGACGGCGTCGCGATCACGATCTGCGACGACCGCACGCAGAGCTTCTGCGCGAACGACACGTGCAAGCTGCCTTGCCACGACCACACGCGGGAGGGGAAGGACGAGACGCTCACGTACGAGGAGACGGACCTCGGCTGCGACTGCTACGACTGCGAGTGCTACGACGTGCGCGGCGGCTTCGCGATCACGGCGCGCGCGATCGAAGGAGGCTCGGTGACGACGACGTTCTACGGCGACGCGATCGACACGCGGTGGAGCAAACTATCGAGCAAGGAGCCGCGCTGGTCGCTGGAGCTCTTCAACACCGGCGTCTCGCGAACGACGAGGATCGCGGCACGCTGGACCATCGCGCGGGACGACGACTCCGGCGCCGACACGCTGCGCATCCCCCCGCCGCCGGACGCCGGTCGCGCCTTCGACTTCGATCACCTCCGCAAGACGAAGAGCGGCGCCGACGCGTGTCCGTGATCACTGCAGGCGCACGACCTTCGCGCCGGGCAGCGCTTGCACGATCGGGCCGCTCAGGTTGAACCACGCCGCGCAGGCGTCGAGGGTGTCGGCGTCGCCGGTGACGATCTGCTTCTCCTTGCGGAGCCGATGGTGCGTCGCGACGAACGCGCCGACGTCCGCGAGCGGATAGCCGCGGCCGGTCAGCCACGCGACCTCTTCCGCCGCGAGGCGGAGGCGCTCGATCGCGGCGTCGTCGAAGGCGTTCGTGTCGTCCGCCACGCGCCGCAGTATACTCCGGGCATGCGCACCGCCGTCGCCGCCTTCCTCGCCTTCGCTCTCGCGGCCTGCACTCATCGCGCCGACGACGCATCGAGCGTCGAGCCGACCCCGCCAGCGACGCTGGAGCCCGCGCCGACGAAGGCGAAGACGAAGGGCCTCGTCCTCGCGACGCTCGTGACCCACGACGCGAAGGTATCGATCCTGACCGGCGAGCGCGTCATCGTCCAAAAGACCGACGGCACGCTGGTCGCCGACGGCATCTCCGTCGACGAGCTTCGTGCGGTCGACCCCCTCCTTCATGTGCTCGTCCGCGACGCCGTCGCCTCGAACAGCACGTACCTCGACGGCACGTACCACGCGCCACGCCTCCACGCCGACTGAGCAGCTCGCCGCCGCCACCGCGATGGGACGCGGCATCCACGTGCTCGTTTTTTAGGCGTGCACGACTCTCCAGCACGCTGCGACGCCTTCGGTATGCGGCGTCGCGAGGATCTGCCTTTTCGCTACGCATCGTCGTTGCGTGATGGACCGCGACACCGAGCGCCGTCCGGTCGCCCGGCGCCGGTCTGGGCAACGCAATGGCACAAAAGGCAATGAGCTGCCCATCGCTGGCTTGCCTCGGGGGCATAGGGTGCTCGGAGGCCGGCACACCACGCGATCCGCACCGGCGCGGATCGTTCTCGACGTTGGGGCTTCGCCATCGCGTCGTGGGGCAGGTTGACGGCGGCCGGATCGCTCATGGCCGCCTACCAGGGCGTCGACGTCGGAGCGGCGCATGCGCGAGCGCGTGTGTCTCGCTCGGGCGGGCGTGCGTCTCCTTGCGGAGGTAAAGCGATCGGCGGGTCCTTTGCCCGCGCTACGCTCGGAGACATGTCGCTCGCTGATGTGATCCGCCGACGTCTTCGCGCTGCTCAGGGTGCCGAGCCTTGTGACCTCGTCCTCAAGGGGGTTCGGTGGCTGGACGTGTTCTCGTGCGCGTTCGTGGAGGGGGACCTCGCGATCGCGGATGGGGTCGTCGTCGGGACGGCGCCGGGGCTGAAAGGGAAGCGCGAGATCGACGCGCGCGGGGCGCACGTCGTGCCTGGGTTCATCGACGCGCACGTCCACCTCGAGAGCTCGCTCCTCGTACCGGAGAGCTTTCAGCGCGCGGTGCTGCCGAAGGGCACGACGACCGCGGTCTGCGATCCGCACGAGCTCGCGAACGTGCTCGGCGTCCCCGGCATCCAGTTCTTCCTCGACGCCGCCGCGCGCATCCGCGGCGGGCTGCGCGACCTTCGGGAGCGCGTGCCGTGTGATTCACACGGCCTCGACCTCCGCGTGATGGTCAGCTCGTGCGTCCCCGCGACCGAGTTCGAGACCAACGGCGGGGGCACGCTCGACGCCGCCGCGCTCGCGCCGCTCCTCGGGCACGCGCAGGCGCTCGGGCTCGCGGAGGTCATGAACGTCCCCGGCGTCCTCTCCGGCGACCCGCTCGTGATCGACAAGCTCGTCGCCTTCGACGGGCGCCCGCTCGACGGGCACGCGCCGCTCGTCACCGGGCGCGCGCTCTCCGCCTATGCGTGCGCCGGCATCACCTCGTGCCACGAGAGCTCCGAGCTCGGTGAGGCGCAAGAGAAGCTTCGGAACGGCATCGCGGTGTGGATCCGCGAGGGCAGCGTCGCGAAGGACCTCGACGCGCTCGCGCCGCTCCTCACCCTCGCGACGTCGACCAGCGTCGGGTTCTGCACCGACGATCGGAACCCGCTCGACATCGCCCACGAAGGGCACCTCGACTTCCTGATCCGCGGCGCGATCCGGAAGGGCGTCGCGCCCGAGGTCGCGTACCGCGCGGCGTCGTGGTCGGTCGCGCGTCACTACGGCCTCGCCGGGCCGGCGCGTGGGGGCGAGCGCATCGGCGCGATCGCGCCGGGCTTCCGCGCCGACCTCGTCGTCCTCGACGACGCGGCGACGTGCGCGATCCGCGACGTGCTCGTCGGCGGGCGCTTCGCCGGCGAGCTCGATCTCCCCTCCCCCGCCGTGAGCACCCCGCCCAACACCGTCCGCGCGGCGATCCCGGAGGAGGTGGACCTGGTCGGACCGGCGGGGATGGTCCACGTCATCGGGGTACGGGCAGGGCGCATCTTGACCGACCGGCAGGTCGCGCCGAGCGACGGCGCCGGGATCCGCCGGCTCTCGGTGCTGGAGCGGTACGGCAAGGGAGGCAAGCCGGCGAACGGGTATGTCCACGGGTTCGGCGAGATCGACGGAGCGATTGGTTCCAGCGTAGGACACGATTCCCACAACCTGGTCGTCGTCGGAAAAGAGCCGCGTGACATGCGGGTGGCCCTTGCGTCGCTGGCCGAGGTTGGCGGAGGATTCGTGGTGGTCCAGGGGGGCAACGTGATCGCGCGGCTGCCATTGCCGCTCGGAGGTTTGATGTCGCTCGCAGAACCCGCCACGATTGCGCGTTCACTCCAGGAGCTTCGCGCGGCCAGCGCCGCGATCGGATGCTTCTTGCCGGAGCCGTTCTTGCAGCTCGCGTTCCTCTCTCTCCCCGTCATCCCCAGCCTCAAGCTCACCGACCGTGGCTTGATGGACGTGGACGCCTTCCGGCTGATCGACGTCCGCGCGGCGTGAGGAACACGTGATCCTCGTCTCGAAGACGTACTGGACCGGAATGCCCTTCTGGTTCCGCCGCACACCCTCCGGCGCGCGCAGCGAGTCCCTCGTCCTGCGCGCCCACGATCTCCGACAGTTCCGCGCCGTGTGCTGGACGCACGACGCGCACCCCAAGCCGCGCGTCGGCGTCGTGCTCGCTCATCCGCGCGTCGACTTCACGCATCACTACGCGATCCCGCGCCTCCTCGAGGCCGGCTTCTGCGTGCTCGGGCTCCAGACCCGCAACGGCGCGCAGGACACCTACGTCGAGCACGAAGAGATGGTGCTCGACGTCGCCGGCGCGGTGCGCTGGTTGAGGGAGAGGCAAGGCATCGCCAAGGTCGTGCTCTTCGGCAACAGCGGCGGCGGCTCGCTCCTCGCGTACTACCAGGCGGAGGCGCGGCTGCCGCCGACGGAGCGGACGAAGGAGTCGCCGGGGCGCCTCCCGACCCGCTTCGACAACACGCCGATGAGCCCCGCCGACGCGATGGTCTACGTCGCGGTCCATCGCGGACAGGGGAAGATCCTCCTCGACTGCATCGACGCCTCGGTCTCCGACGAGCGCGATCCGCTCTCGGTCGATCCGACCCTCGACATCTACGACGAGCGGAACGGCTTCCGCGAGCCGCCGGCGGAGAGCCGCTACCCCGCCTCGTTCCTCGATCGCTACCGCGAGGCGCAGGCCGCGCGCGTGGAGCGCCTCGACGCCACCGCGCACGCGATGATCTCGCGCCAAGAGAGCGCCGCCGCCGAGAGCGATCAACCGACCTTCTCCCAGAAGACGTTCACGCAGCGACGCGACGTCCTCCGCCGCCGCTTCGCCGAGCCGATCATGACGGTCTACCGGACGATGGCGAACCCGACCTACGTCGACCTCAACCTCGATCGGTCCGCGCGCGACTACGGCTCGCTCCTCAGCGAGCGGCCCGATCTGATGAACTACTCCGCGCTCGGGCTCGCGCGCACGGTGACGCCGCGCGCGTGGCTCTCGACGTGGTCCGGCCTCTCCTCGCGAGCCGACCTCGTCGAGAACGTGGCGCGCATCCGCGAGCCCTCCCTCCTCGTCACGCCGACGCGCGATCGCGAGGTGCTGCCCTCCGACACGCACGCGATCTACGCGGCGATGGCATCGCCCGACAAGAGGGCGGTCTCGCTCGACGCCCGCCACTACTTCGAGCCGCCGCCGGGAGAGACGAGCGGCGGCGACGCCGATCGCATGCTCGACGTCGTCATCCCGTGGATCCACGAGCACACGTGACGCGCATCGCGGTCGTCTACCACTCGGTCGGCGGCCGCACGCGCGCGCTCGCCGAGCACGTCGCGGCGGGCGCACGCGCGATCGCCGGCGCCGAGGTCGACCTCCTCGCGGTCGAGGACGCGCACCTGCACCTCGTCTCGCGCGCGGACGCGATCGTCTTCGGCTGCCCGACGTACATGGGCAGCGCGTCCGCCGCCTTCAAGGCGTTCATGGACGGGACGAGCGCGATCTGGGCGGTGCAAGGCTGGCGCGACAAGATCGCGGGCGCGTTCACGCACTCCGCCGCGCCGAGCGGCGACAAGCTCGGCACGCTCGTGCAGCTCGCCGTGTTCGCCGCGCAGCACGGCATGATCTGGGTCGGCCTCGGGCTGCCGCCGGCGTACGCGAGCAGCGACGCGGCCCCGACCGACACGAACCGCCTCGGCAGCCACCTCGGCGCGATGGCGCAGTCGCGCCCCGGCGGCGGCGCGGTGCCGGAGAGCGATCTCCGCACCGCGGAGGTCCTCGGCCGCCGTATCGCCGAGGCCGCGCGGCGCTGGGGACCCAACGCCGCGCTCCGAAGCGAGCGCCATCCCGCGGCGCAGGCGTGGGCGTTTCCGCCGGCCGATCGCCCCGCGCCTCCGCCCGGGATCGCGCGCGCCAACCTCCGTGAGCTCGTCGCGCGACCGGCGCGGTTCGAGCATCACCTCGTGGTGTGCGCGTCGATCGGCCCGGCCCAGCTCGAGGTCACGGCCGCCTCCGAGCCCCTGTATTTTGCACACATCAACCTGTCGGACGAGGTCGTGGTCGCGCTGCCGACGGGCGACGATCTCGTCGACCGCTTCCCGCTCCGCACCTTCCTCGCGCGGCCGAACGACGGCGTCGACGCCGGTCGCTACAACCACAAGAACGGCGACGCGGTGCTCCATCCGGAGGGGTGGCTCCACTGGCCGGGGCGCCTCCGCCCGCCGTACGCGCCGTTCGACTTCCCGCCCGGGATGCGGCGGACCGGGCTCTCGGTCGTGTACTGCGCGTCGGCTCCGACCAAGGGCCGCCCGCACGTGACCGAGGCGCCGCCGGGACGCGCGGAGGACGTGAAGGCCTACGTCGAGCCGTCGCCGCCGATGAGCCTCTCCGACCTGCGCACGGCCGGACGCGTCGCGACGATCGGGAGCACGCGCCTCGATCTCGTCGTGCGGCCCGACGCGATCGCGCCGCCGCGCGGCGGCTTCGTCGTCGTGCTCGAGGCCGACGCCGCGTCGGCGTTCGCGTGCGATCTGCTTCGCATCGCGCCCGGTGCGCGGCTCGACGGCGCCGGGATCGTGCGCGCGCTCGTGCTCTCGAGCGACGACGTCGAGCCCGATCCGGTCCCTCCTTCATGGCACGAGGTGCCGCCGCCTCCCTTCCCGCCGTTCGAGGAGGGCGCGCCCGGCGCGCTCCCGTTCGTGCGCGACGGGCTCCGCGTCGAAGACGGCGGCGACGTGGCGCGCGTCACGATCGGCGGCGCCGCCGCGGAGGTGCCGCGCTACTGGCTCGCGCGGATGCTCTACCGCGTCGCGCTCCACGGCCTCCGCCTCGGCTGGGTCGAGACGTACGGCGGGCTCTACACCGACGATCGCGGCGACGCGCTCCGGATCGGGCTCCGCGCGGGCGCGGCGCCGCTCGTCGTCCCTCGGGCCGAGGCGCTCCGCTTCGTCGAGGAGCTCTATCGCGCGGTCGCGCCGGCGGGTTACGTCGAGCGGCTCCGCTGATATGCTCGCCGCCCTTGGGAACACGCCACGTCCTGCTCGTTCGACACGGACAGTACGACGTCGACAGCGGCGGCTCGCTCACCGAGCTCGGACGCGAGCAGGCCGCGGTCACCGGGAAGTGGATCGCGCAGAACCTCGGCGCGCTGCGGGTGAGCGCGATCTACTCGAGCACGCTCCCGCGCGCGAAGGAGACGGCGGACATCATCGCGCCGAACGTCACCCGTCGCGCGGTGAAGCGCGCCGCGCTCCTACGCGAGGGCATGTACTCGAAGGTCAAGGGCTACGACGTGCCGGCGTCGGAGCGGGAGGAGGACCGCGCGCGGGCCGACCTCGCCTGGGCGCGCTTCTTCAAGACGACGCGCGCCGACCGCTTCGAGATCCTGGTCTGTCACGGCAACCTGATCCGTTACCTGGTCTGCCACGCGCTCGAGGTCCCCGGCGCCCGCTGGACGCGCATGAACAGCAACCACTGTGCGCTCACACGGGTCCTCGTACGCGACACCGGCGCCGTGCGCGTCGTGTCGTACAACGAGACCGCGCACCTCCCTTCGCGCCTCATCACGTGACTGGCCGCTTGACCGAGCGCGTCATCACGTGAATCCTCGTTGGCGTCGTGAGCTCGCGGTCCATGCTTCGTGCTGCCGCGGCGCCCGCGCTCTTCCTCGAACGAGGCTTCGCCCGGTTCCTCGCGCGACCGGGAATGCTTCGACGCTCGAAGAGCACGAGCGTCGACCTCGGCGTGGTCTTGCCGAAGGACCTCGCGCGCCTGCTCGACACGGTCGGCGGCGGCGCGGTCGCCGACTTCCGCGGGCGTCCGACCCTGCCCCGCCTCGGCCCGCTCCTCACCGCCGCGCGCAAGGGCGGCGCCGCGCGCGAGAGACTGGTCGCCTTGCTCGCCGGCGCGATCCCGTTCGGCGAGACGACCGACGGTGAGGTGCTCGCCTACTTCCACGGCGAAGACCCGGCCGCGACCGCGGTCATCGCGACGGTGGACCCGCCGCAGGTCGTCTGCCGCGGCGCGGGGGAGCTCGCGGTCATTTGCATGATGCATGCATTGAACGCGGAGCCGCCGGTCCCGGTGCCGGGCATCGCGGAGGAGGGCGCGGTCCGCCTCGCGATCGAGCGCGGGGAGGCCCGCGCCGCGCTCCTCCTCGGCGCCGACGCCGACGTCCGCGCGACGATGCGCGCGCTCGCGGGGCGCACGCTCGACGTCCCGCCGCCGGAGACGCGCGCCGACGTGCGGTCGTCGCCGCTCGCGTTCGGCGCGCTCGTGGAGTCCTTCTTCCGCGGCGGCGATCTCGCGGCGCACGCCTCCTCCGCCGACGCGCTCGTGCGCGAGCTCGCCCTGCTGCTCGCGAAGCCGGAGTACGCGCGCCGCGCGGCGCTCGCGCCGAAGCCGCGGAGGGCGAGCGCGGCGAACGACGCGCTCACGACGACGCGGCTCATCGTCGATCGGATCGACGCGCTGCCGCCGGCGGCGGAGGCGTTCGGCGCGGTGCAGGAGCGGGAAGAGACGTTGCTCGCGCTCGCGGCCCTCGGCGATCGCGCCGTCCTCCCGGAGCTCCGCACGCGCGCGATCGGCGGCGATCCGCAGGCGCTCGAGATGCTCGGCGTCCTCGGCGATCGCGAGCTCACGCTCCACGCGACGGAGCTGCTCGCGGCGGAGGGACGGCGCGTGCCCGCGCTCGACGTCGCGCTCGTCCGCATGCTCGTCGCGGTGGGCGCGACCGAGGCCTGCCCCGCGCTCCGGCGCTTGCTCGAGACGAGCCCGCTCACGGGGTGGCGGCAGGGGCTCGAGCGCGGCGTCGTCGTGCGCGAGCTCGTCGTCGCGCTCGGCGAGCTCGGCGATCGCTCCGCCGCGCCGCTCCTCGTCACGATCCTGGAGTCGAAGAGCCAGGAGTACCGCGCGATGCTGCCGCTCGCGGCGTATTCGCTCGGGCAGCTCGAGCACGAGCCCGCCCTCGCCGCGCTCGAGCGCTTCGTGCTCTCGCCGAAGGACGCCGTCGCGTGCGAGGCGATCTGGGCGATCGGCGCGATCGGCCGCGCGCACGCCGCGGCGCGGCCGCGCGCGGCGGCGCTCCTCGAGCTCCTGCGCGGGCTCGAGCCGGGCGCGGAGGTCACGCGCCTCGTCGCGCTCGCGAAGGTCGGGCAAGAGATCAAGGAGCGGGACCTCCGCGCCGCGATCGATCGCGCGCTCGTCGAGCCGGGCTTCCGCCAAGACGAGACGTCGCGCCGGCGCGCGTGGGCGTTCCGCGCGCTCGAGGACCTCGCCGCGCAGCCGCCCCCGCCGCGATCGCGGCGGAGCGCGCTCGTGTTCGACTACGAGGCGATGCGCTACTGGGTGACGCGCGACGATCATCGCGTGCGCTGCGCGGCGGAGCGCGCGTTCGCGGCGTTCCGCCTCCCCGCCCCGAAGGCGCGCCCGTACTTCGCGTTCGCGCTCCCGGACGACGTGGACGCGCTGCTCGAAGCGGTGCGCGATCCGCTCGGCATCTTCAAGCACAACGTCGCGACGCGCCTCGCCGCGCTGGACGATCGCCGCGCCGTGCGCGCGCTCGCGGAGGCGACCGCGCGCCTCTTCGCCGCGCCCGCGACGTCGACGTACGAGTACGACGACGCGCCGCCGCCGCTCGTCGCGTTCGTGCGCGCGCTCGCAAAGGTGAACGATCAGGAGAGCAACGGCGTCCTCCTCGAGGGGCTTCGTTCGCAGAACCATCAGGTGCGCGCCGTCGTCGCCGAGAACGCGCCCGACGACGCGCGCTTCGTCCCCGAGCTGATGGAGATGCTCGGCGATCCGCGCAGCTTCCTCCGCTCTCGCGCCGAGAAATCGCTGACCACGCTCGGCGCGATCCAGCCGCACGTCGAGCCGATGACGACCGAGCTGATGGCGGTCCCGCAGCGACTCCAGGGCTGACGGTGAAGGAGGCGACATGAGCGACGACGGGTTCGAGCATCGGACGATCGACGCGGGCGAGGTCCGCCTCCACGTCGCGGAGGCGCGCCCGGCGAACGCGGGCGACGACACGCCGCTCGTCGTCTTCCTCCACGGCTTCCCCGAGTTCTGGTGGTCGTGGCGCCATCAGCTCACGGCGCTGCGCGACGCCGGGTACTGGGCGGTCGCCCCCGACATGCGCGGCTACGGCGGCTCGGACAAACCGTGGGAGGTCGGCGCCTACGAGATCGAGCGCCTCGCCGGCGACGTCGCGGGGCTCATCCGCGCGCTCGGCCGCGAGAAGGCCTTCGTCGTCGGCCACGACTGGGGCGCCGTCGTCGCGTGGGCGTTCGCGATGGAGCACCCGGACCTGCTCGATCGCCTCGCGATCCTGAACGTGCCGCACCCGCTCCAGATGCTGAAGGGCCTCCGCACGCTGCGGCAGCTGATGAAGAGCTGGTACATGTTCTTCTTCCAGCTCCCGAAGGTGCCCGAGCTCTCGATCGCGGCGCGGGACCACGAGCTCTTGCGCAAGACGTTCGCGGCCGACGGCGTCCCCTCCGACGAGATCGAGCGGTACGTCGAGGCGTTCCGCGTCCCGGGCGTCGCGCGCTCCTCGGTGAACTACTACCGCGCCGCGATCCGGCGCGTCGTCACCGGCCGCACGCCGAAGATGCGTCCGATCGATCGCCCGACGCTCGTCGTCTGGGGCGATCGCGATCGCTTCCTCGGCAAGGAGCTCGCGGAGCCGCCGCCGCGCTTCGTACCGAACGCGCGCACGGTCCACATCCCCGAGGCGACGCACTGGGTCCAGCGCGACGCCCCCGCGCGCGTGAACGAGCTACTCCTCGAGCACTTCGGCGATCAGGGATCGAGCCGGTAGATCGCGCCGCCCTTGCGGTCGACGAAGTAGATCTTCCCGTCGGGGCCGAAGTTGAGGCCGGCGAGGGAGCCCGGCGGGAGGTTCGTCGCGAACGAGCGGAGGACGGTGCCCTCCTTGATCGAGATCGCGTGGATCTGCGAGGTGAGCGCGTCGGTCGTGAAGACGATGTCGCCCGAGGCCTCGAGGCCGGACGGCTGCTCGAGGAGACCGCCGGACGCGACCTCGACGACCGGCGCCTCGTAGAACGCGCGCTCGACGATCGGCTCGTAGCCGGGGAACGGCGCGACGAAGAGGCCCTCCGACGGGTCGAGCGCGAGGATGCGCTTGTTGCCGGTGTCGGCGACGTAGAGCTTCTTGTCGGCCGCGTTCCACGACACCGCGCTGATGAGGCCGTCGACGCCCTTCACCTGGTTGGTCCAGTAGCGGCGGATGACGCCGTCCGAGTGGTCGTCCCAGCCCGGGCCGTGGTCGGCCTTGAAGTCGTAGAAGTCGATCGACTTCTCGTGCGAGTTGAAGGCGAAGTACTGGTTGCCCTCGCCGGCCCACGAGATGCCGCGGCAGTACGACGTCGAGTGCAGCATGTCGAGGTGGCTGCCGAGGTTCGTCGCGGTGTTGTTGCCGCCGAAGATGTCGAGGTTCGCGGTGTACAGCGTCGGCCCCATGAAGAAGTTGCCGCCGTTGTTGCCGTCGCCGCACGTGCCCCAGGTCTGACCCCACTGGCTGTCGGAGCCGAAGGCGAAGGCCGGCGGCTTGTTCTGGAAGTGCGCGTAGGCGACGTCGCGGCGCTCGATGACCTGCACCTGCTTCGTGCCGATGTTCTTCACGACCGTCATGTGGCCGGTGCGGTAGTTGTTGATCCACAGGTCGCGCGGCGACCGCGGGTTGAACTCGAGGTCGACCGGCTCCCACAGCGGGTTCGACTGATGAACGAGCGTCATCTGCGCCGGCTTCTCGTCGGTGCCGAGCTCGTAGGCGGGCAGCTTCTCCGTCGCGTCGACGGCGCGGCCGAACGCGTCGCACGACACGCCCTCCTCCGTGCACCGATCCTCGGGGAAGAGCTGCTCTTCGTTGGTCTCCGACGCGCACGCGAAGAGAGAGGCCGAGAGGGCAAGGACGGCGGGGGCAACGAGGTGGAGCTTCATCGGTAGGAAGGCCTCCTACCACACACCCACACATGTGCAACGCTCTGCGTAAATTTTGATTGCCGAAGACTTACGCGCAGTTAACCGCTACGGCACCGGTGCCGCACCGACGAGGCGGCGGAATTCGGCGACGGACCGTTCGTCCAGCGCGCCGGCGGTGTGGACGATGCGGCCACTCTTGTCGACGACCAGGGTGGCGGGGACGCGCTTCTCTCCGAGCGCGTCGGCGAGCTGGAAGTCCTCGTCGACGAGGACGGCGTAGGGCACGCGGTGCTCGGTCGCGAACGTCTTCACCTTGTCGACGGGCTCGCCGACGGCGACGCTGACGACGACGCCGCCGTGCTCCTTCGACCAGGCGTCGAGCTTCTCGAGGTCGGGGCGCTCCTTCTGACATGCGTCGCACCACGTCGCCCAGAGCGCGAGGAGCGCCGGCCTCCCGCCGAGCGCGCTCGCGAGGTCCTGACCTCCACGATCGAGCGCGCGGAGGCTCGCCTGCGGCAGCGTCGCCGGGCGCGCGGCAGGGGCGGCGGTCGCTGCGCAGCCGGAGACTAAGAGGAGGAGAGCGATCAGAAGCGTGCGCCGGCTTGCCACAGCGCGACATTAACGGTGAGGCCGTCGGTGCGCCAGTACCGTTCGTAGCCGGCGTCGAGGTGCGCTCCCGCGAACAGGAACGGCAGCTCGAGCGCGACCTTCGCGCCGGCGGTGTGCGCCTGGAACGGCCCGAGGTCGCTGTCGGCGGTGAAGCGTCGTTCGCCGCGTCCGGGCGAGAGCGTCGTGAAGAAGTCGACGCCGTCCTGCGTGTACCAGCGGTAGCTCGCGCGCAGGTACACGAGCGGATGGACGCGCTGCGAGAGCTGTCCTTCGATCGCGTGCGCCTGCACTCCCCACCCGTCGGTGTAGAAGCGGTAGAAGCCCTTGAGCGATCCGTCCCACGGGAGGTACTGCGCGAAGCGGCCGACGAGCGCGTGCCGCCATCGCGCGCGCGGCAGCACCTCCGCGAAGCGCTCGCCGTTCACGAACGGCACCGAGTTCCACGTGTTGCCGAGCACGCCGTACTGCGCGGAGACGCCGTAGTTCGCGTGCACCACCGTCGTCGGCGTGAGGATCTGCGTGAGCCCGACGTTCACGTTCGAGGTCGAGCGCGTCGCGCGGCCCGTCTTCACGCCGAGGCCGTTGTACGCGCTGAACCAGTCGAGCACGTTGTTGACGCTGCCCGACACGGTCGCGGCGTCGTCGGCGACGTTCAGGCTCGCGCCGATGCCGGCCGCCCAGGAGCGGAAGTTCTCCTCGACGTGGACGTTGTTGCGCGCGGACGCGGTCCACTTCGTGGCCTCGTACGCGACGGCCCAGTCGAACGCGATCGCCTCGTTCTGCCGCGACGAGTTGGAGATGAGGTCGAGCCTCCGCCCGCGATCGATCGCATCCGCAGAGGCCGACGTGACGAGGTCGATCGGCACCCAGAAGCGATGAACGATGCGCTCACTCTGCCGCGCCTGCACGAAGAGCTGCGGCTGGAACACCGCAAGCGCAGCATTGCCGGGATCGAGCCACGACCGCGAGCTCGCCTTCGACTGATACCCGGTGCCCCGCTGCTGATACGCAGTGAACGCCGTCTCGACCCGCTCGACCACGAAGCGATGGAGCTTCGCAGGCGCGGGCGCGGGGGGGGCGGGCGCCGCCGCCGGAGCGGAGAGGGCGGGTGCGGAGAGGGCGGGAGCGGAGAGGGCGGGAGCGGAGAGGGCGGGCGCCGCGGGGGATGCGGGCGCCGCTGCGGGCGCGAGCGAGACAGGCGCAGGCGAGACGGGCGCGGGGGCGGGTACCGCCGAAGGCGCGGGCGAGACGGGCGCGGGGGCGGGTGTCGCTGCGGGGGCGGGCGCGGCTTCGTGGGCGTGCGTGGGCCAGGCGACGACGAGGGTCGCGAGGCACGCGAGGATGAGCAGCGCTCGGCGCAGCACCGACTACTGGCAGCCGCAGCCGCCGCCCGCCGCCGTGCCGTCGCCGCCCGCGGCCGCTTCACGTGTATTGTACAACTTCTGCTTGCGGTACGTCTCGAGCGGGTCGTCCGTCAGCGACATCATCGGATCGGCGAGCTTGCCGCGCCGGTTCTGCGGGACGGTCGCGCAGCTCGCGACGGTGGCGAGGAGCAGGAAGAGGAATACGGCTCGTTGCATCAGAGACTCCCGGTGAGCAAAGCGCCCGCGGCGCGATCGCCGAACGTCGGCACGACCGAAATCGAAGGCGGCGCGCTCTTCGGCTCACGCTCTCCGGCGCGAACCGCGTCGAGCACGCCGAAGATGCTGCCGAAGATGGACACGGCGACGGACGCGTACGTCGTCCACTGAATGCCCGCCGGCGCCCGCCACAGCACGTTCGGATAGAAACCGACCACGACCCCTTGCACCGCGACCGGCACGAGGAGCGGCAGCGAGAACCAGATCCCACGCCGCGTCTCACCCGCGATCGCGTGCGCGACGAGCGGCACAAACGCCATCCCCGACAACCCGCCAACGAGCCCGGCGTTGCGAACGTAAGGATCGCCCGATCGCGCGATCATCGTCGCCCCCACCCCGAGCGACACCATCGTGACCGCCCCCCCCGCCAGCAACGCGAGGACGGGATTGTCTTCGCGATGGGGCTCTTCGCGATGGGGCTCTTCGCGATGGGGCTCTTCGCGATGGGGCTCCGCCCCATACCCCGATCGTTCGCCTGCGCTGCGCTCCGGCTCACGATGAACGGGGGCTGCCGCCCCCCTCACCCCCCGCTCACGCTCCCCCTCGCTTCCCCGCTCACGCCCCGGCGGTTCGGCAGGCGCGGCGACGAGCGCAGACGCCGAAAGAGGTTCCGCGGGCGCAGCGGCACGCGAGGGCGCAGGCGCCGAAAGAGGGTCCGCAGGCGTGGCGGCACGCGAGGGCGCGGGCGCCGAAAGAGGGTCCGCAGGCGTGGCGGCACGCGAGGGCGCAGGCGCCGAAAGAGGGTCCGCAGGCGCGGACGCGCCGGGTGCAGCGGGGGCTGCGTCGACCGCAGGCGCGGACGCGGCGGCAGCGACCGCGGGCGTGGCGGCACGCGAGGGCGTCGAATGTAGAACGAGCGTCGTCAGGCCTAGGCCGACGGCGGTCGTTCGGACCCGCATGGGTCGGGCTCAGTTGGGGACGGGCTCGGGATTCACGCCCTTCGAGGACGCGTTCGCGCAGCCGAGCTCGACGCCGGTGGGGCCTTCCTTCGTCTTCACGATCTTGAACTCGACGCGGCGGTTCTTCTCCCACGCCTCTTCGTTGTGGCCCGGATCCTCGGGGCAGAACTCGCCGTAGCCCTTCGCGCGGAGGGTCGACTTGTTCACCTTGCGCGCGACGAGGCCCGCCATGACGCTGTTCACGCGGTCCTGCGTGAGGCGAAGGTTGTACGCGTCGGTGGCGCGCTCGTCGGCGTGGCCCGCGACCTCGATGAGCGTGAACTCGGGGTGGTGGAGCAGCGTCGTCGCGACGGCGTCGAGGATCTCGTTCGACTCGGGGAGGATCTCCGCCGAGTTCGTGCGGAACTTGATCTTCTTCAGGATGAGGATGTTGTCCTTGTCGATGACGACGAGGCCCTTGTCCGGGCAGCCGTCCTCGTCCTCGAAGCCGTTGAAGGTCTCGGGCTCGTTCGGACACTTGTCGACGACGTCGAGGATGCCGTCCTTGTCGTTGTCCGGATCGGGGCAGCCGTCCTCGTCCTCGAACCCGTCCTTGTCCTCCGGATCGTTCGGACACTGATCCTTCTTGTCCGGGATGCCGTCCTTGTCGTTGTCCGGATCGGGGCAGCCGTCCTCGTCCTCGAACCCGTCCTTGTCCTCCGGATCGTCCGGGCACTTGTCCTTCGAGTCGAGGATGCCGTCGCCGTCGCGGTCGCCGTCGTCGCCCTCGGGGCAGCCGTCCTCGTCCTGATCGCCGTCGCGATCCTCGGGCTCGTTCGGACAGCGGTCGTCCTTGTCGAGGATGCCGTCGTTGTCGTTGTCCGGATCGGGGCAGCCGTCCTCGTCCTGGAATCCGTCGAAATCCTCGGGATCGTCCGGGCACTTGTCGACGTCGTCCTTGATGCCGTCGCCGTCGCGGTCGCCGATCGACGGCTCGAAGATGAAGCCGATGAACGCGCGGATGTCCGCCGCCTCGAAGCCCTGCGTGTAGCGCGGACCGCCGCCGAGGAGGAGGTAGCTGTTGCGCTCGACGAAGACCTTGATGCCGCCGGTGACCTCGTTCGACGGCTTGATCTTCGAGGCCGCGTCGGAGAGGAGGTACGTGCCGTACGTATCGGCGACGAGATCGAGGGCGGGGAGCACGCGGTACGAGAGGCCGAGGCCGTAGGTCACGCGGTTTCCGTCGCGGAGCCGGCCGTCCTTCAGGTCGATGATCGTGTCGCTCACCGCGTGGCCGCGGAAGCCGGCGTTGAGGCCGATCCGGAACTGCCCCGTCGAGCCGAACCGCTTCTCGCCGATGACCTGCGGCCAGTACCAGAAGCCCGGATCGCCGGCGCCGTTCTGCGGCGCGTCCGCGATCGGGACGCCGACCTGCGCCGCGACCGCGAGGCCGAAGCCGCGCTCGACGCGGAGGATGCGCGCCTTCGCGTGGAGCGCGATGAAGCCCGCGTTCTGGAAGTCGACGAGCTCGGGCCGCCACTGCGTGCCGTTCGGGGTGCCGTTGCCGAGCGGGCCGGTCTGCGCGGGGGCGCCGGAGCGATCGGTCTGCGCCTCGCCCGACATGAGCTGGATCGGGAGCGTGACGCCGGCGACGAGGAAGTTCGCGAAGCCGTAGTTGAAGGAGAAGCTCCCCTTGAACGAGTGATCGATGAGGTTCGTGCTCTCCTGCCCCTTGTCGGCGGTGCGGAGGAGGCCGTGGCCGTAGTCGATGACGAGGCCGAGCGAGAGGTCGTTCGCGCCGAGGACGTCGGTGCCGTTCGTGTGGAAGAAGCCCTTCGAGTCGAGGGCCGGACGGAAGAGGTGCGTGTCGAAGCCCTTGCCGTTCTCGGTCGGGATCGTCTGCGCCGCGGCGTCGTGCTCGAAGCCGACGACCGCAGTGCCGAGCCCTACGGCGGCTGCCAGGAAACGAAGACCGGATCGAATGCTCGGAGCGCGCACGGGCGCGACCCTAACACAACAGGAATCGACGCGACAAAATAGGTACACTGGGGGTCGCGCATGCGCGTGTGGCTGATTTTTGCGGCGCTCCTCGCGCTCGTCCTCGGATGGTCGGGCGAGGCCCGCGCCGATCTGAAGGTCGACAGCAAGTGGCGCCAGAGCGCGCTCCGCGAAGACTTCACCGTGGTGCAGTGGCTCGACGCGAGCTGCGGCGCGCCGCCGAAATCGTCGACGAGCGGCGGCGGCGAGAGCATCGACATCAAGGTCGAAGGCGACGAGCTCGCGTTCATCGGCGGCGGCCGCGTCTACCGCACGAACATCTGCTACGACCCGATGCCCGGCCTCCAGCGCGCCTCGCACTCGCGCGACGGCAAGACCTGGCGCACGCGCTGCGCGACGCCGCCCTCCGACGCGCGCAAGGTCGTCCTCAACACGCTCGTCGTCGCGACGTCGGACACGCACATCGAGATCGTGGAGACGGGCCGCTACGAGATGTCGCTCGAGAGCGGCAAGTGCGTCGCCGACGTGAAGCGCACACGCAGCTTCGACGCCGTCGGCGACACCGCGCCTGCAGCCGGCACGAGCACCGAGACCGGGCCGTCGCCCGCGCCCGCGAAGAGCAACGCGCCCTCGGAGGCGCCGCCGCGGCCCGCGCTCTGCGGCGTCGTCGGAGAGGCGCAGAAGCTCGAGGTGCGACCTTCGCAGAAGCTCCTCCGCCCCGGCGAGACCTTCCGCTTCCGCGCGGTCGTGCTCGACGCGAAGGGCTGCGAGACCAGGACCGGCACCGCGTTCCGCCTCGCGCCCGACGCGACCGGCAAGGGCGTGAAGGTCGACGCGCTCGGCAACGTGACCGCGGCGAAGGAGGCGACGGAGGGCGCGCTCGAGATCATCGCGTCGGCGGGCGGGAAGGAGACGCGCGTCACGGTCGAGATCGTGAGCGCGGCGCGCTACGACGAGCTCCTCCAGCGCTCGGGCTTGAACGCCGAGGGCGAGAGCGACGAGGCGGCGTCCGTCGTCATCGCCTCGCAGTCGATCGGCGCGGACGAGTCCGTGGTCGAGGACGGCGCGCGAAAGCGGCGGCTCGTGTTCCTCGGCATCATCGGCGCCGCCCTCGCGGGCCTGCTCGTCGCGGGGATCTTCGTCCTCCGGCGCAACCGGCGCGCGAAGGAGCTCATGCACGCGGCGGAGGAGCGGCACGAGGAGCGCGTCCGCGAGGTGCTCGAGCGCCGGCGACGGCGTGAGGCCGAGCACGCCGCGCAGCAGCGCGCGCACGAGGAGAGCGTGGCCGCCGCGCGCGCGGTGTCGAGCTCACGCAGCGTCGCGGCCGAGCCTGCTCCGCCCCTCCGCCGCGCGGACCTCGTGTGTGCCTCGTGCGGCCGCGAGATGGAGCCGGGGACTTCCTTCTGTCCTCACGACGGCACGCCGCTCGTCGCGGCCGGCGCGCCGGAGAAGCGCGGCGGTGGCATCTGCCCGGTGTGCAACACGGTGTTCGGGAGCGAGGTGACGCGCTGCCCGAAGGACAAGCAGGTGCTGATCCCTTATCCGGTGCAAGCGATGGCGCAGCGCAGCGACGCGCCGCGCGGGAAGATCTGTCCGTCGTGCGGTGAGCGCTTCGACGGCGGCGCCGACTTCTGCGGAAAAGACGGGACGCAGCTGGTGCTGCTGAACTGACCCAAGGTCCGAGGGGCCTCGCGCGTCCATTCTGAGTCGCGCTTTGTCTGCGAGACCCACACGTCGGGCCATGGACACCATTTCGCAACCTCACGAGAACTCTCCATCTTCTCGGACGTCGCTAGCTTGATCATGCGGATCGCGGGTCGCTATACTCGGCAAGCCGGTCGGATTCCGCGCTCGCTGATTTCCACCAATCCGCGCTTCGCTCTCAACTCTACACACGCCCTTTCTCGAGGACGGTAGGCGATGAAGATTCAGTGCCAGTCGTGCCAGGCCAAATACACGATCGCGGATGAAAAGGTCCTGGGGAAGGTCGTCAAGATCCGCTGCAAGAAATGCAGCTCGACGATCGTCATCAACGGCAACGACCAGGCGGCCGACGCTGGCGGCGATCAGAACGCGTTCGACTACGCGGGCGGTGGCGGCGGCGATCAGTGGACCGTGAACGTCGCCGACGGCGATCAACGCACGATGACCGTCGGCGAGATCGCGACGGAGTATCGCGACGGCGTCGTCAACGACGAGACGTATTGCTGGAAGGACGGGATGGCCGACTGGCTGCCGCTCCGCGAGATCGATCAGATCTACTCCGCGGTGAAGAGCGCGACCCGCGCCCCGGAGGAGATGATGTCCGTCGCGCCGTCGGCGTCGGTGCCTCCTCCCGCGGCCGCTCCTCTCTTCGCGGGCGGCTCCACCGCGCCGGCCGACGCGTTCTCGGGCAGCGTCTCGCCGGGCGGCAACGGCGCGGCGGGCCTCTTCGCGAGCCCCGCGGCCGAGCCGGCCCCGGCCGCCGCGGCGCGCCGCGCGGGTGGGCGTGCGCAGGGCGCCGACCTCTTCGGCAACGTCGAGAAGGCGGGCGGCGAAGACGAGGTGATGACGAGCGCGTCGAACGCCGCGGTGGCGGCGAACGCGGCGGCGGCGGCGGGCGTCTCCGGCGCCGACGAGAAGCTCACCGGTCAGCGCAACGAGAACAGCGTCCTCTTCTCGCTCTCGGCGCTGACGGAGAAGGCGCCGGCGAAGAACGGCGACGTCGGCGGCGGCGCCGGCAAGACCACGGCGACGGGCGACGGCTCGGGCCTCATCGACATCCGCGCGCTCAGCGCGAACATGGATGACGACAAGAAGAAGGACAAAGGCGCGCGCGTCGACGACATCATGAACCTCAGCGGCGGCGGCGCGTTCGGCGCCGCCCTCGCCGCGCCGATCCTCGCGCCCCCGCCGCTCGAGGCGGTCGACCTCGGCGTCACGGCGCCGGTCGAGCAGCCCAAGTCGAACAAGGGCATGATCTTCGCGATCCTCGGCGGGTGCGCGTTCATCGCGATCGGCATCGTCGCCGCGGTCATCCTCACGCGTCCGCCGGCCGCGGCCGACGGGGCGACGCCCACTCCGTCCGGCGCGCTGACCCCGGAGCCGGGCACCGGCGACAACAGGCTCGCCGGCAACGACACGACCTCCGGCGGCAGCGACAACCCCAGCACCGGCACCTCGTCGGGCGGCACCGCCGCGAACGAGCCGGCGCCTCCGGGCACCGGCAGCAACGCGGGCAAGACGCCCACGGTCAACCCGGGCGCTCCGGCCCCGAGGACGGGCCCCGCCGTCGCGGCTGCACCGAAGGCGGGCGGAGACTCGCCGGCGCCTGCAGCGGCCCCTGCCCCCGCACCTCCTCCGAAGCCCGCCTCTCTGGCGGAGGGCATCGCGGGCGCGGTCGGCCAGCCCGCGGGTGGTGGCGGTGGCGGTGGCGGCGGTGGCGGCTCCACCGCGTCGTTCGACAAGGGCGCAGCCGCGGGCTCGCTCGGCAAGATCGACGTCCAGAGCTGCAAGAAGGCCGACGGCCCGACGGGCCCGGGCCACGTGACGGTCACGTTCAACCCCGACGGCTCGGTCGGCACCGCGGTCGTCGATCAGGGCCCGTACCCGGGCACCGCCGTCGGCGGCTGCGTCGCCGGCAAGTTCCGCGGCGCACACGTCCCGGCCTTCGCGGGCGCGCCCGTCCGCGTCGGCAAGTCGTTCGTGATCAACTGAGCTCTCAAGTCAACGTCGGGGGCTTCGCCCCCGACACCCCCACCCCAGACACGGCCCTCGCGCTTTGCGCGAGGGTCGCTTCGCGACCGCTTGCGCGGCCGCTTCTGGGGCCCCGGCGTGAAGCACGCGTTAGGGAGGGGGCATCGTGAATGGTCTCTTGGCCGCGCTGTGTGCTGTCGCGGGGTTCATTCTGGGCGTGCGCGTCGGCTTTGCCCTCGCGCGCCGCAACGACGCGAAGCGGCGCGCGAAGAAGTGAGCGGTCTGTCAACGCCGGGCTTTGCGCGGCAGGCACCCCGAAGGAGCCGCGTTTCATGCACTCCCCGTCGGCCACTCGCCGCCGGCGCTGCGGAGTCCGTATGCGCACCCGCGGCCGGCATGCTCGCGGCGACCCGCGCGCTCGCGACTGCCGAGCACCGCGAGCACGGCGGCCACGCGCACGTGCTCGCGACCTGCGGGCACCGCGCACGCGCGCTCGTGGTCGGAGTGGTCGCCGCGTGGTTGGTTGGGTGTGCGGCGGAGCCGGTGCCGGTGACGCCGCGTGGAGGGGCGAGCCTCGCGCCGATCGGCGACGTGCCGGCGCCGGCGAGCTCGTGGCGGGACGTGACCGAGTCGCCGCAGGAGGCCGCGCCGCCGGCCGATCCACGCGTCGCGGCGATCGCGAAGTCGTGCCGGACGCTCGACGCGGCGCTGATGCGCGTCGCGGAGAGCGTCGTCGCAGACGGCGCCGACGTGGACGTGGAGCGCGTGACTCTCCTCCTCCGCGAAAACGGCGCGCCGTACGTCCGCCCACGCGTGCTGATCGGTGCGTCGATCGAGAAGGCGCTCCAATCGTTGCATGGCGCAAGCACCCGCTGCGGTATCGCGACGGCGACGGCGACGGCGGCAGCAGCGACGACGGCATCCGCGCCGCCGACGACGACCGCGGCGGCGGCGACGACGGGCACGCGGGAGCTCGCGATCGTCGCCGATGCGCTCGCCGATCTCGAGCCGCTGCCGGTCCGCTCTCGCACCGGGGCCTGGCTCGATTTTCGGGCGCGCGTGAACGTCCCCGCGAAGGGGGCGCGCGTGGTGCTGCTCGGCGCGCGCGGCGCACCGCGCACGGTGGCCACGGCCTTCGACGCGACGAGCGGAAGCGCGCGCGCGCGGTTCGCGCTCGACCGGCCCGGTCCGTTCACCGTGCAGCTCGTCGCCGATCTCGAAGAGGGACCACGCCCCGTGCTCGAGGCGCGCGTGTTCGCCGACGTCGCACCGTCGCACGCCAGCGACGTGGCACCAGGCGAGGATGCCGCCAACGACGACGTCACCGGCGGCGACGTCACCGGCAAGGGCGCGTTCGACGACGCGACTTCGCTCGAACGCATGATCGCGGCGGTGCGCGCGAACGAGTCACTGGGTCCGCTCCAGCGTGATCCGCGCCTCGACGCCATCGCGCGCCGCCACGTCGAGGGCCTCGCCCGCGTCCGCGCCGTCGCGCACGACCTCGGCGACGGCGACCCGAGGGCGCGCTTCGAAGCGGAGAACCTCCACGCCGGCGTCATGGGCGAAAACGTCGCGCGCGGACGCACGCTCGCACTCGCTCACCGCGCGATCCACGCGAGCCCGTCCCATCGCCTCAACCTGTTGAATGCAAAATACACCCATCTCGGCGTCGCGGTGGCGCGTGACGCCGACGGTCGCGTTTACGTATGCGAGGTCTTCTCTTCGCCGCTCTGAGCTCTTCTCCTCGCTCCTCTCGTGATGGCATGCTGAGCACGTGAGCGACGACGACGATCCGCCGCGTCCGATGACGAGCCCGCCACCCGAGGTCGATCCCGGGCGCTACGACGGACCCGCGCGCGCGGCGCCCTATCCGCTGAGCCGGATGGCGCCCGCGTTCGACCTCGTGAACGTCGCCGCCGCGATCCAGGCCGCCGACCAGACGCTGGCGACGATGACAGGCGGGAAGCTGAACCTCATCGCCGACCAGATCAAGCGGCTCCAGGCCGAGGCCCACGCGCTCCTCGCGAAGGCGAAGCGCGACGCCGAGCTCCATCGCGTGAGCTGCGCGTTCGAGAAGAAGCCGGGCGGCACGTACCACCTCTATCGCCGCGCCGACGGCGCCCTCTGGTTCTCCCGCCTCGCCCCCGAGGAGTGGCTCACGCCGCAGCCACAGACCTACGAAGGAACCTACGTCCTCGAGCTCGATCAGTCCTTCACACGCATCGACTCCACTGAGGAGTAGGGGGGCTTCTCAACGTCGGGGCTTCGCCCCGACACCCCACCCCAGACACGGCCCTCGCGCGTTGCGCTCGGGGCGCTGCGCGCCCGCTTCCGCGGCCGCTTCTGGGGCGCTTCTCAACGTCGGGGCTTCGCCCCGACACCCCCACCCCAGACACGGCCCTCGCGCGTTGCGCTCGGGGCGCTGCGCGCCCGCTTCCGCGGCCGCTTCTGGGGCCCCTTCGAGGTGGGGCCGACGGGTCCGGCCTCCTTCGAGGCGGGCCCGAGGGCTCCTACTTCGAGTCTTGCTTTACGATGTTGAACTCGACGCGGCGGTTCTTCGCGCGGTTCTCGGCGGTGTCGTTGTCGACGAGCGGCTTCTCCATGCCGTAGCCGTTGGCCTCGAGGCGATCGGCGGCGATGCCGTGCGAGGTCAGCCAGTTCATGCACGCCGCGGCGCGCTCTTGCGACAGCCTCTTGTTGAGCGCGGCGGAGCCCTTGTTGTCGGTGTGGCCTTCGACGGCCATCTTCTTGATGCCCGGCGTGGCCTTCAGGTAGTCGGCGACCTCCTGGAGGATCGGGAAGCTCGCGGGGCTGAGCTTCGCGGTGCCGAACTCGAACTCGACCTTCTGGAGGACGCGGATGTTGCCCGACTCGTCGACGTCGATCGTCGTCGGACAGCCGTTCCGCTTCGGGTCCTTGTTCGGCTTGCCCGGCACGCGCGGGCACGCGTCGGTGACGTCGGGCACGCCGTCGTTGTCGACGTCGTCCTCGGGGCAGCCGTCGCCGTCGTCGATGCCGTCCTTGTCCTCCGGCTCGTCGGGGCACTTGTCGTACTGATCGGGGATGCCGTCGCCGTCGCGGTCCTTCGGCATCGGACAGCCGTCGTTCGGATCGTTGCCGAGGTGGTCCTCGGGCTCGTCCGGGCACGCGTCGATGTCGTCGGGGATTCCGTCGCCGTCGCGATCGCCGACGTGCTCCTGCCGCCACTTCTTCGTCTCGGCCTTCCGGTCCGGCGACTTCGGATCGGTGTCGAGGATCGGAATGTAGAGGCCGAACACGCCGAGGAGGCGGAGGTCGGGCGCGCCGTAGCCGCGGAGGATCGAGGAGCCGGCGCCGGCGCCGAGGTACCAGTGATCGGCCGGGCCGAAGCGCATGCGGCCTTCGATGTTGAACTCGACCGGCGTGTTCCGCTTCGTGAACGCCGTCTTGCCGATGACGTTGTCGCTCTCGAAGCCGGTCTGGCCGAAGATGCTGCCGCCGAGGCGGTACTTGCCGTCCTTGAACGGGATGAACGCGCCGACCGCCCAGCGCCACTCGTTGCCGACGCCGAGGCCGTTGCCGACGTTCGGATCGTTGATCGAGTGACGCGGCCGGAAGTGGAGGCCCGTGTTCGCGGTGAGGATGAGGAACTTCACCTGCGTCTCGGCGGTGACCATCGCGAGGACCGACGCCTTGTCGTCGCCGCCGAAGTTCGACGGCGTGCCGGTCGGGAAGAACACGTTGAGCTGGGCGCCGAGGGCGCTCTTCCTGTCCTCGCTGCGCACGAGGACGCCGCGGAGATCGAGGCGGAGGTCGCCGGCCGCGGGGCCGCCGGTCACGACGTTGGTGGTGCGCGTGACGCCGGGCGACGGGAGGCCGCCGCCGGCGGTGTAGATCGGGTTCTCGCCGGTCTGGACCGGCCACCACGGAAACGAGAGACCGATGGTGGCGCGATCGAAGAGCTGGAACCCGGCGTTGCCGTAGACCGCGAGCTGGTCCTGGACGACGGTGGACGACGAGCGGTTGATCGTCGCCTGGTCGGTCGTGACCGTGCTCGTGCGGAGAGGCCGGAGCTGGTAGCCGATGCCGAGCTGGCCATAGAAGATCGTGCGCTGGTTGGTGACCGGACGGAACAGCGTGAGCCCGTCTTCCGGCGCGCCTGGCATCTCGAGGCGGTCCAGCTTGAAGGTCTTCTGTTGAGCTTCGGCGGTACCAGCCGTCGCGCCAAGGAGGAGCGCGCCGACCGAACCGGCGACCATTGCACGTGATTTCAGGCTCATGGGGTAAAAGCTCGCGCGCGGCGTTTTTGGGTCAGAAGGAGCGCGGCACCATCGCATCACTTCGGACGCGGCAGGAGCAACTATCCGGCTCTTACTCAAGTCGCGGCCTGCTGTCGCTCGCGTTCGACATGACGCGACCCGCTTGACAGCCAGGCGCCGCAGTGGTTGTTTCCCCGGCCCCCTCACGGGATACGAGTCATGGCAAAGCCGAAGCGTACTTATCAGCCCCACAACAAGCGCCGCCTCCGCACGCACGGCTTCCTCGCTCGCATGGCGACGCGCGGCGGCGCGAAGGTCCTCGCGAACCGTCGCCGCAAGGGTCGCGCCCGGCTGACCGTCTCGATCTACAAGAAGTAGATCGCATCGACGCCGCCGCCCTTCGGCTGACGTTCGGAAAAGAGCGACGGATCCGCCGTCGCGCCGACTTCGTGCGCGTTCAATCGCAAGGCGAGCGCGCGACGAGCAGGCACTTCGTCTTCCTGGCGGCCGCCGGCACCGCGCCGGACGCCCCCTCGCGCATCGGCATCGTCGCGACGAAGAAGGTCGGCGACGCGACGATGCGGAACCGCATCAAGCGCGTCTGCCGCGAGTGCTTCCGCCAGTGGCCGGACTTCGTGCCGCGCGGCATCGACCTGGTCGTCATCGCCCGCGAAGGCGCCCACGCCCTCCCCCTCGCCCAGCTCCGCGACGAATGGTCGCGCGCCCGCCCCTCCCTCCTCAAGGCCTGCACCAAGGCCCTCACCAAGCCGCCGCCCGCCCCCGCGAAGCCGCCGCCCGCCCCCGCGAAGCCGCCGCCCGCCCCCGCGCGTGCAGAACCGGTTCGCAAGCCCTGACCTTCCCGTGCACCCTTGCGCGATTCGCGCACGAAACCGGTGCAAAGCTCGACCGCGCAAGCGGGCGACTGTCGCACCCCCGCGAACATCGCACCGCCCCCATCGGCGAGCACCGGAGGATGCGTGCGTCTTCGCACGCGTCCTACGGGTGCGAGCGGGGTGCAGGGGGCGTAGCCCCCTGCGTTGGGAAGATTCGTGTCGACTGGCCTGGCGCGCGGGGCGATCTCGACGCATGGTGGCGCGGGTCGGATGGTCGCCCGCTGTCTTCTCGCGCTCATTCGCTTCTACCAGCTCGCGATTTCGCCTTGGTTGGGGCGCGCCTGTCGCTTCGAGCCGTCGTGCTCGCGGTATGCGTTCGCGTGCATCGAAGGGCACGGCGCGGCGCGCGGCAGCTTGCTTTCGGTGAAACGCCTGTGTAAGTGCCACCCGTTTCACGCTGGCGGGTTCGACCCTCCCCCACCGGCTCGGTAACGCGAAGAGGAACAAGCCGCCGAATGGACCGTAACAGTCTCCTCCGCGTTCTCGCGATCGCGGGCGCCCTCCTCCTCTTCTGGAAGTTCGGCATGCCGCTCATCAGCGGCTCGAACGACACGGTCCAGGCCCTCCCCGCCGAGGAATACGCGAGCGCGCCCGGCTTCGTGCCCGACGTGCTCGATCCCCCCGCCGCCCCGAACGAGCCCAACAAGCCCGTCGAAGGAGAGCTCTGCAAGATCGACGGGCGCCGCTTCGACGCGACGCTGTCCACCCGCGGCGCCTCCGTCGTCGCCTGGCACCTCGAGGGCGGCAAATACGAGGGGATGGACCTCTCGACGACGCCGGACCACGAGCGCTGGCGCTCGCTCCGCACCCTCTTCCGCGGTCCCGAGGGCAACGACCAGCTCAAGTTCGATCGCTTCCCCTGGAAGCTCGAGGACCACGACGGCCGCGTCTGCTCGTTCTCGTACGAAGACGAGGACGTCCGCATCGTGAAGAAGTTCACGGCGGGGGAGCGTCCGTTCGAGCTCGAGGTCGCGACGACGGTGACGAACCTCGCGCAGGAGCCGCGAAAGCACCAGCTCTCCATCGGCGTCTACGCGTTCCGCAAGAACGTGGACATGAAGGGCTCGCTCGGACGCCAGTCGCCGTGGGAGACCGAGGTCGCGTGCGCCGCCGGCGGCGACGTCGTCCGCAAGACGAAGGACGAGTTCAAGTCCGGGTGGTTCGCGCTCCCGAGCAGCGATCGCTACGCGGCGGTGAACAGCCACTTCTTCACGCAGGCGCTCATGCCGAACGCCGGCCCCAACATGGTCGCGGACGTGCCGCGCTGCGAGCTCCTCGCCGAGGAGTGGCTCGCGCCGGGCCAGGGCCGCGACGACGATGAGGCGCCGACCATCTTCCACGCCAAGCTCGTCTACGCCGGCAAGGAGCTCGCGCCGCAAGCGTCCGCGACCTACGGCGAGACCGCGTTCTTCGGTCCGAAGGAGCGCGAGGTCCTCACCCACGCGGGCGGCAGCGATCGCCTGAAGGACACGATCAACCTCGGGTTCTTCCGCCCCGTCGCGCGCGTGCTGGTCGGGTTCCTCGTCTTCCTCCACGACAAGGTCACCTTCGGCAACTGGGGCGTCGCGATCATCCTGCTGACGGTGTGCCTCCGCACGCTCCTCTTCCCGCTCACGTTCAAGTCGATCAAGACGACGATCGCGATGCGGAAGCTGAAGCCCGAGGTCGACGCCTTGAACGAGAAGTTCAAGGACGACGCGCAGGCGAAGAACCTCGCGATGATGGAGCTCTGGAAGAAGCACGGCGTGAACCCGTTCGGCGGGTGCCTGCCCCAGCTCGTCCAGATGCCGGTGTGGTTCGCGATGTACACGACGCTGCGGACCGCGGTCGAGACGTACCACGTGAACTTCCTGTGGTTCCGCGACCTCTCCGCGCCGGACCCGTTCTACATCCTGCCGCTCCTGCTCGGCGCGTTCATGATCATCCAGCAGCGGATCGTGCCGCAGCAAGGCATGGACCCGGTTCAGCAGAAGATGATGATGTGGATGATGCCCATCGTCTTCACCGTCATGATGTTGTTCCTTCCGGCGGCGCTCGGTGTTTACATGCTGACGAACAGCATCCTCGGTATCGTCCAGCAGCTCGTCCTCGAGCAGGTCGCTCCCCGCGGCAAGCCGCCCGGCGAGATCGTCGTGAAGCAGACCGGCGAGAAGAAGAAGCTGCAGACGTCGTCGTGATCGGAAAGGAAGAAGCTCGTGTCTGAAGTAACGCAGAAGGACGACGGCGCGATCAAAGGCCCGTCCGACGAGGTGACCGATCCGCAGGCGCTCCGCGCGCTCGGCTTCGTGCAGATGCTGATCGAGAAGATGGACATGGACGCCGAGGTCTCGCTCGCGCCGGATGACGGCGAAGGCTCGGCCGACGAGATCCGCCTCGAGATCGAAGGGCCCGACGCGGGCCGCATCATCGGCAAGCGCGGCAACGTGCTCGAGGCGATCCAGTATTTGACCACGCGCGTCGCCCACAAGCCGGGTGAGCCGCGGAAGCACATCGCGGTCGACGCCGAGGGCTACCGCGCGCGCCACGAAGACCAGCTCGCCGAGATGGCGCAGAAGCTCGCGCGCCGCGTCGCGAAGGAGGGCAAGGTCATCACCTTCGACCCGATGACCGCGCGCGATCGGCGCGTCGTCCACATGGCGCTCAAGGAGATGACCGACGTGCGGACGGAGAGCCATGGCGAAGGTCCGGACCGCCGCGTCCAGATCATCCCCGTCAACAAGAACTGATCGCGTACGGGTCGCGCAGATCGACCGGACCGTCGAGGGGCGGTCGTTGCATCGCGCCGAGCGAGGCCAGGCGGGCCCAGCTCGGCGCGATTCGTTTGGCGGCCTCGAGGTCGTCGCTGCCGACGCCGGTGATCGCCTTCGCGAGCGGGGTGAGCACCGCGCGCGCGGCGTCCTCCGTCGCGACGCCCGCGACGACGTGCACGTGGCGGTACGCCGGCGCCGGCACGAGCGGCGCGCCGGCGGGGGCGATGCCGATCGCGTGCGCCGCGCCGACGAGCGCGCGGCACGCGTACGTCATCGTCGCGACGTAGCGATCGGACGCGGCGCGCTCCTCGGCGGAGAGCTGCCCGCGCGGGACGGTGCGCTCACGCTCCTCGAGCTCGGCGTGGAGCGCCTCCGCGAACGCGTCGGCGTTGCGGCCGCCCCCGACCGTGACCGCGACCGCGTCCTCGTGCTCGACGAGGACGATGCGTGGGCTGAGGCAGCCGCGTTGATCGAAGACGACCACGTCGTCGGCGACGAGACGCGCCGCCTCGGCGGGAGACGCGCGCTTCGAGATCCACACGACGCCCATCCCGGCGCCGTGGCCGCGGACGGGGACCTTCGCGCGGGCGCGGACGTCCGCGATGGTGTCGTCCGTGCCGTAGACGTGGAGCTCTCCGCGCGTGACGGCGGCGAAGTCGAGCGACTCGTCGAGCCGCAAGCGATCGGAGCCGACCGCCGCGACGAGGGCGCGCGCGAAGGCGGGATCGCGGCGCGAGGGGCGAACGACGACCTCCGGCGCGGCGGCGCGCGCGAGCGCGAGCGCGCGGAGGGCGCCGACGAACACGTTGGACGAGAGCACCACGAAGACCGCCTCCGCGCTCCCCGCGCGCTGCAGCAAGCGCGCGAGGTCCACGTCCGTCGCGTCGAGCTCGAGGTGCCGGTCGAACGCGAGATCGACGCCGGCGCGCGAGAGCCCGCTCGCCTCGACGACCGCCTCGCGCAGCGCCGGATCGCCCGCGACCGACCGCGCCGCGCGGAGCAGAGCTCGGATGTCGTCCTCGCCGCGCGACATGCGACTTCATTCTAGATCGCCAGGCACGATCGAGGAGGCCGCAATTCGGCGCGGTCGCGCGCAGACACCCGCGCTCAACCGCCGAGGAGGTCGTCGATCGCGATCGAGCATCCGCGCGACGGGGCGCCGGGGGCGCGGCCGAGGAGCTCGAACGAGTCGCCGATGCGGCGGACGCGGTCCTGCGTGAGGATCGCGACGGCGCTGTCGACGTTGAGGAGGTCGATCACCTTCGCGATGCCGATCTCGCCGTCGGCGACGGGGGCGAGCGTGTCGGGATCGACCGGGACGACGCGGGCCCACGGAGGCTCGGCGTAGCGGTTGTGCGGCGTGTCCGGCTCCCAGAGCGTGCGCTCGTAGAACTGGCTCGAGAGCTCCGTCATCCCGTACTCGGCGACGATCGCGCGCGGGTCGACGTCGAACACGCGCGCGAGCTCGGACCGCAGCTGCTCGGCCCCCACCTCCCGCGATCGGCCCTTGAAGCCGCCCGTCTGCATCACGCGTGAGCCGGGCGGGAGCGAGAACGTGTCGTCGCCGACCGCGTCGAGGAAGTGGACGAGCGCGAACGACGTCGCGAGGACGAGCATCGGCCGTCCGTGCGCGAGCGCGGCGGCGACGCGCTCGTCGAAGACCGAGACGTCGATGACGTCGCCGTCGATGAGGAAGGTCTCCTCGTGCGAAGCGGGCTCGCCGAACGCCTCCGCGAAGCGAGCGCACATGTGCTGGAGCGACGAGTCCGTCACCGCGCGCGGTCCCAGCACCGCGATCGAGATCCGCTCGCGATCACGGAGGAGCCAGCGCCGGCCGAACGCGATCGCGCCGCGATCGTAGGTCGACACGTCACGCATCTGGTGCGTGCCGCGCACGTCCGCGGTCGTGCCGCTCGTGCGGAAGGTCGCCTCCGCCTCCGCCTCCGGGAACGTCGCCACGCGCGTGAGCTTGAACGCGTCGGTCGGGACGGCGGGGATCGCGCCGGCGTCGGTGAGCGCGGCGGGATCGACGCCGCGCGCGTGACAGAGGCGCGCGAAGCCCGCCGTCGCGCGCGCCTGGAACCGCGCGAGGTCGCACGCGAGCGCGTCGAAGGGCTCCGGCATCGGCGCGCCGGCCTCGAACGCGGCGACGAACGCCTTCGCCCGCGCGTGCAGCGCGCCGCTCGATGCCACGTTGGAATCCACGCCCCGTCCTTACCACGGTCGCCGAGGGAGCGCGTCGCGGGGGAGCGCGTCGCGGGGGCGCGCCGTCCGCTATGATCGCGGCGTGTACCTCGGACACCTCGACCTCGACGCGCCGCTCGTGTGGACGGTCGACGACGCGCTCTCGCCGGCGGAGTGCGCGGCGTACGAGGCGAAGCTCCGCCGCGAGGAGCGTGAGCTCGCGCCGATCGTCGGGCACGACGGGCAGCCCGCGATCGACCTCGCGGTGCGGAACAACACGCGCGTCATGTGGGACGACGAGGCGGAGGCGAACGCGCTCCTCGCGAAGGTCGCGCGCTCGGTCCCGACGACGCTGAGCGGCAGGACGCTCGCCGGCGCGAACCCGCGGCTCCGCCTCTACCGCTACGAGCCGGGGCAGCGCCACGGGACGCACTGGGACACCGTCGTCGAGCTCGGCGACGGCGTGGAGAGCGCGCTCACCCTCGTCTTCTATTTGAACGACGGCTTCGAGGGCGGCGAGACCGACTTCCCCGAGCTCGGAAAGAAGATCGCGCCGCGCACCGGGCGCGCGCTCCTCTTCCAGCATCGCATCCTCCACGAAGCGACCGCCGTGCACGCGGGCACGAAGCACGTGCTCCGCACCGACGTCCTGTATCGAGCCCGGCGCTGAGATCAGCGACCGAGCGCGTCGAGGCCGAACGCGACGCGGCGATAGAACCGGATGTGATCGAAGCGCGACCAGAGCGCGGGCCTGCCGGCGCCGATGCGCTGGCCGACCTCGTCCATGTGATCGGCCGGGATGCAGCCGCGGAACACGCCCCACTTCGCGCTCTCGACCGAGACCATGCCGTCGTTCGCGTCGCCGCCGACGATGGGGGCCGCGAGCTGGAGCTGCGCGCTCGAGATCGGACCGTGATCGAAGAGCTGGTCGTGGCGGTTCTTGTAGCTCTCGACCTTGCCCTCGCAGACCGCGATCTCGCGATCGTCGATGTGCGTGTCGACGTAGCTCGTGATGCCGGCCCACGACTGGTAGTAGACGCCGGGCGCGTTCGTCACGTCCGCGTTGAACGCCGGCGCGTTCGCGACGCTGATGCCGTGGAGCGCCGCGCGCACGTCGCTCCCCGCGGCGAGGTCGTCGTCCGTGAACGTCCGCGCCCACAGACCCGCCGCCGCGTTCACGATCGGGTCCCCCTTCTTCGGGAGGACCGAGAGCACCTTGTCGGCGAAGGCCGAGCCGCGGTGCGGCGTCGAGATCGTCGTCACGCTCGCGACGAGGTCCTTGTACGGCTTGCCCTCCGGGCTCGAGAGCTTCGCGACGACGTAGCGGCTGTCGAGGCCGCCCATCGAGTGCGCGATGATGTGGACCTTCCGCGCGTCGCAGCCGCGCTTCGCGGCGCACTCGGCGCGCGCTTGATCGACGTGCTTCGCGAGCTCCTCCGCGCGCGCGGCGACCGACTGGTACGGCTGCACGCGCGCCGAGTGGACGAGATGCCCGTCCTGCGTGAGCGCCTCCGCGACACCGTTGAAGGACCAGCGGTTCGTGTCCGACGCGTCGAACCCGTGCGCGAGGACGATCGCGTGCTTCGACGCGACGCCGCGCGGGTCCTCCCCGATCTCGGCGAGCTGGTCCTCGCTCGTCCCCGTCTCCTCCTCGTCCACCGGCTCCGCCGCGCACGCCGCCACGCCGAGGACGAGAACCAGCCCAACCGACCGAAGGACGCTCATGGCTCCGATGTGTGCGAAGGACATACCAAGGAGCCCCTATGGAAATCATTCACCATTTCGGCCCGTTCATCGTCGCCGCGGCCGGACACGGCGGATCGCGAGGAACCCAGCTCACGCATCGGCGAGCAGCGGAGGATGCGCGCGTCTTCGCGCGCGTCCTACGGCTGCGAGCGGGGTGCAGGGGGCAGAGCCCCCTGCGTTGTTGAAGAGCGGACGAAGCGGACGGCGTCGCCGCAGGCGTCGCGGAGGGCGTGGTCGACCTCGCCCTGCGGCGCGGCGACGTGAAGCGTGAGGAGGAGATCGCACGTGAGGATCGTCCGCTGCTCCGGCGCGGGGCGCACGGTGAAGACGAGGTGCATCCCCTTGATGTTGCCTTTGACGAACTCGCCCTGAATGACCTCGCCCTCACCAGGGACGGGCCGCGGATCGCCGAACCGCGCGACGTACCAGATCGTGACCGCGCCGCGCATGATCGGGAGCTGGAAGTAGAGGTCGCTCCCCGCCGCGCTCTTGTCGACGAGCGACACCTTCTTGAACTTCGGGCCCGCGAGCTCGTCGTAGTGCGCGAAGTCGGCGAGCCGGCCGCGCACGGCGGCGTAGTCGGCCGCGATCAAGCCCTCCGCGTGGCCGTAGCGCTCTCTCTTGCCCGGCGGTGTCCAGTTCGACTTGATCGGACCGGCGTCCTTCTCCAGCCGCTCGAGCTGCGCGCGCTTCTCTTCCTCCGTCTGGCCGACGAGCGGCCACGCCTCGCCGGCGCGCGCATGAGAGTTCGCGACGGGCGCGGCGCCGGCGTCTGCGTCCGTCGCGGGAGCGTTCGCGGTCGCAGGCGGCGCCTGGCTCGCCGGGCTCGCGTTGGGCTCCGGCGAAGCGCCTCCGCACGCGAGGAACAGCCAGGCCGCCGAGGCCGCGACGAGTCGATGACGAATCATGCGGACGCGATGATAGTCCGGACCGGCGCCCGGCACGCTATTGCGTGACCGCTCGGCTCCGCCGCCGCAGCTCTTCCTCGTAGAGCGCGAAGAGCTCGTCGAAGTGCTCGGTCGAGGTCCGGAGCCGGCCCGCGACGTCGGGCGCGGCGCCCGCCGGTCGATCGAGGCTGCGCAGCAGCGCGTCCGCGATCGCGCGCGGTCCGCCGTAGGCGGGGTAGGCCTCGCCGAGGCCGGGGCCGACGAAGTCGTACGCCGCCCCCGCGTCGGGCACGACGATCCGCGTGCCGGCGAGGAGCGCCTCGCCGAGGACGAACCCGAACGTCTCCGCCGCCCCCGCGTGCACGAACACGTCCGCGCTCGCGACGAGCTCCGCGAACTCGGAGCGCGGGAGGAAGCCGGGGAACACCACCTGCGGCAGCTTGCGGGCCTGCTTCTCCAGGCGCGCGCGCTCGGGTCCGTCGCCGAGGACGACGAGCGCGAGCGGCCGCTCCTCGTTCACGAGCGCGACCGCGTCGATGATCTGGTTGACGCGCTTCTCCACCGCGAGCCGGCACGCGACGAGCGCGAGCGCCGCGTTCGGCTTCGCGGCGAGGTCGCCCATCATCTGCCGCCGCCGCTCGGCGCTCGGCGGACGCGGCTGGAAGATGTCCGCGCGCGATCCGAACTTCACGAGGCGGACGCGCTCGCAGCCCGCCTCGACGAGGATCTTCGCGATCGTCTCGCTCGGCGCGACGGTGAGGTCGAAGCGACGCGCGAGCGCGCGCGGCCAGGCGTTCACCGCGTGGAGCACCGAGCGACGCAGCCGCTCGCTCCCCACCTTCTGGAGGATCGGCTCGACGTAGGTCGCGATCTGATCGGAGTGATAGACGAACACGCGGAGCGGCGCCTCGAGCCGCGTCGCGAGGAGCGCCGGGAGATAAGGGCTGCTCGCCTGGAGCACGTCGGGACGGACCTCGCGGACGAGGGAGACGATCCGATCGATCCGCCAGAGCAGGTGGTAGCTCGGATCGTACGGCATCGGCGGCCCCGCGAGGCGGACGAGGCGGCCGCCGCCGGGGAGCGCGTCGTCGGCGTCGCGCGGGCCGGGCGCGACGACGGTGATCTCGTGACCGCGCTTCGCCCCTTCGCTCGCGAGCTCACCGAGGTACGAGCGCACCCCTCCGCCGCGCTCGGAGAAGAAGTCGCAGATGTCCAGGACCTTCATGGCGGCGGGCTACGACGTTTAGCACGATCAGTCGCGCTCGAAGGTCGTCGCGCGGCAGTTCAGGCTCGCGTGGAATTCGACCGGCTCGAACCAACCGGGGAACGGCGGGGCCTCGTGCGCGACGTGGTAGCCGAGCCTCCCCGCGAAGAGCCCCTGGAAGAACTCGTTGGGATCGCGGTCGACCGCCTCGCGCTGCTGGCCGACCGGGTACATGCGCCCGGGGCCGGCGTCGCGCGCGGCCTCCTCGGCGAGGTAGCGCCAGACGAAGCACTTGCTCACGACGATGAAGCGCGGGCGCCGAGACGCGATCTCGGAGTATGGGGCCTCGACCTCGACGACGCCGGGGAGCGGCGCGCGCCGCTTCGGATCCGACGGACCGACGCGGACGATCCGCGCGGGCGGAAAGCGCGGGAGGTACACGTTGAGACCGTGGATCTCGATCGTGTCGTCGGGGCCGACGTTCGCGGCGAGGAACGCCTCCGTCGCGTAGCGCGGCTCGTAGAGGAGCATGAAGTCGACGCGGAGCGACGTCCACAGCGACAAGAGCAAGAGCGTCACGACGATCGCGCGCCCCCCGAGCCGGCCGAGCGTCCAGACGCGCTCGAGGCCGATCCCGGCGTAGACGGAGAGGAAGAGCATCTGCGGGAGGACGAACCGATCGTCGGTGCGCCGCGCCGCGACGTTGAACGCGAGGGTGAAGGAGAGCCCGAAGAGGAGGGGCGCGAGCGCGATGGTACGGCGTCGCGTCGCGCGGAGCGCGAGCACGATCCCGCCGAGCACGAACGGCGCCATCGCGAGCGGATAGGAGCGATCGAACCCACGCGCGACGTCGACGAAGATCGCGACGACGCCACGCACGCCGCGCTCGTAGTTCGAGAAGTCCTGGCTCGCCGGCCCACGCAGGAACGCGACCCGCCGCGCGAAGCCGCTCGGGTTCGTAATCGCCCCATCGACGAGCAAGAGGACCCCAGCCCCAAGGAGCACCGCAATCCCAATCTCCCGCAAAAGAAGCTTCTCTTGTTCGAGAGGGCTCTGCCCTCTCGAGCTCTCCCGCCAGGGGCCTCTCCGCGCGCGGAGCGCGCTCCGCCGCCCCTGGACCCCCGAGAGGGTCTTCGCGAACCATGGGGCGAGGAGGATGGGGATCGCGACGATGAAGAGGGCGTAGGTTTGGTCCTTCGTCGCGACCGCGCACGCCGCGAGGAGCGCGGCGCCGCGCAGGCGGCGAGGCTCCTGCCGCGCCGCGGCGCGCACGAACGCGAGCGCGGCGAGCGACGCCCAGAAGAGCGACGGCATGTCGAGGTTCGACATGTGCGCGTAGTAGTTGAACGTCATGCCCACCGACGCGACGGCGGCGGTGAAGACGCCGGCGCGCCGCGCGGACGGATCGTCGCGTCCGGCGATCTCCTCCGTCATCTTCGCGAGCGCCACCGCCACGCCGAGCGACATCACGAGCGACGTCACGCGCGCGGTGAGCGAGAACGCGGTCATGTACGGCGGCTGGAGGATCTCCGCGATGACGTCCGGGAGCGCGGTGGTGGGCGCGCGGAAGACCGCGATGAGCGTGACCGGCAGCGTCAGGAGCGCGAGGAGCGCGAGGTGGAGCGGCGGGTACGTATAGAACTGCCCCGGCGTGAAGGTCGCCGCGAGCCCGGGCAGGATCTCGCGCGGCGCGACCCCGTCGTTGTCCCACCCCGTCGACGACGGCAGCCCCCACGAGAGCCCGATGACGTGCAGCACCGCCGCGAGGAAGAGCACGATCCGCAGCGCGCGCGGCAAGCGCGGCAGCCTCACGACTCGAGCCCGTCGTAGCGGCCCCACGCGCCGACCGCGCAGCAGAGCGCGCCGAAGACGTTGTAGTACTCGTTGCAGAATGCATGCGTACTCCAGATGTACAAGCTGAAGTGCGTCACGCCCGCCATCAACGCGAAGCCGCCCGGAGTGCGCGGCGCGCGCAGCGAGCCGAGGAGCATCACCGGCACGATCGCGACGAGGCCCGCCCACTTCGAGAGCGTCACGATCCCGTGGTTGTGGAGGAAGGCGACGAGCCCGAGCGAGTCGACGCGGAACATCTCGCGGATGTCGAGCACGCTCTTCGCGAAGGCGTGGAAGTCCCAGAGCGCGAGCGGGAGCGTCACCAGCGCGGCGACGCCGGCGGCCTTCGCGGTGAGCACCGCCGTGTCGCGCCAGCGAATGGGGCGCGGCAAGAGCAGGAACAGCGCCGGGACGCCGATGAACATGTGCTGCTTGAGGCACACGTAGAGGCCGATCGGGACGAACACCCAGCGCGGTCGCCGGAGCGCGAAGAAAGAGACCGCCGCCGTCAGCATGACGACGAAGGGATCGGTCCAGGCGCGGTCCATGACGAAGAACGACCGCGGCATGAAGAGGAGCAGGAGCGCGGCGAGCTTCGGCAGGCGGCCCTCCCGCGCGTACCCGATGAAGAGCGCCGAGATCGCGATCGCGGCGAGCGTCGACCAGCGCGTGTCGCCGCCGAGGACGTAGCCGGGCACGCACAAGAGGAGCGCGAGCGGCGGGTACACGAACCCGAACTGGAGCCGCCCGCCGACGGAGGTCCCTTCCGGGAAGTAAGGAGACGTCCCGGCGTACGGATCGACGAACGTCATCGCGAACGGGTTCTCGCCGCGGAGCAGCGCCGGCACCGCCTCCATCTCGATGCTCCACACGTCGATCGACGGCTTCTTCGCGACGTGGATCACGACCGCGCCGAGGACGAAGTAGAGCCCCACGAGCGCGGGGAACAGGAGGCGCTCGAAGCGCGCGGGGCCGAGCGCGAGCGCGCCGCAGCCGATCAGCGCGACGACGACGCCGGCGTAGAACGGCACGAGCCCGGGGCGCCACTCCGGGAGGATGTCGTCGGTGGGGACGTTCGTGAGGAGGAGCACGACGAACGTGCCGAGCGTGAGCGTGACGAGGCGGGGGAGCCAGACGTCGGCCCGCGGGACGCGTACGCGGCCGAGGAGCGCGACGAGCGCGAGGACCCACGCGATCGCGACGAGGACGACCGCGAAGGAGCGGTACATGCCGTTCGTCCGCTGGAGGACGCCCGCCATGATCCCGAGGACGAGCACCGCGAGCAGCGGCGTCGTGGATTCCGTCGCCGAAGCGTCACGCCCTGTGCTCATCGCGCCGCGGAGGTCGGTTTAGCCGGCGGCACGGCGAAGAGTCAACGGAACTTCGTGGTTGCGCGGCGGGGCGCCCTCGTCGATCGTGCGAGGGTGAGCGGTCTCCGCGTCGCGCCGTTCATCGCCGCGCTCTTGCTCGTGGCGGGCCCCGCCGCGGCGGACAACTCGCCGAAGTCCGTCACGACCGAGTACTCGGCCTACGAGATCGAGACGATCAAGGGCGCGGAGAAGTCGCTCGGAGCGACGGTGGACCCGAACGCGGAGGGGAAGATCGTCGAGAGCATCGAGCTCGTGCGGCTCGATCCGATCGAAGAGCGCGACCCCGCGCCCGTCGCGCTCAACAAGGCGCACGTCACGACGAAGGAAGACGTCATCCTGCACGAGGTGCTCCTCGGCGTGGGGAGGCCTTACCGCGCGTACCTCGCCGACGAGACGGCGCGCAACATCCGCCGCTTCATGCACGTCAGCGTCGTCGTCGTCGTCCCGCTCCACGGCAGCGCGCCGGACCGCGTGCGACTCGTCGTCATCACGAAGGACGTCTGGAGCCTCTTCCCCGACGTCGACTTCCGCGTCACGAGCGGCGGCCCCGAGTACCTGATGTTCGAGCTCAAGGAGACCAACCTCCTCGGACGTCAGGTCGAGATCACGACGCGCTCGATCGTCCAACCCGAGAGCTATTCGCTCGGCGGCGCGTACGTCGCGCCGCGCTTCGCGGGCCGCTTCCTGTCGCTCCACGCCGAGGCCAACGTCATCCTCAACCGCCGGAGCGGCGATCCGGAGGGCAGCTACGGCGACACGAAGGTCGAGAGCCCGCTCTTCTCCACCCGCACGAGCTGGGCGTGGGGTCTCGGCTTCGCCTGGCGCGACGAGATCTACCGCCGCTACACCAACGCCGCCGTCGCGCAGTACGACGACACGTTGCCGTGGGTCTACCGCTCGCGACGGATCGAGGAGGGCTTCTACGCGACGCGCTCGTTCGGCTGGGCGCGGAAGCACGACATCTCGCTCGGCGCGTCGATCGTCCGCGACGAGTACCTCGTCCCCAACATCGCCGACCACGATCCCGCCGTCGTCGGCGAGTTCACGCGCAGGTTCCTCCCGGTCGGGGAGCGCCGCACGTCCGCGTACGCGCAGTGGAGGCACTACGGGAACGACTTCCTCCGGATCGTCGACTACGAGACGCTCGGGCTGCAGGAGGACTACCGGCTCGGCTACGACGTCGTCGTCCGCGCCTACCCGGTCGTGAAGTCGTTCGGCTCGACCCGCGATTTCGTCGGCGTGCGCGCGGGCGCGCTCTACACCGTCGCGCTCGGCGACGGGTTCGTGCGCGCGCTCGTCGACACCGTGACCGAGTCGGAGAAGACGCGCATCGCCGACGCGTCGATCACGACCGAGCTCCGCGTCGTGAGCCCGCGGACGCCGCTCGGCCGCCTCATCTTCGACATCGACCTCGTGCAACGCTGGCGGAACTACCTGAACCGCCTCACCCTCCTCGGCGGCGAGGATCGCCTGCGCGGGTGGCCGACGCGCTACTTCGTCGGCGAGGACATGTTCTCGATGAACCTCGAGTTCCGGACGCGTCCGATCAACCTCTTCTCCGTCCTCTGCGGCGGCGCGTTCTTCTACGACGTCGGCCGCGCCTACACCGGCCGGCTCGACGAGGTCTCGCCCGTCCAGTCCGTCGGCGGCGGCTTCCGGATCGTGCTCCCGCAGATCGATCGCTCCGTCATCCGCGGCGACTTCGGGTTCCCGATCGTCAACGGCGCGCTCCCGGCCGGAGTCCAGCCGATGTCCTTCTTCTTCGCGTTCGGTCAGGCCTTCCGCTCGAAGGGCATGCCTTACCCGTTCGGGCCCTGACGAAGCGCGGCCGCGAACGCGGAGAGCTGCGCGGGCGCGATCGTGAGCGGCGGCGACAGCGTGAGGATTTCGCCGCGCGCGCCGCCGGTGAGCACGATGAAGCCCACGGCGAGGAGCGCGCGTGACGCCGCGAGCGCCGCGCGTGCGTCGGCGAGCCGGACGCCGACCATGAGCCCGCGCCCACGCGCGGCGTCGCCGAGCTCGCTCCGCCACGCCTCGCCGAGCTCCGCCGCGCGCGCCGGGAGCCGGAGACTCGCGATCGCCTCGAGCGTCGCGAGCGCGGCCGCGCACGCGGGCGGCGATCCGAAGTGCGTGCCGGTGTGGACGCGCGTGCCGCCGTGCCCGCCCCACGCCGCCATCACATCCGCGCTGCCGACGCACGCGGAGATCGGGAGGCCGCCGCCGAGGCCCTTGCCGAGGCAGAGCACGTCCGGGACGACCGGCGCGCTCGCGAGCATCGCGCCGCTGCGCCCGAGGCCGCTCCAGATCTCGTCGACGACGAGGAGCGCGCCCGACTCCGTCGCGAGCGCGCGCAGCTCCGCGAGGAACGACGCCGGCGGCACGACGCAGCCGCCGCGACCCAGGATCGGCTCGACGAGGATCGCGCCGGCGTCGCCACGCCGGAGCATCGCGCGCACCGCGCTCAGCGACGCGTCGAGCTCGGGCTCGGCGGCGGGGTACGGCGCGAAGGTGACGGGCACGCCGAGGTGCGGGGCGAACGGCTCGCGGAAGCCGGGGGCGAAGCCGAGCGCGGCGAGCGGCCCGTACGAGAGGCCGTGGTAGCTCCCCTCGAACGCGACGACGGCGGGCTTGCCGGTGGCGAGGAGCGCGGTCTTGAGCGCGCACGTCACCGCGTCGGCGCCGGAGAGGCCGAGCATCACGCGCGCGCCGGGCGAAGGATGCAGCGCCGCGATCGCCTCGCACGCGCGGACCTTGATCTCCGACGCGTAGACGTCGCCGAGCGCGAGGGTGAGGTCCGCCGCCGCGCGCGCCGCCGCCTCCGTCGCCGCGTTCGGACCGTAGCCGAGCAAGAGCGCGCCGAAGCCGGCGGTGAGGTCGACGTAGCGGTTGCCGTCCGCGTCGAAGACGTTCGCTCCTTCTCCGCGCTCGTAGACGATCGCGGCGTGGTCCTCGCCCGAGAGCTCCTCGCGCGCCGCGCGGCGCGCGTCGAACGCCGGCGACTCGACCGCGGAGAGCCGAGCCGCGAGCGCGCGCGACCGCGGACCCGGCGGCGGGACGACGACGTGCGGGAGCTCGTCGCCGGACACTACGCCGCGACGACGCGGTTGCGGCCGCCGCGCTTCGCTTCGTAGAGCTTCCCGTCCGCGTTGCGGATCAGGTCGAGCGCGGTCTTGTCGCTCGCGAGGAGCACCGCGACGCCGATCGAGATCGTGACCGGGATCGTGTCGCCCTGGAACACGAAGCGGCTCTGCTCGATCTTCTCACGCAGCCCCTCCGCGAGCGCGCGCGCGCCCTCGAGGTTCGTCTCCGGGAGGACGATCGCGAACTCCTCGCCGCCGTAGCGCGCGAAGACCTCGTCGCGACGGATGCGCCCCTGGACGATGCGCGCGAGCTCCTTCAGCACGAAGTCGCCGGCGAGGTGGCCGTGGTGGTCGTTGATCTTCTTGAAGTGATCGATGTCGAACATGATGAACGCAAGCTCGCGTTCGTGCCGGCGCGCGCGGATGATCTCCTTCTCGAGGGCCTCCAGCAGGTAGCGCTTCACGTGCGCCTGCGTGAGGCCGTCGATGATCGTCATCCGGTAAATTTCTTCGTGGTACTGCGCCTCGACGTCGGCGCCGGAGAGGTACTTGAAGATGGTGGGGCCGACCTTGATGCGGTCGCCGTTCTGAAGCCCGAACTCGTGGTTGATCTGCTCGTCGTTGACGTAGGTGCCGTTCGTCGATCCGTCGTCGACCGCCCACCACACGTTCGCCCTCTGCTCGAGGTGCGCGTGCCGGCGCGAGACGCTGTCGCCCTCGAGCACGATGTGGTTCTCCGCGCCGCGGCCCACGCGGATCGGCGTCGTGTCGAGCACGAAGCGCTTCCCGAGGAGCGTGGGCTCCTTGGTGTAGATGACGACGATGCAGTCGTTGTTGCGCGGGCCGCCCTCGACCGCCTCACCGGCAGGTTTTTGGACGATCGTCGTTACGCGTGTCTTCTCGTCCAGCTCACTCACAGGCTTCGGAAAGACTATTCGTGGGGCCTCGGCACGGTCAAGGCAGCCCATGTAGGTGTGAGCTTGAAATCATCACGCAAGACGTGCGCGGCGACGCCGAGCTCCTCCAGATGAAGGGCACATTTCGGGGTCGCGACCCACGCGACGTCCCGCGAAATCGCGCGCGCGTCGGCCGGACCGTGGTCCGGCGCCGACACGACCACATCGGGCTCGAGCGCACGGATGAGCCTCTCGGGGCGCGCGAGCGCGGTGAAGAGCCCGAACGGCCGCGGCGGCAGCGCGGCGAGGTCGATCGATCGCGGGACGTGGATCACCTCGTCCGCGAGCGCGAGCAGGACGTCACGCGGCGCGCGGAGATCGCCCGCCGGAGCTTGCCGGCCGTCGCCCCACGGCGCGTCCGCGTCGAGCGCGAGGATCGAGAGCCGGCGCGGCGGCGGGCTCGTGATCGCGAGCGGGCCGTCGAGGACGAGGGTGTCGGTGTGACGCGACGCGAAGTCGATCGCGCGCTGGCGGCTCTCCGCGATCACGACGCGGAGGCCCGCGCGCGCGGCGACGAGCGCCTCGTCGCCCGCCGCCGCGACGCTCTCGCGCGGATCGACGAACCGCGCGGTGCGATCGCGCGCGCAGTAGCCGTGCCCGACGAGGATGCTCCCTTCGAGCGCGCGCGCGCACGCCATCGCGATCCGCGACTTCCCGGAGCCGCCGAACGTCGCGCCCCCGACGCACACGAGCCTGACATGCGGCGGCACGACCGCCGGCCGCACGAGCCCCCGCGCGAGGAGGGGGCCCACCACCTCCGCGATCGATCGCGACACCGGGCCTGCGCGCTTGCTCTTCTCCGCGAGCCAGGCCGCAGCTCTTCGTGCGCGCGTCACGGCGCCACGATATACCCGACCCGACAGCTGCGAACGAACGAGGACGATCTGATGGACTACGTGCATCTCGGCCGAACCGGCCTCAAGGTGAGCCGCCTCTGCCTCGGGACGATGAACTTCGGCCCGCAGACGACGGAGGAGAATTCCTTCGCGATCATGGACCGCGCGCTCGAGCTCGGGATCAACTTCTTCGACACCGCCAACGTCTACGGCTGGCGCAAAGGTGAAGGTTGGACCGAGCAGATCATCGGCCGCTGGCTCGCGCAGGGCGGCGAGCGGCGCGAGAAGGTCGTCCTCGCGACGAAGGTCTACGGCACGATGGGCGACTGGCCGAACCAGTCTCGGCTCTCCGCGCTCCACATCATCCGCGCGTGCGAGGCGTCGCTGAAGCGCCTCCAGACCGACGTGATCGACCTCTACCAGATGCACCACGTCGATCGCGCGACCCCGTGGGACGAGGTCTGGCAAGCGATGGAGACGCTCGTCCGCCAAGGCAAGGTGATCTACGCCGGCTCCTCCAACTTCGCGGGCTGGCACATCGCGCAGGCGTCGGAGCGCGCGCGCCAGCGCGGCTTCCTCGGCCTCGTGTCGGAGCAGAGCCTCTACAACCTGCTCGATCGGACGATCGAGCTCGAGGTGCTCCCCGCGTGCGAGGAGTACGGGCTCGGCCTGATCCCGTGGAGCCCGCTCAAGGGCGGCGTCCTCGGCGGGGTCATGAAGAAGACGGCGGAGGGCCGGCGCGCGAGCGACCTCGCGCAGAAGGCGATCGCGAAGCACGGGCCCGCGATCGAGAAGTACGAGGCGCTCTGCGACGAGATCGAGATGCCGCCGGCCGACGTCGCGCTCGCGTGGCTCCTCGCGAACCCGGTCGTCACCGCGCCGATCGTCGGGCCGCGCACGCTCGAGCAGCTCGAGGCCGCCCATCGCGCGCTCGGGCGCAAGCTCGACGAGGGCACGATGAAGGAGCTCGACGCGATCTTCCCCGGCCCCGGCGGAGCGGCGCCGGAAGCGTACGCGTGGTGATACGATAGCCGCCGTGAGACGCTTTCTCTTCGCTTCCGCGGCGGCGCTCGCCCTCGTCGCGGCGTCCGGCGACGCGCGCGCCAACGGCCGGTTCCCCGAGTCGAACCAGATCGTCTTCGGGAAGAACGAGCCCGACCTCGTCCTCGTCCGCGTGACGTTCGGCATCCTCGTCTCGCACGACCGCGGTCAAACCTTCGACTGGGTCTGCGAGACCTCGATCGGCTACACCGGCGTCGAGGATCCGATGTACACGGTGACCCCGTCGGGGCGGTACATCGGCTCGACGTTCCAGGGCCTCACGATGACGAGCGACAAGGCCTGCAACTGGGCCCTCGTCGGCACGCCGCAGCCGTACATCGATCTCGCGGCGAACCCGAACGACGCCCAGAACGTCATCGCGCTCTCCACCGTCTACAAAGGCCAGGACGACGCAGGGAACGTGAAGTTCGCGTCGAGCGTGGCGGAGACGAAGGACGAGGGCAGCACGTGGAGCGACATCGGTCCCCCCCTCGACGACACGATCCTCGGGCACACGCTCGACTTCACCGCGTCCGATCCGGACCGGCTCTACGTGACGGCGATCCGCTACAACGGCAGCACGCCGGTCGGCCTGCTCTACACGTCGAAGGACCGCGGCAAGAGCTGGTCGGAGCAGGTCGTGCCGCTCACGGGCACGGAGCGCGCGGTCTACATCGCGGCGGTCGATCCGCTCGACGCCGAGATCGTCTACCTCCGCACCACGAACAACCCGGACAAGCCGGGGCGCGTCATCTTGCGCGAGCGGAACCCGAGCGGCGACGACGGCGTCTTCCGCACGATCTTCACCGGGCTCGCGCCGCTCGAGGGCTTCGCCCTCACCCCCGACGGCAAGAAGGTCTACGTCGGCAGCCCGCTCGACGGCGTGTGGGTCGCGAGCACGGCGGACTTCCAGTTCACGCAGAAGTCGAAGGTCGAGGTGAAGTGCCTCGCGCTCCACGGCGAGGAGCTATGGGCCTGCTCCAACGAGAAGATCGGCTTCATCGCCGGCGTCTCGAAGGACGACGGCGCGACGTTCACGTCGATGCTCAACTTCTGCAAGATCCGCGGCCCGCTCTCCTGCCCCGCCGGCTCGACGACGGAGACGCAGTGCCCCGCGCTATGGGCCGCGCAGCGCGACGTCCTCGGCTGCGACGGGACCACCCCGAACCCCGAGGGCGGCGCCTTCACGGACGGCGGCGGCTTCCAGCCACCGTCCAACGGCGACAACGCCGGCGGCGGCGGCTCGTGCGACTGCCAAGCGGTGCTCCCCCCCAGCGGCTGGAGCACCGCCGGCGGCACCCTCGCCTGCGCCCTCGGCGCCGCCGCAGCCCTCTTTCGCCGCCGCGCCCGCGACCGAAAACCCTCCCCGCGCAAGTAACGAGGCCCGCGCGGCGGCGGCCAACGGCCCACGGTCATGCGAGCAAGCAACCGGGGCCCCAGAAGCGGCCGCGAAAGCGGGCGCGAAGCGCCCCGAGCGCGCAGCGCGAGGGCCGTGTCTGGGGTGGGGCGTCGGGGCGAAGCCTCGACGTTGGGAGCGCGGGTGTCGGGGCGAAGCCCCGACGTTGAAAACCAGGTGATGGACTCGGGGAGGGTGCGTCGGCTGGGGCGCGGGCGTGATGTGGAGCGGAAGGCAGAGGCCTCGCGACGCCGCATACCGAAGGCAGTTGTGGCGTGCTGGAGAGTCGTGCACGCCATAAAAATGGCTTGTTCGACGCCTGCGCGCTGGGACGCGCGAGTGCGTCCCTACTGGTCGCCGGCGTCGGCGGTGCTGGGGTTGCTGCCGCTGCTGCCGGGGCCGCCCGAGGAGGAGGAGCCGCCCGACGACGAGCCGCTCGACGAGCCGTTCGAGTTGCTGCCCGACGTTCCGTCCGACTGACCGGGCCTCGTCACCTCACCGTCGTCGTCGTCGTCGGTGATGACCGGCGGGAGCGGCTGCGGGTTCAGCGGATCGATTTGCGGGCCGGGGTCTGGCGTGCTCTCGGCCGCGCAGCCCACGACGGCGGCGGAGAAGGCGACCGCCAGAATCGCAATCCGATAGAGGCTTCGTTGCATCCTTGTGCCTTTCCGCTTCCGCGATGCTCCCGTAGCTCGCTGACGCAAGGATGAGTCCATGTTCAGTTCCCCTGGAATTCTAGCAAACGGGGAGGCCGGCCCCGCTGCGGGTTGTGCCGTTTTTGGCTCAACCCGGCACAGTCTACACCTCGAAGTCCGCCTTTTCGAGGATCTCGCGGACGCGCCAGAGGAAGGTGTTCGCAGCGACGCCGTCCACGATCCGGTGGTCGTAGCTGAGCGCCATGTACATCACCGGGTGGATCGCCATCTGGTCCTCTTTGCCGGGGCCCTCGACGACGACGACGCGCTTCTTGATCTCGCCCATGCGGAGGATGCCGACGTTGGGCTGGTTGATGACCGCGACGCCGAAGAGGTTCCCCTTGAGGCCGGGGTTCGAGACGCTGAACGTCGAGCCCGAGAGATCGTCGATCGTGATCTTGCCGTTGCGCGCGCGCGTCGCGACGTCGTCGATGCCGCGGACGATGCCGCGGACGCCGAGCTCGTCGGCGCGGCGGATGACGGGGACGACGAGGCCGTCGGGCGAGTCGACCGCGACGCCGAGGTTGATGTCCTTGTAGACGACGTACGCGTCGTCGAGGACACGCGCGTTCATCGTCGGGTTCTCGCGCAGCGCGCGCGCGACCGCGACCGCGACGAAGGCGAGCATCGTGAGGCTCATGCCCTCCTTCTTGTAACGGTCCTTGTGCGCGTCGCGGAGCTTCGACGCCGCCCACAGATCGCACTCGGCCACCGTCACGACGTGCGGCGACACCTGCTTCGAGTACGTCATGTGATCGGCCGTGATGCGGCGGCGACGCGTGAAGGGGACGACCTTGTCGCCCGGCTTCTCGCGGTACGCCGGCAGCTTGAACGAGCCGAAGCCGGCGCCGGGGACGGGCGGCTGGAACCCGCCGCCCTCGTTGATGATGCGCGCGATCGCCGGCGCGTCACCGCCGCGATGAACGACGGTCGGCGCCGGGGACGAGGCGGGCGCCGCCGCGCGCGCGACGTCGTCACGCGTGATGCGGCCGTGCTCGCCGGTGCCGGTGACGCTCTTCAGATCGACGCCGTGCTCGAGCGCGACCCGGCGCGTCGACGGCGTCGCGAGCGGCGCGCTCGCCGGCGGCCGGTTCGACGGCGGCTGCGGCTCCGCCGTCTTCGTCGCGATGTTCGGCGACGCGGGATGCGGAGCGGTGCCCGTGCCGGCGGCGCTCTCGTCGATCTGGCAGATGACGGTGCGCACAGGCACGACGTCACCTTCCTTCGCGAGGAGCTTCGCGACGCGACCGCCCGCGGGCGCGGGGAGCTCGCTGTCGGCCTTGTCCGTCGCGATCTCGGCGATGGTCTGGTCCTTCGTGACCACGTCGCCTTCTTTGACCAGCCACTTCGTGATGGTCCCCTCAGTCACGCTCTCGCCGAGCTGCGGCACCGTAACGTCGATCATTTCGGGGCCAAGCTACCTTAGGCACGGGCCGAGTTCACGCGCCTTTTCGGCCCGTTGAATCGCGCCACGCCCGGCCCGTCCCTCCCCTTTGGTGAAAAATCCCGCCGCTCTCGCCGCCGCGGGGTCGCCGCCGCAGGCCGCGCCGGGGGCGCCGATCCGGCCGGTCGGCCCCGTCACCGCGAGCTCCACGATCGCGCTCGGCCTCGCAGGCGAGCGCCGCCTCGCCTTCGTCGCCGACGAGGACGCGAAGGCGGTGCTCACCTTCGACGACCGACGCGAAGCGCGAGCTCGCGACGACGCCGGTCGGCGGGACGCCGGCGCAGGTGCTGATCGCGAACGACCGCGTCCTCGTGACGCGCGGCCCGAACGCGGCCGTCGATACGCGACTGCAGTCGCTGCGCACGACGATGGATCATGCCCACCAATGTAGCGCATGCCTCGCACCGCGGGCCCCCCTGCGGATCACGTCCTGACGAACGACGCGAGGAAGTAGCCGTCGGTGCCGTGGCGGGACGGCAGCAAGCGGAACGTCGTCTCGCCCGTCGCGATGCTCGCGTCGAAGGGGGCGGGCGCGAGGCTCGGCGCGTCGGCGACGACGTCCTCCGCCTCTTCGCGGAGGACGCTGCACACCGCGTAGACGAGGCGGCCGCCGGGGCGGAGCAGCGTCGCGGCCCGGCGCACGATCGCGCGCTGCGTCTCCGCGAGCGCCGCGACGTCGCCGAGCGCGCGGCGCAGCGCGAGCTCGGGGCGCCGCCGGAGCGTGCCGGTGCCGGAGCACGGGGCGTCGACGAGGATCCGATCGTACGGCCCCGTCGCGCCGCCGGCGCCGCGCGCCCAGTCGACCGCGAAGGTCGCGCGCGGCGCGAGGCCGATGCGCTCGAGCTCGCGCGCGAGGCGCTCCAGCTTCTTCGGGTGGAGGTCCGCCGCGTCCACCGCGCCGCCGGGCAGGACCGCGCGCGCGAGGAGACCCGTCTTGTTCCCCCGCCCCGCGCACGCGTCGAGGACGACGTCGCCCGCGCGCGCGCCGAGCGCGAGCGCGACGACCTGCGAGCCCTCCTCCTGCGCCGTCCACGCCTCCGTGCCCGCGCCCGGCAGCTCCGCGAGCTTCCCCGCGCCACGCGCCACGATCGCGTGCGGCGACGCGCGGCCGGCCTCGAACGTCGCGTGCGGCCGCGCCTCGCGGAAGCGCGCGAGCCACGCGTCGCGCGCGGACGCGTCTTCGATCCGGAGCCCGAGCGGCGGCGCGTCGCCGGCGAGGAAGATCGCGCGCGCCTCCTCCTCGCCGATCGCGCGCACCACCGCGTCACGCAGCGCCGGGTCGACCGACGCGAGCGCCGCGCGGGCGAGCTCCTCCTCGCTCGGCCGCGGCTCGGCCGCGATCTTGCGGAGGACCGCGTTCGCGAACCCCGCCACCTTCGCGCCGCGCAGCCCGCGCACCGCGGTGACCGCCTCGTTCACCGCCGCGAACGCAGGGACCCGCGTGAGGACGAGGACCTGGTACGCCGCGAGGACGAGGTGCGCGCGCACGAGCGGCTCCACCGCGTCGAGCCCGCGCGTGGCGTGGCGCGCGACCCGCTCCTCGAGCCACGGCAAGAGCCGCAGCGCGCCGTAGACCAGCTCCGTCGCGAGCGCGCGATCGCGCGGCTCGAGCTGCACCGCGCGCTCGAGCTCCGCGTCGAGGGCGGCGGCGGCGAAGGCCGCGTCGGACGCGACGCGCGCGAGGACGGTCGCGGCGACGCCGCGCGCCGTGGGCGGAGCAGGCATACGCGGAGCTATTCGCCCTTGATCTTGAGGCTGAGCGGCGACGAGTACGCCGCGTCCTCGTGGCGGAACGTCTGGATCTGCACGACCGCGCGCTCGCACGCCTTCAGCACGAGCCCGCCGCCGTTGCCCTTCGTGAGGCCGGGGCAGAACGCGCTCCCGCCCGACTCCGGGCTCTTGTACGTCGAGCCGCCCTCCGACACGACGCCGGTGCACGCCTTGCGCTCGGCCTCCGTCGCCGGCTCCGTCGCTTGCTTGTAGAATGCAAGGAATGCGTCGCCCTTGCCGTCGTCCGCGCACTCTGCCCACGCCGACAGGGTGAGGTTGCCCGCGGTCGCGTTCTGGACGATGACGTAGTGCGACGGCTGCTCGGCCGGGATGAACGGGACGTTCGGGCACTGCCCGCCCTGCGCCGCCCAGCGCGTGAGCTGCGGCGAGAGCGCCCAGTCGATCGTGCGCGTGTGCGTCGCCGTGTCCATGTGCACGTGCACGCCGGTCGACTCGCACTGCACCAGGATCTTCGACTCCGGCGTAACCGTGCTCGTGCCGCCGCCGGGCGTCGGGTTCGTCACCGTCACGTTGATCGACGTGCCGCCGTTCTGCAGCATCGACGCCGGCACCACCACCGTGAGGCGGCTGCCGTCGACGTAGGTCGCCGGGACCGACGTGGTGCCGAGCTTCACCGTGCTCGTCGCCACGAAGCCCGCGCCGAGGATCGTGAGCGGCGTGTCGGGGCTCCCGAGCGCGATCGCGGACGGGTTGACCGCGTTGATGGTCGGCTTGCCGTTCGTGACGGAGACGTCCTTCGTCGCGGTGGTGGGGCCGCCGCCCGGCTCCGGGTTCACGACCTTGATCTTGAGCGTGCCCGCGGTCGCGAGCTGCGCGGCGGTGATCGTCGCCTTGAGCTTCGTCGGCTCCGCGAGCGTCGTCACGGCGGGCGCGTCGTCGATGGTGATGACGGACTGCTCGAAGAAGCGCGAGCCCGTGACCGTGATCTCGGTCGGCCCCGAGCCGGCCGGGATCGTCGACGGCGCGACGGGGCTCACCGTCGCGAAGAGCGGGGTCGGGTACAGGACCTTGAACGCGACCGGGTTCGACACACCGCCGCCGGGGGGCGGGTTCGACACCGCGACGGGGACCTCTCCCGGCGCCGCGAGCGCGGCCTGCGGGACGCTCGCTCGGAGCTGGTTGCCCGCGACGAGCGTGGTGGTGAGCGGCGCGCCGTTGAACACGATCCCGCTGCCCGGCACGAAGCCGGTCCCGTTCACGGTGAGCTCGAACGTGGCCGCGTTGATCGCCTTGTTGTCCGGCGTGATCGAGGTGACGGTCGCGCTCGGGTTCGTGATCGTGAAGGCGATCTCGTTCGAGGCGCCGCCGCCGGGGACCGGATTGAGCACCTTCACGAGCACGCTCGTCGACGCGCTGAGGAGCGCCTGCGGGATCGTCGCCTCGAGCTCGGTCGCCGACTTCACGGTCGTGGCGAGCTCGGCGGTGCCGAAGTGGATCTTCGCGCCCGCGACGAAGCCGCTGCCCGTCACGGTGAAGGGCGTGTTGCCGGCGCCGGCGAGGGCGGCGAGCGGGGCGAGCGCGGTGAGCGCCGGCTTCGGGTTCTCGATCGCGAACACGAGGTCCTTGCTCGTGCCGCCGCCGGGCGCGGACGTGTGGACGGTGACGCTGGGCCGCCCGACCGCCGCGAGCTTGGCGCTCGGGATCGTCGCCTGGAGCTCCGTCGCGCTCGTGAACGAGGTCGGGAGGTCGGCGCCGTCGAGCTGGACGACCGAGCGCGGCTCGAAATCGCTGCCTTTCACGACGATCGTGAGATCTGCGGACCCCACGATTCCCTTCTCCGGCGCGATCGACGCGAGGACGGGCTCCTCCGCCTTGTCCGGCTCCTCCGGCGGCGGCTTGTCCGTGATCGGGCGCGGCGGCGGATCCTTCTTCGCCGCGTCCGGCTGCTGCGCGGGGGGCGGGCCGCCGCCGGCGTCGGGGTTGGCGGCCTCGGGGCCGGGCTCCGTTCCGCCGGAGCAGGCGGCGACGAGGAGGACGAAGGCGGCGACGACGCCGACAAAGAAGGAGGAGAGACGGTGAAGGCTCATGGTGCTCACTCCGCCCTGATCTTCAGGGTCGGCGGTGGGGTGAAGGTCGTGCTCGCGAAGTCGAAGGGCTGGATGTGGACGACGGCGCGCTCGCACGCGGCGAGGGTGATGCCGCCGCCGTTCGCCTTGGTGAGGCCGGGGCAATTCGCGCTCCCGCCGGAGTCGGGGCTCACGTGCGGCGAGCCGTCGGCGACGAAGCCGGTGCACTGCTGCCGCTCGGGATCGGAGGCCGGCGCGCTCGCGCGGCGATAGAGCGCGAGGAACGCGGCGCCCTTGCCGTCGTTCGTGCAGTCGGCCCACGCGGACAGCGTGATCGGGCCCGCGGTCCCGTTCTGGACCACCGCGAAGCGCCCCGGCTGCTTCGTGATGACGGGCGAGAGCGTGACGTTCGGGCACGTCCCGTCCGAGGTCCACCGCGAGAGCAGCGGCGCGCCGGCGAGCTCGGTGTCGAACGCGTGGATCGTCGTCGTGTCGGTGAGGTTCGCGACGACGTCTCCGCCTGGATCGCACCCCACCGTCACGTTCGCCGGCGCGCTCGAGCCGCCGGTCGCGCCCGCGTTCGTGACCACGATCGGGATCGGCCCCGGCTGCGCGAGCAGCGCGGCGGGGAGCACCGCCGAGAGCTCCGAGCCGCTCTTGTACGTCACCGCGAGCGGCTGCCCTCCCGCGGTCGCGGTCGTCGCGGCGACGAAGAGGCTCCCGCGGATCGTGATCGGCGTGTCGGCCGCGCCGGCGACGAGCGACGACGGCTCCACCGCGGTGACCTTCGGCGCCGCGACCGGGAGCTCGAGCGTCACGTCGGCGGAGGTGCCGCCGCCGGGCGCGGAGGTCTGCACCTTCAGCGCGAGGCTCCCGACCTTCGCGAGGTGCGCCGGCGTGAGCGTGACGCGGAGCTGCGTCGCGCTCACGAACGTCGTCGCCGCGACCGGCGTCATGCCGATCACCTTCGATCCGTTGACGAACCCGCTCCCGTTCACGGTGACCGGCGTCTGGCCGGAGCCGGCCGGGATCGACGGCGGCGTGACCGACGTGGCGACCGGCGCCGGGTTGGTCACGCTGAAGACGACGGGCTCGCTGACGCCCCCGCCGGGCGGCGGGTTCTCGACCGCGACGGGGAGGTCTCCCACGAACGCGGTCGCGCTCGCGGGGACGGTCACCTTCAGCTCGCCGGCGGTCCCCCCCGCCATCGGCGTGAGCTTCGTCGTGTTGAAGAGGACCGTGCTCGTCCCGACGAATCCAGTACCTTTGACGATAAGCTCGAGCTCGCCGGATCCAACGATAGTCCCGTTGGGCGTGATGCTCTCGATCGTAGTGCTGGGGTTCGAGATCGTGAACGCGATCTTCGTCGACGCCCCGCCGCCGGGCGCGGGCGTCGTGACCGACACCGGGACGCTCGCCGACACCGTGAGCGCGGCGGGCGGGATCGTCCCTTCGAGGTGCTCCGCGTCCTTGAAGGTGGTCGCGAGCTCGGTCGTGCCGAACATGATCTTCGAACCGCGCACGAAGGTGGTGCCGACGACGGTGACCTTCGTCGCGCCGGAGCCGGCGACGACGGAGAGCGGATCGAGCGCGATGACCTCCGGCGGCGGGTTCTCGACCGCGAACGGCAGCGCCTCGCTGTCGCCGCCGCCGGGGGCGGGCGTGCGCACCGACACCGCGAGCTCCCCCACCTCCGCGAGCTTCTCGGTCGGGATCGTCGCCGCGAGCTCGGTCTCGCTCCGGAAGCTCGTCTCGAGCGCGACGCCGTCGACGCGCACGACCGAGCGCGGCACGAACCCGGTCCCGGTGACGACGACGGTCGGGCCGATCGATCCGAGCGCCGCGGCCGCGGGCTCGAGCTTCGCGGCGGTCGGTTTGTCCGCCTCGTCCGGATCGACGCGCGAGACGGGCTCGGTGATCGGGCGCGTCGGCGCGGTGGTGGTCCCGCCGTCGGGCGCGGGCGCGGGCGCGGCGCCGCCGCCGTCCTCGCAGCCGGCGGGCGCGACGAGGCAGAGGAGCACGAAGAGGCAGGCAAAAAAACGTTGGGCGCTCAATTGACCATCTCCCGGACTTGGCTGACGACGGCGTCCCAGTGCCATTTGCGGGACACGTCGTTCTTGAAGGCGACGAGCATGAGCAGCGCGAGGACGCTGATGCCGACGAGGCTCGAGAGCGCGCGGGTCCGCACGCTGACGGGGCGACGGCGGATCCACTCGATGAAGAAGAGCAGCAGGTGCCCCCCGTCGAGGACGGGGATCGGCAGCAGGTTCAAGAGCCCGAGGTTCACGCTCGTGACCGCCATCGCCCACACGAAGTAGGTGGTCCCCTTCGCGCCCGCGTCCCCCGCCACGTCGTAGAGCGTGATCGGCCCGCTCACGGTCGCGAGGCTCACGCGCCCCTGCGCGATGCGCACGAACCCGACCGCGATGAACTTGATCGCGTTCAGCGTCTCCTCGAACCCGCGCCGCACCGCATACAGCACGGGGTGCGGGTTCGGCACGAGCTTGGCCGCGACGCGCGGCTGCCAGTGGGTGGTGCGGAACACGTAGCGCTCGTAGTGCTGCCCGAGGTCGTCGTCCCACCGCTCTTTCCGCAGCTGGAACGTGCCGGACATGCGCTCGCCGTCGCGCGTCCACACGAGCTCGTGCACGCGGTTCGGCTCGCGCAGGAGCGATCCGACGAGCGAGTTGTCGGCCATCGTGTGGCCGCCGCGCCGCTCGACCTTCCACATCTTCTGCGGGACGCCGTCGAGGAGGGCGATGCGGTCGCCGGCGCGGAGCCCCATCTTGTGCTCGCTCGATCCTTCCGGCACGAACGCGGCGTACATCTCGACGCCCTCGATCCCGGTCCGCTCGAACACGTCCTTCGCGCGCGCCTCGGGGTCCCCCTCCTTCACGATCGCCCCGTCCGCCCGCGCGCGCGGCGCGAGCGACGCGATGCCGGTCTCGAGCACCGCGAAGTCGGCCAACCCTCCAAGCCCTTGCGGCACCGGCACCGGCCGCACGTACGTGAGCACGACGTTGTCGCCGCGGTTCTGCGAGAGCATCTTCATCAGGTCGACGAGCGTCTCGACCTTGCGCCCGTTCACGGCGGTGATGCGGTCGAACGTCCGGAGCCCCGCGCGCCACGCCGGCGAGTCGGTGCGCGGGATGCCGATCACGGACGCGGCGAACGTCGGCGCGATCCCGACGCGCCCGACGTGCTCGAACAGCTCGAGCTCGCTCGGCTCGACGACCTCGATCTCGTCGCTCGGCGTGACGTCGACGTCGACCGTCTTCCCGTCGCGGTCGAGCGTGACGCGGAGCGACTTGCCGGCGTTCTTCGCGAACGCCTTCTGCACCTCGGGGAAGCTCGCGACGGCGTTCCCGTCGATCGCGGTGATCGTGTCGCCGGGGAACAGCTTCCCGTCGGCGGGCTTGCCCGGCAGCACGGCGCCCACCGTGGGCGGGAGGAACTCTTTGTCCTCGAGGTACACCGACGTGTAGAGCGCGACGGGGAACACGAGGTTCATCGCCGGCCCCGCGAGCACGATGACGACGCGCTTCCACAGCGGCTGCGCCTCGAAGGTGCGGTGCTTCTCCTCGGGGAGGATGGGCTGCTCGGCCTTCCCTTCTTCGAGCATCTTCACGAAGCCGCCGAAGGGGAGCAGGCCGATGCAGTACTCGGTCTCCTTGCCGCGGACCTTCAGCACCTTCGGCCCGAAGCCGATGGAGAACGTCAGCACCTTCACCCCGAACAGCTTCGCGAACGCGAAGTGCCCGAACTCATGGATGAAGATCAGGATGCTGATGAAGAGGACGAAGTAGAGGAAGTCCACGCGGCGCGGCCCGCCTCCTCATCCGTTCGCACGGCCCCGGCGTCAAGCTCCCACGCGAGCCACCGCCGCGCCAGCAAGCACGACGACGACAAGGGCGGCGGGAGGAGCCTCACCTTCCCCAGACGTAGGCCTGCGTGACGGGCGAGCCGCCGCGGTACTTCGAGGTGCCGGCCGCGCGAACGGGTCGTGCCGCGGCACGTTCGCGAACGCTGGTCTCTCGCCCCACGGCCTCGAGCGCGCTCGCGGCGCGTGCGCGGGTGGCCGGATCGCGCGCCGGCGCGGCGGCGAGCACCGAGGCGCGATCGACGCGAGGGAGGAGCGCGACCGCCTGGTCACGGGCGGCATCGGTGACGAGCACGTCGCCGCCGGGGCCGAGCCAGACGGCGGCGACGACCGCGGGTGGCAGCGCGCGACGAAGCGCCCGGACGACGGCGACGACGTCACCGTCGTCGTCGGTCGAGAGCAGCACGTGCGCCGCCGCGGCGCGCTGCTCGATGTCGGCGCGCGCGTCGTCCAGGATCGCGACGAGCGCCCCCGCGTCGAGGGACGCGCTCCGGTAGCCCTCGACGCGCCTCCGCGCGATCCGGCGAAGCCAGCCCACGAAATCGCGATCGGCGCGGGCGAGCGCGGCGATCGGCGCGGGGCGCTCGGCGACCCGCCACACCTCGACGTCGTGCATGATCGACGCCATGACGCGAGGGCTCGCCCGCACGACGCATCGCGCCCCGCCGGCTCGCTCGAGCCTGAGCGCCCCCCCACCCAGCCTCTCGACGACGGTGGCCGCCTCGATCTCCGCGAAGGGCACGTACACGCTCGGGCCGCGCGCCCTCGTCAGCCGCACGCCGCCCTCGTCGACCGCCACTTCGGTCCGCTGAAAGACGCGGTGCAGGAGCGACCGAAACATGTCCGATCACCATAAGGCGCCATACGCATCGCGCCACGGCTTGGGTTGGCTTTGCCCTCAAAGCTTCTACCCCGGCCACGTTTCGGTGCGCACCCCGGACTTTCGGTGCAGCCGCGTCACGGACGCTCCGGTCGGTGTCTCGGGCAGGCTACCTAGGTCAACTTCCTCTGAAACACGTGGGGAGCGCCCCCACAGGTTTTTTCGTGGGGAAAGTGCTGGTGCGGGCCGCTCGCGCGTATGCCTTCACGGATCAACTCCGAAACGCGGAGGTTGAGATCCTTCTGTTTCATCTGTTTGAAGTTCATCGTGCCGGCCAGTTTCGCTACCGCCGCTCTGGCCGGTCCGTCGCCAAGTGCGCGCATCTCGGGTCCCGTCCAAGACTCAATGCCGGGGGGCGTTTGCACCTCGTAGCGGTCAAGAACCCGCTCGATACGAAAAGCACGTAACTCGCCGAGTCCTCTCGCTGTGGAAGTCGCGCGACCGATGAGCAGAACCTCGATCGCCTCTTGATGGTCGGAGGCGCGAAGGCGTTCGATGATTGCATCCGCCGCGAGTCTTGCGGCGGATTGCACATTCGCGTCTGTCGATGCAGGACCCGCCGAGCGGATCAGCGTTTCGAGCTTCACGCCACCGATTTCGAGGAGGCCCGCATGCGCAATGAGCAGATCCTTCGTGAGCCTGAACGCCTTCGGATAATCATCGCGGTGAGATCCGTCGATCTCAAAGCGTCGTTGGTCGCTGCCAACAGCGATTCCTTCGGCTCCATGGACTGCGACGATGATCGTCATGATGGCCGTTACACCATTGCTTACCCGCGAACGCTGATCTTGACGTCCGTTCTTCCGCCTTGCGGATCGACGATCACGAACCAGTGTCCTCGACCCGGACGAATGACGGCGGGCGACTGCTCAAAGAATCCGCCCTTGTAGCGGACGGATCCTCCTCGCTTCCATGTGTGGAGGTTCTGCTGGTCGACTACGAGAACATCTGCGGCGCTGCCGCTCATCTCCACGACGATGGCGCTCGTCGGGCCTGTGTTCACTTCCCAAACGCCAGCCATCGGATGCCTACTTGCCCTTCTTGGGCGACGGGTTCGGGATCCGCTCCACCGTCGTCGTGTTCGGACGGCGCTCCGCTTCCTTCACCGGGATGAAGTGCCCCGTGCGCGCGTCACGACCGATCTTGTGAGAACCGTTGCCACCACCCTTGCTCTTTCCAGCCATCTCGAACCGTCCCTTCTCGATACTGATCGTCGTAGCAGGCCTGAACGGACGATCAAGCTCATCCGGCAGACTTTTTCGACGACTTCCCCAGGATGGCGCCGAGGATCGCGAACACGGCGCCTCCCATCGCAGCGAGGACCAGCTCGGCTTGGTTCGGCTGGGAGTGAGCCCCGAAACCGGCCCAGACGACGAGCCGATGGCGCTGGTTACGTGCGTGGATTGCTCAACGGAGGTCTCGGATCAGGCTGCGACTTGCCCGAAGTGCGCCCGGCCGATGAAGGTCGAGGAGGCCGAGGAGAAGGCTTCCGAGGCGAAGGCGAGCGAAGACATGGGCCCGATGATCGGGGCCATGGTCGGCGGAGCCGGTGGCTTCTTCCTCCCTCGATCGAAATCACATACGAGGGTTTTTGAGAGGAGGCAACGAGGGCCCTCTTCTTCGTGGTGGAAGACGCGGAGAAGCTGAAATCCCACGTCGGAAGGCGAATCGCGGAGCTACGTGAGCGACACGGTCTGACGCAGGCGAACGTTGCTGAGGCGATCGGAACGACCGTGCCGAACCTTCAGCGCATCGAGTACGGGACACAGAACGTCACGCTCGAGACCCTCGTGAGGATCGCCAACGCGATCGGTGTCCGGGTGGTCGAGATGTTCGAGGAGGAGTTGGAGGGGCCGAAGAAGAAGCGAACGAGGGGACGCCCTCGACGCTAGCGAGGCGCCGCCCAAGCAAGAGCACGGCCCGCGCTTGCTACTTTGATGCTCGCTTCTTGGGCCGCGCGACGGCCGGGATTTCAAGCTGACCAGGAAGAGCCTTTTTCGGCGGTCGTGGGGCGACTTTCGGGTTCCCGAGCGCGTCGAACAGTTCCTCGCTCGCCCCCGGCGTTCCAGGGGGCGGCGCGGAAATCCTCGTCGTATTCTCGCCTGGGATGTTGACCCCGCGCCAACCGTCGGCAAACAGGTCTTCCAGTGTGACAATCTGAATCACCGGATACTTCTTCCCATAGGTCTCGGAGGTCCAATAACCGTAGCTCGCCGCCCTCTTGTATGTGGTCTCGCTGGGACGGTGCGACACCAAGAGAGCACCGAGTACCGCACCATGGCGTTGCATCGCGCCGCCAAGCGAGTCCACGGTCTCTTGTGGCTTATTGACATATGAATCGCCGGCCTTCACCGACAGCAGCATCCTCTTGCTCCGTGCGGCCTTCGGATCGTCTCGAAACAGAATGAATCCGTCCCGGTTGTCGTCCCCACCCCCTCTGGCAACCTTCTTCTGCTTTTCGGCCTCGGTCGGCATTCCGCCAACTCTGTCGACGATCCACGCCTGAAACTCCAACGGCTTTTCATCGGCGAGGCGGAGAGCGCTCGCGATGTCCTCGGGCTCCCCTCGCACGCGGAAGGTGAGACCTGGGAACTTCTTCTCCATACGTGTCTTCAGGACGCTCACGGCCACATGCGTGATGTCGATGCCGATCCACTGCCGCTTCAACTCCTGCGCAGCGACAATCGCTGTTCCACAACCGCAAAATGGGTCGAGGATTACGTCACCCTCTTTGGACGAAGCGAGAATGATCCGCTTCAGCAGAGCCAATGGCTTTTGCGTCGGGTAGCCAGTCTTCTCTTCGTGCCAGGAGCGAAGAGGCTCAACGTCCGTCCAAAGGTCGGGCGCTGGTAGGCCCTTAGCCTCGTCAAGATAGCGCTTTCGGCGTGGCATCCCATTCTTCGTATAGAAGACCAGGCCCTTTCGATCCAGATCACTCATCGTTGATTCCGGACAACGCCACTCACGAGTAACGCCGTTCCATTCGTATGTGTACCCTCCTCCCGCGAGGCCGGCGGCGCTGAGATTGTCGGACATGAAGCGTCGACCCTCTGGGAATTCGCGAGTAGGCTTGTCGCGATAGCGATAGTACTTTTCGGCGTATTCCTCGTCATACTCGACGTGTTGCTGGCTCCAGGTCGCGGTGTCGCTATTCGTGTAAAATAGAATCGTGTCGTGAATGCTTCCGTATCCGACGGCATCGCTGTGGCCGCTCGTACGCTTCCAGATGATCTCGTTGCGAAAGCACTTCGCGCCAAACAACGCGTCGAGGACGAGTTTGACATAGTGACTCGCCGTTGGATCGCAGTGCAGGTAGAGAGATCCGGTCGGCTTCAGCAACCGTTTCATCTCGACCAGGCGCACCGCCATCATCGAGAGGTACGCCATCATATTGTTCTGCCCGAGGACGCGACGAAGCATCTGCATGGTCTCGATGAACATCGCCGACACGAGGTACTTGCGGCGGGGGCGCGTGCACTGATCGAAGGCGTCCTCTGCTTCCTTTCCCCAGCGCCAATAGTCGGCGAACGCTTGGAGTTGTGCCTGAGACGGGGAGCCGTCCTCCTCCGTCAGCGGTACGTTGTACCGGCGCTCCGAATTGAATGGAGGGTCGAGGTAGATGAGGTCGACCTCGCCATCACCCGTGAGGTACTCGCGCATGACGGTGAGGTTGTCGCCGTACCAGAAGATCCCCGTCTCAAGCATGTAGGGAATTGTCGGATGCCATGACCGAACGAGTCCACTTCTTGGCCCTTCTTGGGAGATGAGGCGTTCAAATTTCGACGGGAGGACGGAAACATCGCTGGTGCGGACGGAGATGGTCATCCCGGTGGTGACACCGGCCGTCGTCCCTCAGGGCCGCGTGGTTGCTCCTTTTTTCGGCTTATCGAACTCGCCGCGCAGAGGTCAGGCTCGCGAGGTCGCGACTCCGTCCCCAGGACTCCGGTACCCACACCTCGGGCACGTTCCTGGCTCAGGCCACCGGCCTTCAAGAAGATCGCTGATCGAGACGCCGACGACCTTCGCGACTCGAAAGGCCAGCTCGGGCGATACGCCCCTCCGCTTGCCCGCGACGTCGCCGAGGGTCGGCTCTTTGAAGCGGACCAGCTTCGCCACGTTCTTCCATCCTCCGAGCTTCGCCCGCAGGAATTGAAGCCCGCGAAGAACCGCGTCTTGTTCCTCCAGCGTGAGCACTTCGGTCGAGATCGTTCGGTAGCTCATCACGCCACCTCCCGCGGCATCCAGAAGGCCGGCTCGATCCCAAGCTCATGGATCTCGTGAACGAGGACCGAGAGGTTGTGGCAGAGCATCTTCGCCAAGACCTCGTTGAACTGCGCCGTCTGGTTCTTCGCTCGAACGGCTCCGCCGAACTTCCCGATCTTGAAGTGCTTCCCGAGCTTCAACATGTAGAGGGCACCGTCGACCGTGGCTGTGTCCGGCCCTTCCTCGGGATCGGTGGACTCTCCAGAGGGGAGGAGAACAAGCACGTCTTCGTACTCCGGGTGCTCGCGGACGAAGGTTCGGAGGAGTCCGATGCGAGCCGGCAAGGTGCCCAGCTTCCGAAACCGATGCTTGTGCGGGAGGGGTGCGCCGTTCACCTTCGCCAACGACAAGTCTGCATCCGTCGGAAACCGGCCGTGCTCTCTCGTCAACAGAGCGAGATGGCGTAGGAGGTCGTCGCGTTCAACCGGCTGCGACGGGGCATTTGGAGTGAAGCCGGCCTCTTGAACGGCATCGTTCCACCTTCGCCAGAACTTCCCGAGCCAAGCGTCTCGAGTGATTCCGGTCTCCTTCTGGAAGCGATGCATCCCGAGCGGAGCACCTCCGTTCTCAGAGGCCGTGCGCTTGATCTCAGCGAGAATCCGTTCCTTCTGCATCCGTCAGGAACCGAGCGTACCGCTAGGGTCGCCCTGACGCAGCCCGTCACGGTGTCCTAGGTTTTGGTGCAGCACGGTGGGGTTACGGGGCGCGGTACCCGTTCTAGGGCAAAGCCGCTTGGGTTGGCCCCTGGCATGGCCCTGTCTGGCCCCGGCCACCTCGGGCGCGCGACAACGACGCGAAAACATTGAGCCGTGGTCGGGGCACGCGACGTGCTCGTGACCCGCGCGGTCATGACGACGATGCAGGCAGGAGGTACGATCGATGTCGATGTCACAACGCGAGCAACGCGAGCAGGCGCCGTTGCCGGGCGCGCCGGACGTGAGTCACCTCGTCACCGAGGACGGCGCGCCCGTGGATAGCTTCCTCGCCGAGAAGCAGATGCGGCTGCTCACGGCGCCGCTCGACTGCTGGACGGCTCCGCGAGGACGCCGCTTCATCGCCGCCGCCAACGTCGGGTTGTTCGCGGTCGCGAAGAATCCGGCCATCGTGCCCGACGTCTTCGTCAGCTTCGACGTCGACCCACCCGCCGCGAGCGGTCCCGAGAAGCTCAGCTCGTACTTCTTCTGGGAGCTCGGAAAGCCGCCCGACATCGTCATCGAGATCGTCTCCGAGACCCTCGGCGGCGAGCTCAGCACCAAGCTCCGCGACTACGAGCGCATGAGGATCACGAACTACGTCGTGTTCGATCCGCTGCGCAGGCTCGGCTCCGAAGAGGTCGTCGCGTTCTCGCTCCATAGCGGGGCGTACGTACAGAGGAACGACACCCGCTTCGTCGCCGAAGGCCTCGCGCTCGTCCGATGGGACGGCACCTTCGAGGGGATGCACACGAACTGGCTCCGCTGGACCGATCTCGACGGAAACCTCCTTCCGACTCCGAGAGAAAGCGAAGAGCGAGCGCGCCGAGAGGCCGAGCGAGCCGACCGCGAGGCCCAACGAGCGGCTGCCGCAGAAGCGCGCGCCGAGAGCTCCGCCACACGCGCCGAGGCGCTCGCCGCACGGCTACGCGCGCTCGGCGTCGATCCTGACGCCTGAGCGCACCAGCACGCCCGCGGATGCGTATGGCATTCACGTTTCGCTCTGGGCGCGGGCTCGTGCTGGACTGGCGGGCATGACCACCATCCTCGCCGTCTCTGGGAGTCTTCGCGTCAATGGGTTCAACTCGATGTTGCTGCGGGCGGCGGTGGCGGCGGCGCCGGAGGGAGCGACGATCGAGGTGGGTTCGATCCGCGAGATCCCGCTCTACGACGGCGACGTCGAGGCGGCGTCCGGGTTGCCGGCGGCCGTCGTCGCGTTGAAGGAGAAGGTCGTGGCAGCCGACGGGCTCCTCATCGTCAGCCCCGAGTACAACAACGGGATCCCCGGCGTCCTCAAGAACGCGATCGACTGGCTCTCGCGCCCGGGCGCCGACATCCCGCGCGTCTTCGGAGAGCGCGCCGTCGGCGTGATCGGCGCCACCCCCGGACGCGGCGGCACCGCGATGGCGCAAGCCGCATGGCTCCCCGTCCTCCGCACCCTCGGAATGCACCTCTACACCGGCGGACGCCTCCAGGTCCCGAGCGCAGGCAAGGTCTTCGACGCCGACGGCGCCCTCATCGACGACACCACCCGCACCCAGCTCGAAAAATACATGACCGGCTTCACACGCTTCATCACCCGCAACACCACCCCCACCTGAAACACCAAGGGCCGACCTCCTCGAAGGAAGCCGACCCTTTCAACCACACGCCCCCGCTCCCAGAAGCGCCCGCGCAACCAAGCGCGAAGCGCCCCGAGTCGAAGCGAGGCCGTGTCTGAGGCGCCCATCCAACCCGGTGCCCCAAACGGCCGCGCAACCGAGCAACCCAAGCGCAAGCGCAAAAGCGCGAGGGCCGTGTGTCCACGGCCCAGAGCGGCCCCGCAAACGGTCGCGAAGCGCCCCCTCGCGCAAAGCGCAAAGCCCGTGTGCCAGGTCACCCCGGGCCCCAGAAGCGGCCGCACAAGCGCGAAGCGACCTCGCGCAAAGCCCCCTCGCGCAAAGCACAAAGCCCCCTCGCGCAAGCGCAAAGCCCATGTGCCCGGGGGCGTCCCGGGGCCCCAGAAGCGGCCGCGCAAGCGGTCGCGAAGCGACCCTCGCGCAAAGCGCGAGGGCCGTGTCTGGGGTGGGGGTGTCGGGGGCGAAGCCCCCGACGTTGACTCGAGTGCGTTACTCGATGTGGAACTCGACGCGGCGGTTGTTCTTGCGCCCCGTCTCCGTTTCGTTCGTGTCGATGGGCTTCTCGAGGCCGAAGCCGGTCGTCGACATGCGGTCGGCGGCGATGCCCTTCTTCACGAGCCATGTCTTCACGCTCGCCGCGCGATCGGCGGAGAGCTTCTTGTTCATCGCGGCCGCGCCCTTGTTGTCGGTGTGGCCTTCGATGCGGATCTTCTTGATCTCCGTGTGCGTCTGGAGGACCGCACGCACCGCCTCGAGGACCTCCTCGCTGTCCTTGCCGTTCTCGATCGCGGCGCTGCCGGTCTTGAACTTCACCTGGTCCAGGATCTTGATCTGACCCTGCGAGATGAAGGCCATCGGGCAGCCGTTGCGCTTCGGATCGGGGCTCGCCGGGCCCGGCTCGTCCGGACATGCATCGACGTCGTCCTTGATGCCGTCCTTGTCCTTGTCGCCGATCGGGCAGCCGTTCTTCTTCGGGTCCTCGCTCTTCGGGCCCGCTTCGGTCGGGCACGCGTCGACCTTGTCGAAGATGCCGTCACCGTCGGTGTCCGGGCAGCCGTTCGTCATCGGATCCTGGCTCGCGATGCCCTTCTCCGTCGGGCAGGCGTCCTTCGGATCGAAGAAGCCGTCGCCGTCGGTGTCGCGGCAGCCGTTCGTCGTCGGGTCGTCCGTCTTCACGCCCGGCACGTCGGGGCAGGCGTCCTGCTGATCGGGGATGCCGTCGTTGTCGCGATCGGTCGGGCCCGCGACCTGCTGCGGCGCGACCTCGGGACAGCCGTTGCGCGACGGCTCGGCGCTGCGCACGCCCTTCTGATCGGGGCACGCGTCCTCGTTGTCGGGGATGCCGTCGCCGTCGCGATCGTCGACGACGCCGGGCGCCCACTCCGCCATCGCGATGATGCGATAGACCGGGTTCGACCACGCGCGGACCGGACCGCCCATGAGCGCCGCGCCGACGCGGACCTGGTTCGCGATGAGGTAGTGCGCTCCCGCGCCGACCTCGAGCGGGGTCCACTTCTTCTCGAGGAAGCGGTTGTTCGTCATGACGGACGACATCCACATCTCGGGGCCGACCGTGAGCGTCTTGTCGAGGACCTTCGCGCCGAGGGCGGCGGTGAGGTTGAGCTCGTGGCCGATGCCGGCCGGGCCCATGCGCTCGTAGCCGCGCGTGCGGAAGTTGACGCCGACGCTGCCGGCGTACGTGAACGCGCCGATGTCGCCCGCGACCATGACGCGCGGCTTGAGGCGCGCGTGGCCGTCGCTCGCGTAGTTGGCAGTGCTGCCGGTCGGCGCCCAGACCTGGAGCCCGGCCGCGACGGTGAAGGGATCGCCGTAGACGCCGGCGAGGCGGACGTCGGCGCCGAAGCGGAGGTCACCCATCGCGCTCGAGTTCGCCGGCTCGGCGAACGACGTGGTGACGACGCCCGCGCCGGTCTCGTCGCGGAAGACGGTCGCGGAGTTGCCGTCGACGAACACCTGGATCGGCACGTTCACCGCGAGGCGCAGCCGGTCGAAGAGGACGAGACTTCCGCCCGGATGGAGGAAGACCTGGTTACGGATGACCGAGCCGCGGACGTTGTCGTTGTCCTCGAAGATGATGAGCGAGCGGCGCGAGAAGTCGGACACGACGCCGACCGCGGGGCGGATCTTGCCGCGCAGGTCGAGCGACTCGTTGCCGAACCACTCGCTGCCACGCTCGGACGGCTCGAACTTCTGAACCGCAAAGCCTTCGAGGACGCGCTGTGCGCTGGCCGTTTCGGAATACAAGGTCGCGCCGACGAGGGCCACGGCGCCGAGCAAGCTCTTCATTCGCATGGCCGCGCACCCTACCACAATCGGGGCTCCGCCTGGTTTGTCCGATCGGCGCGGCAATTCGGGCGGGGTCCGGCGCCCCGGACGGGTGTAGATAGCTCCGTTCATGCAGCCCGAACGCCGTCTCTTCGGGTTGCTCGCCGCGCTGGGGATCCTCCTCGGAGCGGCGCGCGCGGACGCGCAGCTCAGCTACCGGCTCGCGCCGATCGGGGGGCGATCGCAGCTCCTCGGCGGGACCGGCATCACGTTCGGGCGGGACGCGAGCGCGTCGTTCCTGAACCCCGCGACCGCGGTCCTCGTCGACGACCAGCGGCTCTCGTTCTCCGTCAACTTCTACAAGCTGACGTACATGCACGCGTCGAACTGGTACGCGCCCGGCCCGGTCGACCCTCGCTTCGGCAACATCGACGTCCGCGACCGCTCGATGACGGACATCGACTTCGACACGCCGCCGTCGAGCCTCTGCTTTTACTTCTTCTCGTCGAAGCTCAACCCGCTCGCGGCGCGAGGGCGGGACGAAGCGCTCAACAACGCGCACGTCGGCCTCTGCCTCGCGACGATCCAGAGCGAGGAGTTCAACTACGGCGCGGAGGACTTCAGCAAGGTCCAGCCCAACAACGGCGTCACGCGCCAGGCGCAGACGCTCTCGCAGCGCTACAGCCAGTTCGCCGCCGGCCCGACCTACGCGCTGCGCGTCAACAACTGGCTCTCGATCGGCGCCTCCGTCCACGCGAGCATCATCACGCACCGGAGCCTCCTCACCGCGAGCGCGGTGACCTACGGGACGCCCGCGTCGGCGATCACGTCCTCCTTCTACGGCGCGTCGAAGGGCACGAGCTTCCAGCTCGCGGGCACCGCCGGCATGACCGCGCGCTTCGGCAAGCAGACGCTCGGCCTCTCCGTCCGCAGCCCGACCGTGCACGTCTTCGGCGTCGGCGGCGTGAACCGCGAGGCGACGTACGACGGCGCGGGGTCGGAGACGTTCCAGCTCGCGGCGAACGGCTCGTTCCTCGCGCGGCAGCCGATGCGCGTCGGCGTCGGCACCGGCGTCGAGGGGACGTGGGGATCGCTCGAGATCGACGCCTTCTACTTCCACCACCTCGACGCCGCGTACCGCGCCGAGCTCGAGGGGTTCCAGACGACGAAGCAGAACGGCACGATCGTGGACCAGCCGGTGACGCTCGACCTCGCGCAGCGATCGAACGGCGTCGTGAACCTCGCCGCCGGCGCGGAGCTCTTCATGTCGCCGCGCATCAGCCTGCTCACCGGCGTGAGCGGAGACGTCAGCGGCGCGCCGGCGGGCACGCTGCGCGGCACGCTGTTCAACTACTTCGCGCTGCGACAGAACCGGCTCACCGCGTCCCTCGGCATCGGCACGCACGGCGCCGCCGGAGAGCTCATGCTCGGCACCGAGCTCGCGTACGGCTGGGGCGAGCGCCTCGCGGTGAACTCGTACCAGCTGCCGCCCGAGATCGGCACCGCGCGGCACGAGACCTACCAGCTCATGTTCGTCGTCGCGGGCTCGACGAGCCTCCGCGCCCTCAAGCGCGCCGTCGAGGACATGAAGGAGGTCGTCCGCGAGCCGACGCGGCAGAAGCCGGTCCTCGAGCCCAAGCCGCAGAAGCCGATCGAGCTCCCAGGACGGCGCGAGGCCGATTGAGCCCGACTAAGCCGCGCGGACGACGGCCTGGAACAGCTCGAGCCCGCCGGTGCCGCCGAGGCAGGCCTCGCTCATGCGCTCCGGATGCGGCATGAGCCCGAGCACGTTCTTGCGCGGACCGCCGTAGATGCCGGCGATGTTGCCGATCGAGCCGTTCGGGTTGGAGCGCTCGTCGACGTCGCCGGACGCGTCGCAATAACGGAGCGCGACGAGCCCCTCCCCTTCGAGCCGCCGCACGACGTCGGGGGTCGCCTGATAGCGGCCTTCGCCGTGCGCGATCGGGAGGCGCAGGACCGAGCCGGGCTTCGGCGAGAACGGACCGTCCGCCTCGACCTTCACGTGGACGTCGCGGCACTCGAAGCGCAGGCCCGTGTTGCGCGTGAGCGCTCCCGGCAAGAGGCCGCACTCGGTGAGGATCTGAAAGCCGTTGCAGACCCCGAGCACGTACCCGCCCGCGGCGGCGTGGGCCGCGACGGATTTCATGATTCCACCGACTTTCGCGATTGCTCCGCAACGCAGGTAATCGCCGTAGCTGAAGCCCCCGGGGATCGCGACGAGATCGGTCCCCGCCGGCAGCGCGGTCTCGGCGTGCCAGACGACCTCCACCCTCGTCCCCGCGAGCTGCAGCGTGCGGACCATTTCGGTGTCGGCGTTGAGACCGGGGAACAGGACGACGGCGGCGCGCATGAGCGAGCGTCACTACCACGCGACCCACCGCTGGTCACGACCCGAAGGCCGCTCTAGCCTGGAGGCGATGGCCGACGCGCCCCGCTCGTCCGATCCGCTCTCGTCTCCGCGCCGGCTGGCCTCGCTCGCGGCGACGCGGCTCATGAATACGGAGAAGGACGAGGTCTTCGACCGCCTTACCCGGCTCGCCGCGAGCGTCCTCGGCGTCCCGGTCGCGGCGATGTCGCTCCTCGACGCCGAGCGTCAGTTCATCAAGAGCGGCGTCGGCCTCGGCGACTCGCGGCAGGGCCTGGTCGCCCACTCCTTCTGCCAGCACGCCGTCCGCAGCCGTGAGCCGTTCGTCGTCGAAGACGCGCGCGTCCACCCGCTCGCCAAGGACAACCCGTTCGTCGAGGACGGCTCCCTCGTCGCGTACGCCGGCGTGCCGATCATGGTCGACGAGGGCGAGGCGGTCGGAGCCTTCTGCATCGCGGACGCGAAGCCGCGGAAGTGGACCGAGCGCGAGCTCACGATCTTGAAGGACCTCTCCGGCGCGGTGGAGGCGCAGATCGCCGCGCATCGCGCCATGATTCAGGCCGAGGAGCGGCGGCAGCTGCTCGAGGTCGTCCTCGACACGATGGGCTCGGGGCTCATGGTCATGGACGCGGACCGCAAGCTCACCGTCATCAACGCGGACGCGAAGCGAATGATCGACGAGGGCGCGCTGGAGAGCCCCACCCACGAGCGGCCCGTCACGGTCGGGCTGTACCGCGCGGACGGGCAGACGCACCTCCTGCCCGAGGAGCTTCCGCTCGTGCGCGCCGCGAACGGCGAGGTCGTCTCGAACGTCGACATCGTCGTCCGCCCGCCGAAGCGTCCGTGGACGGAGTACTGCGTGAACGTCGCCGCGCGGCCGCTCCCCGCCGGCGGCGCGGTCATGGTCATGCACGACATGACCGAGCGGCGCGCGCTCGAGCGCAAGGCGCGCATGAACGAGGCGCTCTACCACAAGCTCGCCGGCAACATCCCGAACGCGCTCGTCTACCTCATCGACCGCCGCTTCGAGATCCTCCTCGCGGAGGGCGCGCTCTTCGCGAAGCTGGACCTCAACCCCGCCGAGATCGTCGGCAAGAGCTTCTCCGCCGTCGCGAGCCCGAGCAACTGGCTGCGGACGGAGGCGGCGCTCCGCACCTGCTTCGAAGGGCACTCCGCGTCGTTCACCGCGATCCGCGCCGACCGCACCTACGAGGCGCGCTGCGAGCCGGTCTACGAGCGCGCCGACGTCGTCGCCGCGATCATGATCTACTTCGACGTCACCGATCGCGCGAACGAGGCGAACGAGCTCCGCACCCTCACCGCGCGTCTCACCGCGCTCCTCGAGCACATGCCCGAAGGCGTGCTCTTCGAGGACGAGAGCTTCCGCGTCCAGCTCGTGAACCGCGCCGCGCTCGAGATGTTCGGCGTGAGCAGCGCGAGCGCGCTCCTCGGCGCCGACATCGCGGCGCCGGCCTCGATCACGACCCCCGGCGCGCGAAGCAGCTTCGCCGATCCCGCCCTCGCCGCCTACGCGATGGACGAGAAGCGCCGCGCGGGGGAGCGCGTCCTCGGCGAGCGCATCGAGCTCGCCGACGGCCGCATCCTCGAGCGCGACTTCATCCCCGTCATCGACGGCGGCGCCCACCGCGGCAACCTGTGGATGCATCGCGACGTCACCGAGCGCGAGCGCACCGCCGCGCGCCTCGGCGAGCTCTCCGTCCGCGACGAGCTCACCGGCCTCGTCAACCGCCGCGGCTTCATCGCGCGCGGGCAGAAGCTGCTCGACGCGGCCGAGAGCGCGCGCCGCGCCCCGATCCTCTTCTTCGTCGACCTGAACGGCATGAAGCCGATCAACGACCAGCTCGGCCACCACGAGGGCGACCGCGCGCTCGTCGACACCGCGCGCCTCCTCGAGAAGGCGTTCGACGACGACGCGCTCATCGCGCGCCTCGGCGGCGACGAGTTCGTCGTCCTCGTCCCGGAGCCCGACGGGAAGTCGCCGACCGCGTGCGAGCGCGCGCTGAAGAACACCGTCGCCGCGTTCAACGACGGGTGCACGCGCCTCTACCGCGTGTCGGTCAGCGTCGGCTACACGGAGTTCGACCCGCACGCGCCGCGGACGATCGAGCAGCTCCTCAACGCCGCCGACGCGCAGATGTACGCCGCGAAGCGGGAGCGTCAGGCCCGCGGCAACGTCTCCCTCCCTCCCCCCACGAGCAAGCGCGGATGAGCATCACCCCCGAGATGATCAAGAAGGTGATCGGCACCCCCGATCTACGAGGCGACGACGCGCGGCGCGTGCTCGAGATCGCCGCCCTCGCCGTCGCCGCCGACGACAAGCTCGCGCCGGAGGAGCTCGACGTGATCTATGCACTCTGCAGGGAGCTGCGCGTCCCGATCGCCTCGCTCGATCCCGTCCTCGCGCTCGCGACGCGCGAAGACCGCCTCGAGCACCTCCGCGCAGCCGCCTCCGCCCTCGCGAGCACGGTCGCGCGCCACACCGCCTACAAGACGACGGTGCTCACCGCCGTCGCCGACCTCGCCGCCGCGGACGAGGAGTTCGAGTTCGACCTCGACGTCCAGGACGCGCTCGAGCTCGACGGCGCGGTCGCGGACCGTCTCGCGGGCGAGGTCCATCGAGCGCTGACGCCGGACGAACCTTGAACTAAGAGACGGGGCATGCCGAACGCGTTCCCCGGTGACGTCGCGATCACGCCCGAGATCGTCAAGCAGCACAAGGTCTCCCCCGACGAGCTCGTCCGCCTCGAGGAAGCGCTCGGCCGCAAACCGACCTACACCGAGCTCGGCGTCTTCAGCGTCATGTGGAGCGAGCACTGCTCCTACAAGTCGAGCCGCGTCCACCTGAAGCGCCTCCCGACGAAGGGGCCGCGCGTCATCCAGGGGCCGGGCGAGAACGCCGGCGTCGTCGACATCGGCGACGGGTTCGCGGCGGTGTTCAAGATGGAGTCGCACAACCACCCGAGCTTCATCGAGCCGTACCAGGGCGCCGCGACCGGCGTCGGCGGCATCCTCCGCGACGTCTTCACGATGGGCGCGCGCCCGATCGCGGGCCTCAACTCGCTCCGCTTCGGCCGCCCCGATCACGCGCGCACGCCGGAGCTCTTGCGCGGCGTCGTCGCCGGCATCGGCGGCTACGGCAACTCGATCGGCGTGCCCACCGTCGGCGGCGAGGTGCAGTTCGATCCGTCGTACGACGGCAACATCCTCGTCAACGCGTTCACGTGCGGCGTCGCGCGCGCCGATCGCATCTTCTACGGGCGCGCGGCCGGCATCGGCAACGCGATCCTCTACATCGGCGCGAAGACGGGGCGCGACGGCATCCACGGCGCGACGATGGCGTCCGACGAGTTCGGCGACAAGAAGGAGGGCGCGGGCGAGCTCGCGACCGCGTCGAGCATCAAGAAGGGCGTCCGCTCCACGATGCAGGTCGGCGATCCCTTCATGGGCAAGCTCCTCCTCGAGGCGTGCCTCGAGCTGTTCTCCGCGGACGTCCTCGAGGGGATCCAGGACATGGGCGCGGCGGGGCTCACCTCGTCGTCGGTCGAGATGGCGGGGCGCGCCGGCAACGGCATCGAGCTCGACCTCGACAAGATCCCCCGCCGCGCGCGGAAGATGACGCCGTACGAGATCCTCCTCTCGGAGTCGCAGGAGCGCATGTTGCTCGTCGCGAAGCCGGGCAAGGAGCAGCGCGTCTTCGACATCTGCAAGAAGTGGGACCTCGACTGCGCGATCGTCGGACGGGTCACCGACACGAAGCGCTGGGTCGTCACCGCGACGCCGGGCTTCGACCCGCTCGACGGGAAGCCGCCCGCGGGCGAGAAGGTCGTCGTCGCCGACATCCCCGTCGACGCGCTGACCGACGCCGCGCCGGCGTACGATCGACCGCGCAAGCCCGCGCCGCCGCCGGCCGACGTGCCGGTGCCGGAGACGACCGATCCGAAGGCAGACCTCCTCGCGCTCTTGTCGAGCCCGAACGTCGGATCGCGCGCCTGGATCTGGCGGCAGTACGATCACATCGTCCGCGGCGGCACGATCGTGCGGCCCGGCTCCGACGCCGCCGTGGTGCGTGTACCCTGCACGAAAGACGGCGCCACGATCATGAAGCACCTCGCGTTCGCGGTCGACTGCAACGGCCGCCACGTGGAGCTCGCGCCGGAGGAAGGCGCGAAGATGGCGATCGCGGAGGTCTGCCGGAACCTCGTCTGCTCCGGCGCCGAGCCGATCGGCATCACGGACTGCCTCAACTTCGCGAGCCCGGAGGACCCCGTCACGATGGACACCTTCGCGCGCGCGATCGACGGGCTCGCGGCCGCGTGCGACGCGCTCGGCGTCCCGATCGTGAGCGGCAACGTGAGCCTCTACAACGAGACGACGGACGCGTCGGGGCGGCGCCCGATCCTGCCGACCCCCACCGTCGCGGCGGTCGGCCTCGTCCGCGACGAGGCGGACGTCCTCCGACAGTGGTTTGTCCGACCGGACGAGGAGATCCTCCTCCTCGGAGCGCCGACGGGCGACGGGCTGGGTGGGAGCGAATACCAGGCGCTGAAGGCGAAGAAGCTCGGCGGGCCCGCGCCGTCGATCGACCTCACGGCGGAGGCGGCGCTCCAGTCGCTCGTGCTCGAGCTCGCACGAGCGCACCTCCTCTCGAGCGCGCACGACGTCGCGGACGGCGGCCTCGCCGTCGCGCTCGCGGAGTGCTGCGTGACCGGCCCGGCGCCGATCGGCGCGGAAATCACGCTGGATGGCGCGCCGACCGGCGTCCTCTTCGGCGAGGCGCCGTCGCGCGTGATCGTGTCCACCTCGAAGGCGGCGGAGGTCCTCGAGCGGGCGCGACGCACGAACGTCCCCGCGCGATCGGTGGGCCGCACGTCTGCGACGGGCCGGCTCGGGGTCCGTGTAGGCACGGTCGCGCTCGACGTCGCGCTCACCGACCTCGAGGCGGCGCGGGAGAGCTGCCTCGTTTCGATCGTGGGTGCCAGCTGAGAGGTGGTAACTTTGTGATCGCCCAATGGCGAAGTTCCAGTCGCCCCTCCTCGGGTACAACAACAACGTCCGCCACCGAGGGCGCGTCTTCCACATCCAGACGGAAGACTCGGGCGTCAATCATCCGCACGTCATCACGCACCTCTTCATGGATGGCGGGCGCATCCTGAAGAGCGTGAAGAAGTCGTACGCCGAGCACGTCGGCAGCGACGGCATGAACGAGACTGTGCGCGTCCTGATGAAGGAGCAGCACAAGGCGATGTTCATCGCCTTGCGGGACGGCCAGTTCGACGAGCTGGTCGAGGGGGCGGGCGCGAAGAAGGGCTCCGACCCGAAGGCGCCGAAGGTCGTACCGCCGGCGCCGGCGTCGGAGACGAAGCCGACCGACGCGACGGCCGACGCGAACGCTGCGACGGCTGCGACCGCGGAGGTCGTGCCTCCGCCGGCGCCGAGCCACGTCGAGATCGCGGCGGTGGCGGAGGAGCCGGCGCCGAACACGATCGACGAGAGCCGTCGTCCCTCGATGCCGGCGGAGCCGTTCGCGCTCGAGGCGAACGGCCCGAACACGGTCCCCGAGCGCGCGGTGGCGAGCGCCCCGCCTCCGGAGATGCGCCGTCCGTCCGCCGCGGAGCTGACGCTGGACTTCGACGCGCTCGAGCGCGACTCCGCGGTCGGCGTGAACCCGCTCTTCCAGCCCAACGATCTCCCGCCGCCGCCGAAGAACCTCTTCGCGAAGGAGCGCGGCACGGGCACGTACAGCACGGTGGAGCCTCACCACGACGACACGCGCGCGCCGGCCCGTCCGTCCGCCCGACCTTCGACGCGCCCCTCCGCCCTTCCGCCGCGGAAGACGCTCCCGCCGTCGCGGAAGGACGATCGACGCGAGGACTCCGGCCGCTACGCCCCCGCGCGCCCGGCGAACATCTTCGGCTCGACGCTGAAGCCGCAGAGCCCGGCGGCGCCGTCGATCTTCGGCGACGACCTCGTGAGCGACAAATCGCTCGACGAGGTGATCCTCAGCTACCTCGCCGAGGACCTCGATCCGAAGCGCTGATCAATCTCAACCGTTCCGGCGGGAACGTGCGAACATCGGCAAATGGCTACAGGTGTTGCGCTCGTTCTGACATGCATGGATCTCCGGGTGATGGACGAGGTCGCCGAGTACCTCGGCACCAAGCCGTACGCCGCGCCGCGCGCGTACAACGGCACCGAGCCGTCACGCGGCACGGGGCTGAAGGACCGGTACGATCACGTCGCGATCGCCGGCGCGGCGCTCGGCGCGGTGACGCCGCTCAAGCCGCACTGGAACGAGACGTTCTGGGATCACGTCGACCTCGCGATCGCGCTTCACAAGGTGAAGAAGCTGATCATCATCGAGCATCAGGACTGCGGCGCGTACAAGGCGTTCTTCCTCCCGGCCGCGCGCCGCGACGTCATCGGCGCGAAGAAGGGCAAGGGCTGGACGGACGCGGTCGGCGAGGGCGCCTGCCATTACCGGATGGCGCGCGAGCTCCGCAACCAGCTGCTCCAGCGCGGAAAGAACCTCGAGGTCCAGGTCCTCTACGCCGCGCTCGCGGGCCCGGACAGCAAACACGCCACCATCCGCCACTTCTCCGCCGCCGAGATCAAGCGCGCGCAGGTCGACGAAGCCGCCGACGAAAAGACCCTGCTCACCATCGCCAACGCCGACAAGGACGACGCCGCCCACGGCGCCAAGACCGACGCCCTCCCCGAGCCGGCCTTCGAGGCCCCGCCCGCAGCGGCGCCGGCGCCGAAGAAGAAGGCCGCGAAGCCCCCCGCACCCGCACCGAAAAAGAAGCTCGCAAAGACCCCCCCCGCCACACCCGCACCGAAGAAGAAGCGCCCGCGATAACGAGGGCACCAAGCAGGGCGCCAGAAGCGTCGCGCATGCGGGTCGCGTAGCCGCCTCGAGCGCGTTGCGCAACGGCCGTGTCGCGGGTGGGGTGTATCGGGGGCCCCAGAAGCGGCCGCGAATGCGGGCGCGTAGCGCCCCGAGCGCGCAAGCGCGAGGGCCGTGTCTGGGGTGGGGTGTCGGGGCGAAGCCCGACGTTGGGCAAAAAACCTCACGGCGCTTCGATCGCGCCGGCGGTGCAGCCTTCCGGTTTGCGGGGGTTGCCGAGTTGGTCGGTCGGTGGGCAGGACTTGCCGAGGCCGAGGGCGGGGCTGCCTGCTTGCGGGGTCGTCGTGAGCATGTCGGTGCCGGAGAGCGGGCCCATCTTTGGGTCGGCGCGCTGGATGGCCGTCACGCACGCGAGGTCGTTGTTGCCCTTGTTGGTCGCGGGCCATTGGAGGTTGTCGCTGCCGTTCGCGGATGCGCCGTTGCAGTTGAGCGGCGTGTAGTCGTTGAGCCATTCGTTCGCGATGATGCTGTTGCGAATCGTGAGGCGCGTGCTCGCGCCGCCGATGCCGGAGGCGAACTGGGCCTTGTTGCCGACGAGCGTGACGTTGAGCCACGTGCCCGTCACGCGGTCGCCGACCTGCACGCCGCCGACGAGGCCCGTGTCCGTGAACGGGTCTCGCTCCCACACCGTGTTGTTCGCGACGGTGACGTTCGTCATGTCGATGACGCCCGGCGCCGGGCCGCCGTGCTCGTAGATCGACATCGCCGCCGCGAAGCGCGCGCGGTTGTTCGTCAGCGACGTGTTCGTCATCGTCACCTTCGTCCCCTGGAGATAGACCGCGCCGGACTGGCTCGGCGGCTCGACCGGGACCTCGTTGCGATCGAAGACGCTCTTGTCGATCGTCGTCGCCTCGTTCTCGTACGACGTGCGGAACACCGCGCCGCCGAACGCGCGCGCCTTGTTGTTCGTGAACGTCGATCCGCAGATCGTGAGCGTCTTGCCGCGGCCGTCCATCGTCGACGCCCCGCCGTTGCCGCCGTTGCCCGGGTTGCCGCCCTGGCCCGTCGTCGCGTTGGCGTCGAGGACGGTGTCGACGATCGAGAGGTTCGAGCCGAGGACGCTCACCGCGCCGCCGTTCGAGCAGGTGTTGCCGGCGAACACGCTGCGCACGACGACGACGGAGCCCGCGCCGACGGAGTAGATGCCGCCGCCGGCGACGTCCTGCCCGGTGAGGGGCCCGTGGTTGTCGACGAGCTTCGCCTCGATCGCGTGGACGTTGCCGCCGAGCGTGTAGATCGCGGCGCCGCCCTTCGTCGTCGCGGTCGTGTTCGGGACGTCGGTGGTGCGCCCCTTCGTGAGCGTGATGCGCTGCACCGTGAGCGTCGGCGCGGCCTTCTCGAACGAGTGGACCAGCTCGACGATGCGCGTCGTGTCGCCGCCGCTGAGCGTGATCTTCCCGCCGCCGTCGATCGTCGTGTCCTTGTTCGTCGGCGCCGCGAGCGGGCTCGTCACGACGATGGTGTGCTCCGCCGCGCCACAGTCGAACGTGATGACGCCGCCGGCGGTGACCGCCGCGCGGAGCTCGGCCTCGGTGCACGACGCGGGCGTCCCCTTGCCGACGACGGTGGTCGGCTTCGTCACGTCCGCGAGCGCGATCGGCGGGGTGCACTTCGGTGGCGGGAGCTCCGGCACCGCGCCGTCGAACGGCGAGCCCGCGTCGGTCGGACCGCCGGGCGGAGGCGACGAGCCGCTGCTTCCGCTGCTTCCGCCCGCGTCACCGCCGTCGGCGGGAGCGACGGTGTCGTCGGACGACCCGCATCCGGGGGAGAGTACGACCAGCGCGATCCACGCGGCCCATCGCATTCCCAGATGAAAGCACACCCTCTACGCTTGCGCTCGATCGGCGAGAAATATGCGAGCATCTGCAGCAATGGGAACCATAGGAACGATGAAGACGATGGGAATGAAGGCGTACGAAGGTGAAGCGCTCGTCCTCACCTGCATGGATCTCCGGCAGATGGATGAGGTCGCTGAATACCTCGGTACGACGCAATACGCCGCGCCGCGCGAGCACAACGGCACGAAGCCGTCGGCCGGCGCGGGTCTGAAGGACCTCTACGATCACGTCGCGATGGCGGGCGCCGCGCTCGGCGCCGTCTCCCCGCTGAAGCCGCACTGGAACCAGGCGTTCTGGGATCACGTCGACCTCGCCGTCGCGCTCCACAAGGTGAAGCGCCTCATCATCATCGAGCACCAGGACTGCGGCGCGTACAAGGCGCTCTTCATGCCCGCCTTCCGGCGCGGGTGCATCGGCGCGGCCAACGCGACGAAGGACGGCTGGGCGGACGAAGAAGAAGAGGCCGCGTGCCACTACCGCATGGCGCGCGCGCTCCGGAACGAGGTGCTCCGGCGGACGCACAAGCTCGACGTCGAGATCCTGTACGCGGCGCTCCCGTTCGGGAGCACACACGCGACGATCCGCCTCTTCAACGAGCGAGAGATCGAGCGCGCGCTGCGCGAGGAGGCGGAGGACGAGAAGGAGGCCGAGATCCGGAAGCTCGTCGCCGCCGCGGACCAGGCCGACAAGGCACGCAGCGTCAACGGCCTCCCGCCGCCGCCATCCGACAACGAGAAGCGCGCGACCGCGTAGTCAGAACGAACCGGCGAGGGCCGCGTGGATCGAGAGCTCGATCCGGCGGCCGTTCGAGAGGTCCTTGTCCGAGAACTGCCACAGCTCGGTCGAGAACTTCACGCGGAGGCCGCGCTCGATCGCGTAGGCGCTGCCGAGCGTGTAGCGGACGACGCTCGCGCGGCGGCCGAGCTCGCTGCCGGCGGGGATGTTGCCGAGGCGCTGCATGCCGTCGACGCGCGCGATGAGGTCGAGGTCGGGCGTCAGGCCCTGCTCCACCTCCGCGTAGGCGCCGTGCTTCAGGAAGAAGCTCCCGCGGTTCGGGGCGACGTCGTACTTGAAGACGCTCTTGTCGCTGATGTCGAAGGTCGTGCGGCGCGCGAGGTACTCGAGCCGTATGTTCGTGCGGTCGTAGCGGAGGGAGAGGTCGGCGCCGCCGATGTAGTAGGTCTCGTGGTTCTCGGGATCGTACGTGCCGCCCATCCCGCTCACGCCGGCGGTGACGTCGCCTGCGTCGCCGAGCTTGTACGTCAACGCGACGCGGGCGCCGACGGTGGGGCGCGCGTTGTTGTCGACGTAGTAGTTCTGCGGGCTCCGCGAGAGCTGGAAGTTGATGTCGGTGGGGCGGAGGTCGGCCTTGAAGCCGCTCACGGCGTAGACCGCGTAGTCGAGCTGCGCCGACTCGCCGATGAACTTCGTGCCGTCGATCTCGACGCCGTTGTCCGGGAACGGGCTCGGCAACACGCTCATGTTCCACTGCCGGAGGCGGAGCATGCGGCCCATGTCGTAAGGGAGCGGCTTGTCGCTGAGGCGATGGTTCGCCGGATCGTGGCGGAGGTTGAACGCGCCGAAGCTCGGGCTGAAGCGGCCGACGCGGAAGTTCAGCTCGTCGACGACGCGGATGTCGAAATACATCATGTCCGCTTCGAAGCCGTGGCAGCCGTAGCAGACCTTCATGTTCGCGGAGACGTGGTCCGAGAAGTCGACCGCGATCTTGCCGGCGAGCTCCATCGTGAAGCCGTCGAACGCGGACGGGAACGTCTTCATGTTCCGCGCGGTCGGCGCGAAGTTGTAGTCGAGCTGCGCCGAGCCCGCGAAGTTGCGCTCGAGCGCGCGCGCCGGCGTCACGAGCGCGACGAGCGCCGCGACGAGCGCCGCCAGCGCGACGAGCAACGTGCTCCGATGACGACGGACCTTCACGGGCCACCGTCCTGCGCGTCGACGGCGGGCGGGCTCGGAGGCGCGGGCGGCGGGCTCGGAGGCGACGCAGGAGCAGAAGCAGGGGCAGGGGCAGAGGCAGAGGCCGAAGCCGAAGCCGAAGCCGAGGGCGCGCCGCCGCTTCGCTTCTCCTCCTGGATGCGCCGCAGGTCGGCGGCGTACCACTTGAGGAAGCGAAGGATGTGCGCCTGATCGTCGTACGAGATGCCGCTGCCCGGCTGGCGGCGCATGCGGTTCACGTACATGACCCACTGGTCGTCGTCGGTGATGTTCGACGAGAGCGGGCGCGCGAGCGAGTGGCACTTCGAGCACTTCGTCGTGAAGAGCTGGTAGTCGGAGCGCAGATCGTCGGGGATCTTGCTCGTGTCGAGCCCCTCGCTGCGCGCGCCGCTGCACGAGAAGGCAGCGAGCGCGAAGGCCAAGGCCGTGAGCGTGCGGCGCATCATTCGTCGGCTCCTGCCGCTCCCTCCGCGATCCAATCGCGGACGAGCTGGATCTTCGTCGCGTCCCAGAACGGTCCGCCGCGCGGCATGCGGGCGCCGGTGAACGTGCCTTCGAGCTTCTGGACGATCGCGGAGTCGCACGGCTTCCCCGGCACCACGATCAGGTTCGGGGGAGTGGAACGTCCGCCCTGGCGGAGCGCCTGGAGCTTCGAGAGATCGAGGCCCGTCGCGACGAAGCCTTCCATGCTGCCGCTCGTCGAGGAGTGACAGCCGATGCAGCCCCGCGTGCCGTCGACGTCGCCGTCGATGAGCGGGCGGATGTCGCGCGCGAAGTCGACCGCGACGGCGGGGTTCGAGTCGGCGTCGCTGCACGTAGCGCGGAGGTCCCCCGTCTCGGGATCGAGCTCCTTGCAGGAGCCGAGCGCGAGGAACGCGATGACGATCGCCAGCTGCCCACCCTTCATGGCGTGCCCGCTTTACTTCAATCGCAGCTGAATGTCACCGGAACGTCGAACTCCGGATCGCCCGTGACGTCGCCGCCGCGGAAGCTCACCGACGCGACGCGCGGCGCCGCCGCGTTCACGCACTGCGCGACGGCAGGGGGGCAGCCGTTGCACGTCGCGCCGCGGAACGCCTTCGTGTCCGAGAAGCGGAGGTGCACGGTCGCGCTGATCGGAGCGGCCGGCTTCTCCTTGAAGCCGCTCCGCGCGCACGACGTCCACGCGGCGTCCGCCCCGTTCAACGTGAGGTCCTTCGCGTTGTAGCCCGACGTCGCCTTCTTCGCGCCGACCGCCGCCTTGCAGAGCGAAGCGTTGAACACGGGCGCCGCCGGCGCGGGCGCGGGCGCCGGTGCGGGAGGCGGCGCGACGGGCAGAGGCGCAGGGGCAGGCTCGGGGGCCGGCGCAGGCGCAGGCGCAGGAGCGGGCGCGGGCTCGGGGGCCGGCTCGGGGGCCGGCGCAGGCGCGCCGCCCGACGTCGTCTTGACCGGCGTCTTCGGCGGGAGCGTCACGTTCGCGTTCGTGTTCGTGCTCGCGTGCTCCTGCGAAGACGCGGGCGACGCGGAGGCCGACGCCGACGCCGGCGGCTCGGGCGCGATCGGGTGGGCGCTCGGCTCCGCGCTCTTGCTCGCCGGCGTGGGGACCACCGGCGTCGTCGTCGTATTCGTCGTCGCCGGCGGCGGCTTCGACATCGCGGGCTTCACGACGAACGCGAAGAGCGCGGCGCCGACCGCGATCGCGCCGACCGCGACGCCCGCGTAGAGCGGGACACGCGACGGAGGCGGCGGCTCGGCCGCGACCGCGGTGCCGAGCGGCGTGATCTTGCTCGTGCCGGGCGCGCCCTTCATCGGCTGCGCGGGTTGCGCCGACCGCATCGGCTGCGAGATCGGCGCCGGGTTCGGGCCGGTCGACGTCGCGCCGGGCTGCGCGGGCATCGGCAGCGTCGCCTCCGTCGCCGCGTGCATGTCGACCGGGAGCGGCCGCCCTTCGATCGCGGCGCGCACCGCGGAGCGCATGTCACGCGCCGACTGGAAGCGCTCCTCCTTCGCCTTCGCGAGCGCGCGGACGCAGATCTGCTCGAGGCCCTTGTGCACGCCCGGGTAGTGGACCGACGGCGGCTCCGGGACCTCGGTGATGTGCTTCAGCACGACCGCGAGCGCGGTCTCGGCGAGGAACGGCGTCCGCCCGGTGAGGAGCTGATAGAGGATGACGCCCATCGAGTAGAGGTCGGAGCGCGGGTCGAGCTTCTCGCCGCGGGCCTGCTCCGGCGACATGTACTCGGGCGTCCCGACGACGAGGCCCGAGGTCGTGAGCTTCGCGCCCGTCCCCGCGCGCGACTTCTCGTCGTCGCTCTCGGTGATCTTCGCGATCCCGAAGTCGCAGACCTTCACGATGTCCTGCCCCTCGTCGTCCTTGCGATCGAGGATCATGATGTTCTCGGGCTTCAGGTCGCGGTGGATGACGCCCATGTCGTGGGCGACCTGCATCGCGGCGAGGCCCTTCATCATGATGTCGGCGATGCGCGCCTCCGGGAGCGGCCAGTCCTCGTGGATGACCTTGTAGAGGTCGCGGCCCTCGAGGAACTCCATCGCGATGTAGAGGAGGCCGTCCGGCTCCTCTCCGAACTCGATGACGCGCATCGCGTTCGCGTGGTCGATGCGGCTCGCCGCGCGCGCCTCGCGGTGGAAGCGCTTCACGAAGCTCGGGTCGACCGCGACCGAGGGGTGCATCACCTTGAGCGCGATGTTGCGATCGAGGGTGGTGTCCTTCGCGCGGTAGACGGCGCCCATCGCCCCGCCGCCGAGGAACTTCTCGACGAGGAACTTCGCGGCCACGCGGCGGCCGATGAGCGCGGGATCTCCCGTCTCGGACATCGCCGGGCAGCATAGCCCTGGCACGCAGGCATGATAAAGAGGCGCCATGCCTCTTCTCCGTGCGCGGCGCTCCGTCGAACGCATCCGCTCTCTCGCCAACGGTGCTCGCATCGAAGCGCCGCGGCTGACGATCGACCAAGGTGTTGCGAAAGACCTCTTCCTCTCGCAGCTCTTCTGCCGCCTGACGGACGTCGAGGCGCACGAGCTCCGCGCGAAGAACCAGGGTTACTACACGATCTGCAGCGCGGGCCACGAGGGCAACGTCGCGCTCGGGGCGCTGACGCGCGCGACCGACCCGGCGCTCCTCCACTACCGCTCCGGCGCGTTCTTCCTCGCGCGCGCGCGGGCGGCGTCGAACGGGGCCGAGGAGCGCGCGGGCGTGCTCGAGCTCCTCCTCTCGCTCGCCGCGTCGGCGGACGATCCGATCTCGGGCGGCCGCCACAAGGTGTTCGGCAGCGTGCCGTGGGGGATCCCTCCGCAGACGAGCACGATCTCCTCCCACCTCCCGAAGGCGGTCGGGATGGCGCTCGCGATCGATCGCATGAAGAAGCTCGGTGTCGACGGCGGCACGTCCGCCGGCGCGATGCCGACGGCGCGCGACTCGATCGTGCTCTGCTCCTTCGGCGACGCGTCGCTGAACCACTCCACCGCGCAGGGCGCGATCAACGCGGCGTCGTGGGCGGCGTACCAGAAGGTGCCGGTCCCCGTGATCTTCGTCTGCGAGGACAACGGCATCGGCGTCTCCGTGCGCACGCCGAACGGCTGGGTCGAGGCGCGGATGAAGGCGATGCCGGCGCTCACGTACGTCTTCGCCGACGGCCGCGACCTCTCCGACGCGTACACGAAGACGAAGCAGGCGGTCGACTTCTGCCGCGAGAAGCGGAAGCCCGTGTTCCTCCACCTCGCGACCGAGCGCGTGTGGGGCCACGCCGGCAGCGACGCCGACGGCGAGTACCGCTCGAAGGACGACATCGCGCGCGCGGAGGACAACGATCCCGTACTCGTCGCCGCGCAGTCGCTCCTCGACGCGGGCGTCCTCACCGGCGCCGAGCTCGTGGAGGAGGTCGACCGCGCGCTCGAGATGGTGAAGCGCCTCTCCGCCGAGGCGGTGAAGCGCCCGAAGCTCACCACCCGCGCCGCGGTCATGGAGTCGATCGCGCCGTCGCACCAGAGCGCGGTGCTGGCGGAGGCGAAGCGCGCCGGCTACGCGCCGATGCCGGCGGACGCGGACAAACCGAAGACGCTCGCCCACTCGATCAAGGCCGGCCTCGGCGACCTGATGCGCAAGTACGGCGAGATGATCATGTTCGGCGAGGACGTCGCGGAGAAGGGCGGCGTCTACGGCGTCACGGTCGGGCTGTGGAAGCAGTTCGGCCCCGGGCGCGTGTTCAACACCCTCCTCGACGAGCAGACGATCCTCGGCGTCGCGATCGGCGCGGGCCAGGTCGGCCTCCTCCCCGTCCCCGAGATCCAGTTCCTCGCTTACTTGCATAATGCAGAGGATCAGCTCCGCGGCGAGGCGGCCACCCTCTCCTTCTTCTCGCGCGCGCAGCTCAAGAACCCGATGGTCGTGCGCATCGCGGGCCTCGGCTACCAGAAGGGCTTCGGCGGCCACTTCCACAACGACGACTCGCTCGCGGTGCTGCGCGACATCCCCGGCGTCCTCCTCGCGGTGCCGAGCCGCGGCGACGACGCGGTGAAGATGATGCGCACGCTCGTGGCGGCGGCGAAGGTCGACGGCCGCGTCGCGGTCATCGTCGAGCCGATCGCGCTCTACCACACGAAGGACCTCCACGCCGCGGGCGACAACGGCTGGATGTTCCCGCTCCCGCCGCAGGGCGAGGCGATCGACGTCGGCGAGGTCGGCGTCTACAACGGCGAGGCGCGCGACCTCGTCGTCTTCACCTACGGCAACGGCGTGCCGATGTCGCTCCGCGTCGCGAAGAAGCTCGCGGCAGAGAACGTGCAAGCGACGATCATCGATCTGCGCTGGCTCGCGCCGCTGCCGGCGGAGGCGATCGAGACCTACGCGCGGGAGGCGGCGTCGATCCTCGTCGTCGACGAGTGCCGCAAGTCCGGCAACGTCGGGGAGGCGATCGCGGCGCTCGTCGCGGAGAACCCCGCCCTCCGCGCGAAGCCGTTCGCGCGCGTCGCCTCGGCCGACTCGTTCATCCCGCTCGCCGACGCCGCGAACCTCGTCCTCGTCTCGGAGGACGAGATCCTCCACGCCGCCCTCGCCGTCGCCGGCGTGAAGACGCACGCCTCCGCGGTCGTCACGACCGTCGCGCACCCGAGCTGAGTCGCCTCGCGATCGTAACGACCGTGTGACGCGACCGTCTCGAGTCGCCTCGCGACCGTCTCGAGTGCCGCGCGACCATCTCGAGTCGCCGCGCGACCGTCTCGAGTCGCCTCGCGATCAGTCTCGACTGCGGCGCGACGTCGTAAGGCGCCTCGCGATCAGTCTCGACCGCGGCGCGACGTCGTGAGGCGCCTCGCGGCAGCGGCTCGCAATCCTCGCGCGTGCGGTCGTTCACTGCGATGACGGTGACGATGACGTTTCGTTAGCCGACCTCATTCAGCTTCTTCGCCTGCGTTCGCAGGAGCGCCTGCAGCTTCACGGCGCGCACGACCACCAGCTCGGGCGGCAGCGCGCGCAGCATCTGCACGGCCCGAGCCCCGATCTCGAGCACCTCGCTGAGGGCCCGGGTCGGCACCTCCTTGCCCGCGACGTGGACGGCAGCGCGGCGTGCCCGCGCGAGCTCGTCTCCACGTCCTCGAAGGTCAGGCAATGCGAAGACGGCCGCTGCAGCGTCTGCAAGCACACGCAGATCGATCGGCCGCTCCACGAAGGCTCCCGCCGGGAAGTGCTGCATGAGGTGCTCCGGGCGCAGTCGCGGCAGGTGCTCACGAACGCGCTCCGCGATCGAGCTCCCAACCAGGCGGATCGCGAGCATGTCTGGGAGGCTGGTCCCTTCGCGCATCGGATCGCGGTCAAGCCCGTGACGCGCGTCCTGTCGCTGCACGTAGTGGAAGGTCCGGAGCGCGTGGTCTTGGTTCTGCAGCGGCACGATGTGAGCGCTCTGAAACCGCGAGCCGAGCCCGAGCAATCGGCCGAGCGCGATCTCGACATACCGAGCGAAGTCCCCGACCGCCGGCCGGCTCGCGGCGAGGACGGCGTGCAAGTGATCGTCCGCCAGACCGTGTGCGAGCAGCCCTCGGTCCTCCCCTTGCGAGAGCACCACGCGCGAGACGGTGCGCACCGCCGCCCGTGTGGTGGCGATGGGCCGGCCGTCCATGAGCCGCATCACCACGTGAAACCCAAGGGGTGCCAGAGCACGAGCCACGGACCTCGAGTCGGAGACAGGCATTACGCCCGCAGTCGTCCCTCCCCCCCGCGAAGTTGCGCAGTATCACCATTCACTTCCACAAGACGCCCGATAGTTCGGACGCAACGTCAGCGAAGCGGCTGCACGCCACTCACATCGCGCGCCCCCGCGCGACCCCTACGCGAACTCCAGCGGGGTGGCTGCGCTCACCGACCCCCTCCACTTCGCATCGCGCGTCCTCAACGCGAACTCCAGCGGGGTGGCTGCGCTCACCGACCCCCTCCACTTCGCATCGCGCGTCCTCAACGCGAACTTCAGCGGCGTGGCTGCGCTCACCGACCCCCTCCACTTCGCATCGCGCGTCCTCAACGCGAACTTCAGCGGGGTGGCTGCGCTCACCGACCCCCTCCACTTCGCATCGCGCGTCCTCAACGCGAACTTCAGCGGCGTGGCTGCGCTCACCGACCCCCTCCACTTCGCTTCTCGCCAGCCCTACGCGAACTTCAGCGGGGTGGCTGCGCTCACCGACCCCCTCCACTTCGCAACCACCGCTGCAGCGAGGAGAGCTCGCAGACTGGACACGAAGTTCCTGCGCGGAGGGCGATGGATTCCGCCCCTTCCGACCAGCTCAAGTACATGTGGACGCGTGGCCCGACGTGGCCTCTTGTGCAAGGTGCTTGCAAGGCCACGCCTCATGGCGCGAAACTCAGCGGATTGTGGAGGGGAGCTTGTCGCCCGAGGATTCTCTTCGGGCTCTCCTTCGTCCGCGCGAAGGACACCACGCAGGGAATCAAGTGGGAGCTTGCGCCATGAGAGGACCTGCTTCGCTGGCGTACTTTGCGATCAGCGTAGTCGGATTGCGAGCGTTCATGGCGTGCGACCCTTCCCGCTTTGATGATTACGTGCTCGACATTGACGGCGCGGCGCGCCCCGAAACGAACAATCCTAGCTCGAGCGGCTCTCCGTCCGTGGACACGGCGAGTAGCACCTCTTCGTCAGGCGCGGCGTCATCATCGAGCTCCTCATCCGGCAGCAATGGGGAAGAAGCCCTGCTCTCATGCCGAATAGGAGAGAGAGGCAACCGGGCTAGAGCTGCCCTCCCGGATATGAAAATCGAACCGACGCGTTCAACAACGTTTGCGGCGCTGAATGTCGGGTGCTGCAGAGTCTCTGCTTCGCGAAGGCGTGACCGCGACGGTGGTGCGAAGAAGCGCCTGTCCCGCCGGCACTCATGAAGCTGTGCGAGCGTACAGCGACTGCGCTCTTCGGCCCGGGGGGTTCGACACGATAGATGGTGGCTCGGTGTCCCTCTGCGTTGCCGATTGAAGCGCGAACATCGCGAACGCCGACGAGGCTACGTGGTGGACCCAGCGCATCGTGGCGGCGCGCGCGGCGCGCGGGATCACGTCGCGATCGTATCGCTCCGCCTCCGGACCTGCATCGGGAGGCCGCCCTTCGGCCGGAGCGTCACCGACGGCACGAGCTTCGGCTCGGCCTCGGGCGACAGGTCGAAGCGGCGCGCGATCGTCACGAGGACGAGCACCATCTCCATCGTCGCGAAGGCGTTGCCGATGCAGACGCGCGGGCCCCCGCCGAACGGGAAATACGCGTGCTTCGGCACCGCCGGCCCCGTCAGCCAGCGCTCGGGGTCGAAGCGCTCGGGCTCGGGGAACCAGCGCGGATCGCGGTGGACGACCCACTGCGCCGCCCACAGCTGCGCGCCCTTCTCGACGTCGATCCCCGCGACGCTGAGCGGCTGGGTCGCCTCGCGCCCGATCGCCCACGCCGGCGGGTAGAGGCGCATCGACTCGCGGATGACGGCGTCGGTGTACTTGAGCGCGGAGACGTCGGCCGCGGTCGCGGGCCGGTCGCCGAGCACGCTCGCGACCTCGTTCCGGAGCTTCGCGAGCGCGAGCGGGTGCCGGCCGAGGAGGTGGAGCGCGTAGCCGAGCGAGAGCGCCGTCGTCTCGTGTCCGGCGAGGAGGAGCGTGATCGCCTCGTCGCGGAGCTGGCGGTCGTCCATCACGCTGTCCTCGCCCTCGCTCGCGTCGATCAGCATCGAGACGAGGTCGCCCCCGTCGGTGCGCGCGCGCCGCTCGCGGATGATCCCGTAGATGATCTCGTCGAGCTCGGCGATCGCCTTCTTCGTGCGGAAGTTCTGGGGGATCGGGACGGAGAGCGGAATGATCGCGCTGATGCCGGAGAAGCGCTCGGCGAGCACCTCGAGGCAGCGCTCGACGCGCCGCGCGACCGCGGTCACCTCCACGCCGAAGAGCGTCTTCGCGACGATGTCGAGGGTGAGCCGCATCAGGTCGACGTGGACGTCGCGCGTCTCGCCGTCGGTCCACTCCTCCGTCGCGCGCTCGGCGTAGCGCACCATCACGTCGGCGTACGCCGCGATGCGCTCGCGGTGGAAGCCGGGCTGGACGAGCCGCCGCTGCTTCTTCCAGAGCGCGCCCTCGCTGAGGAGGAGGCCCTTTCCGACGATGACGCCGAGCTCGCGCGTGAGCCAGTCCTTGACGAGGAGGTCCTTGCGCGCGACGACGAGCTCCTCGATCGCGTCGGGGTGGTTGAAGAGGAAGACCTCGTTCTGGAGGAGCGGGAAGCGGACGACGTCGCCGTGCTCCTTCGAGATCTCGGTGAGGAACTCGAGCGGCCGCCGCACCATCGCGTCGGCGCAGAGGACGATGGAGTTGGGGCCGGGCACGTCCGGCCGCGGCGGGAAGCCGAGGAAGGAGCGGACCTTCTCCCTAAGCACGCGCCGCCTCGACGATCGCGCGCTCCTCCGCGCCGACGTGGCTCACGTGCTCGGCGATCTCGCGCGCGTCGTCGCCGGCGAGGATGCGCTCGCGCGCGATCGCGGAGCCGGTGAGGATGTCGAACGCCGGCTTGTCGTCGACGTACTCGTACTCCTCGGTGCGGAAGCGGAAGTGGTCCGGCGCGGCGTGGTGCGCGAGCGCGACGAGCGCGACGTAGGTGGCGACGGGGCGGAACACCTCCTCGTCGGTGACGTGGATCTGGACGCCGCCGCACGCCTGCTTGGCGTGTTTGTGGAACGTCGGCTCGAAGGAGAGCGGCCGCGCGATGAAGCCGGGGAGCCCCGTCTCCGCGAGCGCGCGCGCGAGCTCGGCGCCGTCGATCCACGGCGCGCCGGTGATCTCGAACGGCTTCGTGGTGCCGCGTCCGTCGGAGAGGTTCGTCCCTTCGAGCAGGCATCCGCCGGGGTACACGAGCGCGGTGTCGTACGTCGGCATGTTCGGCGACGGGAGCACGAAGGGGCGGTCCCACTTCGGCGCGTGGGTGTGGCGCGCGACGCCGCGGCACGCGATGACGTCGACGTTCGGCGCCCAGCCATCGACGCGGCCGCGCCACATCACGATCTCGCCGAGGGTGAGCCCGTGCCGGATCGGGATCGGCTCGAGGCCGACGAAGGAGAGGAAGCCGGGCTCGGGGAGGCGCCCTTCGACGACGCTGCCGATCGGGTTCGGCCGATCGAGGACGACGACGCGCACCCCCGCCTTCGCGCACGCGCGCGCGACGAGCACGACCGTCCACACGAACGTGTAGTACCGCGCGCCGACGTCCTGGAGATCGACGACGACCACGTCGAGCCCCTCGAGGTGCTCCGGCTTCGGCGAGAGATCGTCGAACGTCTCGCCGTAGAGGCTGACGACGTCGCCGCCGCCGGCGACCCCGACCATGTCCTGCGCGTGCCCCGCCCACCCATGCTCGGGCCCGAACAACCGCGCGGGCACGATCCCGATGCTCTTCAGCACCTCCACCGCGTGCACGAGCCGCCGCGTCACCGACGCCGGGTGCGCGAGGAGCCCCACCCGCGACCCACGCAACCCGCGCGCGAGCCCGGGATCCACCAACAACCGATCGAGGCCGACGTCCACGCGTCGAGCCTATCCCATCGCTAGAGGCCGCTCGCGGAGAACGTGTCGCACGAGTCGACCGCGCCGTGCTCGAAGCCGGCCTTGAACCAGCGCCGGCGCTGGTCGCTCGTGCCGTGGGTGAAGGTCTCCGGGGACACGCGGCCGCCGGTCCGGCGGTCGGCGCCGAGCGCGGCGGCCGCGCGGAGGGCCTCGTCGACGTCACCTTCCTCGAGGAGGCCGCGCTTCTGCGTCGTGTGCGCCCACACCCCGGCGTAGCAGTCGGCCTGGAGCTCGAGGCGCACGTTCGCGCCCGGCTCACCCTCGCGCTGGGAGCGGCGGAAGATCTTCACCGTCGCGGTCGCGCCGAGGAGGTCCTGCACGTGGTGGCCGATCTCGTGCGCGAGGACGTAGGCCTGCGCCGGCCGCGCGAGCTCCTCGTGGAAGGAGAGATCGACCGACACCCGATCGTCGGTCGGGCAGTAGAACGGGCCCGTCGCGACCTTGCCGAAGCCGCACGCGGCCTCCGTCTCGTCGCGGTAGAGGACGAGCTTCGCGTCCTCGTAGCGCTTGCCCGCGCGGGCGAAGAGCATCCGCCAGGTCGCCTGCGCGTCGTCGAGGACGAACGCGGCGAAGCGCTCCTGCCTCTCGTCCTCCACCTCCACCGAGGCGCCGGTCGTCGCGGTGACGCCGACCGGCTCGTCCTCCGCGCCGCCGACGATGAAGCCCACCCCGACGACGAGGAGCGCGATCACGATGCCGACCGGAACGAGGAACCGCATGCCCGAGGGAAAGCAAGGCCGGGACCGGCGGCGCGTCCGTCCGTGCAAGGATTGCGAGGTGCGGCGGAACGCGGCCACCGCCGCGCGAAGAAACTGCTAGGATGCCTCTGCAAACTTTGCGGAGGACCGATGCGCCGCGTCCTGGTCGTCGACGACGAAGAGAACATCCGCCTCGTCCTCAAGACACTGCTGAAACGCCACGGGTACGACGTGGAGGTCGCAGACAGCGGCGAGTCTGCGCTCGCGCTCGTCGACTCGTTCGGGCCCGACTTCATCCTCACCGACGTGCGGATGCCGAAGATGAACGGCCTCGACCTCCTCGCCACGCTGAAGGCGAAGCAGAACCCCGCCACCGTCGTGGTGATGAGCGCGTACGGCAGCGTCGACCTCGCGCTCGAGGCGATGAAGGCGGGCGCGTACGACTACGTCGGCAAGCCGTTCAAGCCCGACGAGATCGTCCTCGTCCTCCGCAAGGCGGAGGAGCGCGAGTCGCTCCGGCGCGAGAACCGCGCGCTCAAGGAGCAGATCCAGAAGGAGAGCCAGTTCGAGTCGATCCTCGCGAAGAGCCACGCGATGGGCGAGATCTTCCGCACGATCACGAAGATCGCCGACTTCAAGACGACGGTCCTCATCCAGGGCGAGAGCGGCGTCGGCAAGGAGCTCGTCGCGCGCGCGGTGCATTTGCGATCGAGCCGCAAGAACCACCCCTTCGTCCCGATCAACTGCGGCGCGATCCCGGAGAACCTCCTCGAGAGCGAGCTCTTCGGCCACAAGAAGGGCGCCTTCACCGACGCCCACTCCGATCGCCGCGGCCTCTTCGAGGAGGCCGACGGCGGGACGCTCTTCCTCGACGAGATCGGTGAGCTCCCGCTCAACCTCCAGGTGAAGCTCCTCCGCGTGCTGCAGGAGGAGACGATCCGGCGCCTCGGCGACACGAAGGACGTGAAGGTCGACGTCCGCATCATCACCGCGACGCACCGCGACCTCGCGGCGGAGGCGAAGGCGGGCCGCTTCCGCGAAGACCTCTATTACCGAGTCAACGTATTGCCGATTACGATCCCCCCGCTCCGCGCGCGGCGGGAAGACATCAATCTCCTGATTGACCACTTCCTCGTCCGCAACAACGCGCGATTGGGGACGAGCATCCGCGCCCTCACCGGCGACGCGCGGAAGCTCCTCCTCGAGTACGCGTGGCCCGGGAACGTCCGCGAGCTCGAGAACACGATCGAGCGCGCGATGGTGCTGTGCGACGGCGACGTCATCGACGCGGGCGATCTCCCGGAGCGCCTGCGCGAGGCGCTCGATCCGGTGCAGGTCCAGCTCGCGACGGGAGAGCTCTCGGTGAAGAAGACGACCGCCGCGATCGAGGAGATCCTCATCCGCCGCGCGCTCCAGAAGACGCGCGGCAACCGCACCCGCGCCGCGGAGCTGCTAGAGATCAGCCACCGCGCGCTGCTCTACAAGATCAAGGACTACAAGATCACCGATCTATGAACCGCTCCGGGCTCTCGGTCTCCGCCTTCGCTCTCACGCTCCTCGCCGCCGCGCCGGCGGGCGCGCAGGCGACCCCGCGCGACCAGGCCACCGCGCAGACGCTGTTCGAGGAGGGCCGCCGCCTCATGCAGGCCGGCTCGTACCCCGAGGCGTGCCCGAAGTTCGCGGAGTCGAACCGGCTCGATCCCGGCGCCGGCACGCTCCTCAACCTCGCCCTCTGCTACGAGAAGAACGAGCAGCTCGCGAGCGCGTGGGTCACCTACACCGAGGCCGCCGCCGACGCGGATCGCTCCGGCCGCCAGGAGTGGGTCAAGAAGGGCAAGGACAAAGCCGCCGCGCTCGCGCCGCTCCTCACCACCTTGACCGTGCTCGTCCCTGCGCGCACGCGCGTGAGCGGGCTCGAGGTCACGCGCGACGGGCAGCCGGTGAGCCGCGCGGAGTGGGGCGTGAAGGTCCCGATCGACGGCGGAGACCACGTGATCGAGGCGCACGCCCCGGGGCACGAGGCGTGGAGCACGCGCGTGACCGCCCCGCCGAAGAGCGGCGCGCTCGCGATCGAGGTGCCGCCGTTGCCGAAGGCAGCGGCGCCGGTGGAGCCGCCGCCGCCGGATCGCGGCGCGCCGGAGCGCGCGGGCGGGACGCAGCGGACGATCGGCGCGGTGCTCGCCGTCGCCGGCGTCGCCGGGCTCGGCGCGGGAGGGTTCTTCGCGTTCCGCGCGACGTCGAAGCACGACGACGCGAAGTCGGACTGCAACGCCGACGAGACGCGCTGCGGCCCGGCGGGGCTCGCGAGCTACGACTCCGCGCGCCAGAGCGCCGACGTCGCGACGATCGCGCTCATCGCCGGCGGCGCGCTGCTCATCGGCGGCGTCGTCCTCTACCTCACCGCGCCGCGCGGCGCGCGCGCCCCCACCGCGCTGCGGGCGCCGGGATGGACGTTCTGATGTGGCGGCGCGCGCTCGCGGCGAGCCTCGTCCCGGCCGTCCTCGTCTCGTGCCGCGCGGTGCTCGGGCTCGGCGATCCGCTCCCCTACGAGGACGGCGGCGGGAACGAACAGCCGGTCGTGACGGAGGACAACTCCGCCTGCGGCGGGGCGAACCTCGTCGTGGATCCGAGCCACTGCGGCCGCTGCAACCACAGCTGCCGCGGCACGCGCTGCGAACGCGGCAAGTGCGTCCCGCTCGGCGTCAGCGTCGGGCCGCACGTCTACGCCGTGTCCGACGGGCGGCTGTTCGCGATCGTGAACGACGAGATCGTGCGCGTCGACACGAGCGGAGACGCGGTCCGCATCGCGGAGAAGGCGCTCGTCGGCGCGAGCCCGCGCGCGATGATCGCGAACGCGCAGCACGTCGTCTGGTCCGGCGACGACGGCGTACGCGTCTGCTCCGCGACCGGCTGCCCGGCCGACGGCCCCGAGATCCTGAGCGCCGCCGGCAAGCGCACCGGCCCCGTCGTGCACGTCGCGCCGGTGCACCCGACCTACCCGTACGTCTGGGTCAACTTCACCGACGCGACGGTGGAGAAGTACGGCGGCGCGATCCCGCTCTCGACCGACACCCGCGTCGAGCGCGCGCTGTGCCCGAGCGCGTTCGCGTCGGCCTCCGGCGGCGCGTATCTCTCCGACGCGCCCGGCGACCGCGTGTGGCTCTATCGCGCGACGGAGCAAGGGCGCATCGCGGCGAACGTCGAGGACCAGTGCGCGATCGCGGCGGCGGGAAACAATGTATTTTACACCGATTCGGCGAACGTCTGGCGCTCGGAGGTCAACGCCGACGGGACCCTCGCGCCGCGCGTCGCGATCGCGACGAACCTCGTCGCGCCGAAGGCCCTCGCGACCGACGACGAATACGTCTACTGGGCCGCGTCCAGCGCGGAGACGTCGATCCTGCGCTGCCCGCAGACCGGCTGCGAGGGACCGCCCGAGGTCGTGGTCGAGGGGATCCCCACGATCGAGTCGATCAAGAGCGACGGCCCCTTCCTCTACTTCAGCGCCTTCCTCAACGCGACGGTCGGGCGCTTCATCTATCGCGTCGCGAAATAGCTACGACAGCCCCACCAGCTTGTCGCGATGGCGCGCCTGCGAGGCGACGTAGTCGTCTTGCGTGAGGCCGAGGACGTCGGTCAAGCGGCGGAGGTGGTTCACCTCCGCGACGCTGACGCGCTCGTCCGCCGCGGCCACGTCGAGGAGGAGGTCGAGCACGTGCAGCCGCAGGTCCCGATCCGCGAGCTCACGGAGGAAGCGCGCGTACTCGCGCGCCTCCAGCTCCGCGATGTTCACGATCGACGCGCGGAGCGTCGCCACGATCGCGTCCACACCGGCGCGGCCGACGCCGCGGACGTCCTCGAGCACGGCGCGGATGCGCGCCTCCTCGACCGGGAGGTACGGTCGATCGACGACCGCCACTTGCCCGAGGAGCCCGACGATGGACGCGACGATCTTCACGTCCTCGTCGGCGGCGTCGGGCATGTGCTCGCGGACGGTGCGGAGGAGCACGAGGCCGCGTTTGTCCTCGCTCGAGCGAAAGAAGCCGAGGATGCTCATCGGAGGAAGCATACTACCGGTCGGGGTCGACGACCTGCTACGCTCCGTGGATCGATGAGGGTCGTAGCACGAACGTGGCGCACGGCTCTCGTGCTCGGCGTCGTCTCGGGTTGCTCGCTCACGACCTCGTTCGACGGCTTCACGGGAGGCGGGAGCGGCGTCCCCGACGGGGGCAACGTCACGGCGGAGGGCGGCGACGGCGCCGACAGCGGGGCGCCGGATGCTTCGGGCTCGATCGCCGTCGCGCCAGCCGAGAGCACGCTCGCGCCGGGCGCGGAGCTCCAGCTCACGGCGACGCCCGCGGCGACGGCGTGGGCCGTCACCGAGCCCGGCGGCGGGACGGTCGACGCGAACGGGCGTTACCGCGCGCCGTACGCGGCCGGCACCTTTCACGTCGTCGCGACCGGCGCCGGAGGCGCGACCGCGACCGCCACGATCACGGTGACGCCGGGCATCGTGCTCCTCGCGGGACAGACCGACGGCCACGTCGACGCGACCGGAGCCGACGCGCGCTTTCGCGGTCCCGACGGCATCGCCGTCGACGGCGACGGCAACGTCTACGTGAGCGAATGGGGCAACCGCGTCATCCGGAAGATCACGCCGGGCGGACAAGTGACGACCCTCGCCGGCGACGGGACGGCGGGCAGCGCCGACGGCGACGGCAAGACGGCGCGCTTCCGCTCGCCCGCGGGCCTCGCCGTCGACGCCGCGGGGAACGTGTACGTCGCCGATCACGAGGACCATACGATCCGCAAGGTGACCCCGGCGGGCGAGGTCTCCGTCTTCGCGGGTCGACACGGCACGCCCGGCAGCGCCGACGGAGCGGCGACGGCGGCGCGCTTCCGCTACCCCAGCGACGTGACGATCGACGCGAACGGCGACCTCTACGTCACCGACAACGGGAACCACACCGTCCGGCGCATCAAGCCCAACGGGGCGACGAGCACCATTGCCGGGAAAGCCGGTGAAGACGGGGCAACCGATGGTACCGTGGACGCGCGGTTCGGCTGGCCGTGCGGCCTGGTCACGTCCGGGACGGACATCTACGTCGTGGAGGAGCAGGCGACCGTCCGCAAGATCACGAGCGAGGGGGTGGTCTCCACCCTCGCCGGCCTCGCCGGAGAAGAGGACGACGACGACGGCACCGGCGCCGACGCGCGCTTCAAGTCGCTGTGCGGCGTGACGGTCGCGTCGAACGGCGTCCTCTACGTCGCCGACACGTACAACCATCGCATCCGTCGCGTCACGACGGAGGGCGTCGTGACGACGCTCGCGGGCTCCTCCCGCGGCACCGACGACGGCGCCTTCGACGACGCGCGCTTCACGGAGCCGGCGCGCCTCGCGCGCGGCCCGAACGGCGACGTGTTCGTCACGGACTGGATCGGCCACGCCGTGCGCCGCTTGAGCACGAACGGCACGGTGTCGACGTTCGCCGGCCCCCTCTTGCTCGGCGGCAAGAACGGCACCGGCGCGCGCGCCTCGTTCCGCGACATCTGCGGGATCGCGGCCGACGCCGAAGGGAACGTGTTCGTCGGGGACGTCGGCGCGATCCGCAAGGTCTCGCCCCTCGGCGACGTGAGCACGCTCGCGGGCAAGGACACGTGGGACTGGGGCCACGACGACGGCGCCGGATCCGCGGCGCACTTCGCGAGCCCGTGCAACCCGGCCGTCGACCGCCGCAACGGCGACGTGTACGTCGCGGACTACGGGAGCCACACGATCCGCAAGGTCACCCCCGCCGGGATCGCGACGACGATCGCGGGGATCCCTTGGACTGCGGGCGCGACGAACGGGCCGGCGGCGACGGCGCGCTTCGACAACCCGAGCGGCGTCGCGATCGACGGCGCCGGCAACGTCTTCGTCGCCGACACGGAGAACCACCTCGTCCGCAAGATCACGCCGGGCGGGATCGTCTCGACGTTCGCCGGGAAGGCGGGGACGAGCGGCGCCAACGACGGTCCGCTCGGGACGGGGACCCTCTCCACGCCGGGCGGCATCGTCGTCGAGCCCGACGGGAGCGTCCTCGTGAGCGAGTACGAAGCGCAGATCGTCCGTCGTATCAGCCCGGCCGGCGTGCTCTCGACGCCGTTCGGCGCGGCGTGGGAGCGCGGTCATCAGGACGGGACCGCCGCGCTCCTCAACGATCCGTGGACGCTCGCGATCGACGGCGCGACCGGAGACGCCGTGCTCGGCGAGTGGGACGGCTCGACGGTGCGGCGGCTGCGAGGGAGCACGACGACGACGCTCGCCGGCACCCCGGGCGAGCACCTCACGCGCATCGACGCGCTCCCGGGGAGCTTCGACCACGTGACGGGGATCGCGATCGGTCCGACGAGCATCATCGTCTCGAGCCGCGCGGCGGTCTTCCATATCGTCCTGCCGAAGTGAGCTACGGCAGGCACGAGGGCATGTCGTGGAGGCAGCTCTGCTCCGTCGTGCACGCCACGAAGTTGAGGCGGCCTCCGAACGAGAGGCCCGCCATCAGCACCGCGCACTCCTCCACCGAGCGCGTGGGGCACGTCTCGGCGAGCTGCTCGCACGCGCCGACCGCGATCGGATCGTCGCACGAGGTCGCGAGCGCTTCCCCCGCGCACGGACGGCAGCTGTCGCCGGCGGGGATGTGGCGCCGCAAGCACGCGATGGCGCGCCGCGCGATGCGCGTCTTCATCCGGCGGAGGTAGCGCTCGCAGGTGGCGCGATCGCACTGGCGCTCCGCGAGCCCGTCGATCCCGTCGCAGCTCGGGAGGAAGCCGTCGTCGTCCTGGCACGTTGCCTCGGCGTCACCGGCGTCCGGCGCCGCGGCGTCCTCGCCGGCCGGCCCGGCGTCGGGCGGCGGGGGCGGCGGGGGCGTCGGGTCGGACGAGCAGGCGAGGCCCGCGACGAGGGCCAGAAACGTGCCTCGTTTCAAGAGGATCCATCCCGTCTCGTTCACGCCGGCCACGGGCGGACGGTAGCACATGCGCTATCATCGGCTCCGGATGTCGTCCGCTCCGGAGAACATCACGGCGACGCTTCCACTCGCCGATCGCAGAGCGCTCGAGGCGGCGGGCCTCCGCGCGGGCGACGTCCTCGACGGCAAGTACCAGATCGAGCGCGTGCTGGGGCATGGCGGGATGGGCCTCGTGGTCGGTGCGCTGCACCTCATGCTCCGGCAGCCCGTCGCGGTGAAGCTGCTCCTCCCGACCGTGCTCGGCGACGCGACCGTGGTCGCGCGGTTCGAGCGCGAGGCGCGGGCGGCGGCGATGCTGCGGAGCGAGCACGTCGCGCGCGTCATCGACGTCGGCCGCGTCCCGAACGGCTCGCCGTACATGGTGATGGAGCTGCTCGACGGTCGCGACCTCGATCAGGTCATCGAGGACGGAGGACCGATCGCGCCCGACCTCGCGGTCGACTACGTCCTCCAGGCGTGCGAGGCGATCGCCGAGGCGCACGCGCTCGGGATCATCCATCGCGACCTCAAGCCTCACAACCTGTTCGTCGCGAACAAGGTCGACGGCTCGACGACGGTGAAGGTCCTCGACTTCGGGATCTCCAAGCTGCCCGACGAGCGCGAGGACCTCTCCCTCACGAAGACGCGCGACGTGATGGGCTCGCCGCTCTACATGGCGCCGGAGCAGCTCCGCAGCGCGCGCGAGGTCGACGTGCGCGCCGACGTCTGGGCGCTCGGCGCGATCCTCTATCGCCTCGTGACGGGGCGCACGCCGTTCGACGGGGAGACGATGGCGCAGCTCTGCGCGCGCGTGCTCGTCGACGACCCGGCGCCGGTGCGCCGCCTCAAGCCGGAGGTGCCCGAGGCGCTCGCGTCGATCATCGAGCGCTGCCTCGAGAAGGATCCGGACAAGCGCTACGCCGACGTCGCCGCGCTCGCGAAGGCGCTCGATCCGTTCACGACCTCGCAGCCGCTCCGCCCGGCCGATCGCGTGATCGCGATCTCCACCCGTCCGCCGCCGCCCTCTTCGTCCGCGCCCGCGCCGCCCTCGATCCCGGCGCCGCCGATCTCGATGCCGCCGGCGGCGGGTACGGTCCGCATCTCGCAGCATCCCGGCGCGTTCACCGGCAAGTCGCTGCCCGCGATCACGCAGGGCGAGCTCCATCCCTCGGTGCCGCCGAAGCGACGCGGCCGCGCCCTTGTGCTCGCGCTGCTCGCGGTGGGGCTCGCCGGCGGCGCGGCGTACGGGCTGCGCGGCAAGTGGCGACCGGCGATGACGCCGCCGGCGCCGGCGCAGACGAGCGAGCCGGCGCCCGACGTCTCGGCGTCGGCTTCGGCTTCGGCTTCGGTCTCGGTCGAGGCTCCCGCGCCGCCGCCTTCGGAGGTCCCCTCCGCCGAGCCGGTCGTGAGCGCGACGGCCTCGCACGCCGTAAAGCCGCCGATCAAGCGACCGCCGCCGGTGAAGCGACCGCCGGCTCCCGCGCCGGGCCCGGCCGCGCCGGCGCCCGCGCCCGCGCCCGCTCCCGCTCCTGCCAACGACGACGCGCCGGACCTGCGAAAGTGATCGACGCGCTCCTCGGAGAAGACGCGGCGCGCCGCAAGACCGCCCTCGACGCGTGCGAGGCGCTGGCCGATCACGAGCGGTTCACGCTCGCGAACGAGATCGCGGTGATCGCGCGGCGCACGGCGGACGCGCTCGCGCACGCGGACGAGCATCGCGGCCCCACCACCGCGCACGCGGCGGTGCTCGGGCGCGCGGCGCTGACGCTCTCGATGCTGCGCGGCGAGGTCGCGCGGAGCACGTTGATCCGCATCGCGGAGGAGCGCTCGTACGCGGTGAAGTCCGCGCTCGCGCGGGCGCTGCGCGAGACGAAGACGGCGGAGGGCCGGAGCGTGCTCGTCTATCTCCTCTCCGACGACGACGCGCAGGCGGACGCGATCGTCGCGATCGGCGCGGCGCCGTGGCCGGAGATCCTCCCGTCGCTGATCGAGGTCGCGGAGGCCGACGATCGCGCCGCGCGCCTCGCCGCGCGCCCGATCGCGCGTTGCGGCGCGACGGCGGGGGCAGCGGAGGCGAACGCGGCGGCGAGCTTCCTCTTCGAGCAGCTCGACGACGACGCGGTCGTGATCGCGGCCGCGGACGCGCTCGTCCGCTACGGCGCCGCGTTCCCCGGCGTGGAGGAGCAGGCGCGGCGCCTCGTGAAGGAGGACAACCCGAAGCGCATGGCGGGCCTCTGCTTGCTCGCCGCGACGACGGCGATGGACGCCGCGACGCTGCGCGCGCTCGCGGGCCCGAAGCGGGAGACGGACGAGCGTCTCGCGCACTCCTTCCTCCGCCCGCTCCGCGCCGACGGCGGCCCGAAGGCGCGCGAGGCGGCGGAGCGCACGTGGCGCGCCTTGAAGATGGCCTGATCGCGCGGGCGCCGCGATTTGGGCCCGGCCGACCCGGGCCGGTATACTCCCGCACATGGGCCGTCTTTTCTTGTGCGGGGTTGTCACGGTCATCGGGCTCGCCGCGTGCGGGGGCAAGAAGGAGGAGGCGAAGGACCCGAGCGACGAGAAGTCGTCGGTGGGCGACGAGACACCGAAATGGGACAGCTCGTCGTCGACGGTGGCGCAGCAGGCGGAGGACAAGAACCGCCCGCCCCGACCGGCCGGCGGCATCGCGCCGAACGAGCAGCCCTCGCGGCGCACGGATCAGTACGACAAGGAAGGCACCGAGGTCGCGCTCAAGCGCGCGGCGCGTCAGGTGAAGGACAACTGCGGCCAGGCGAAGGACGAGAACGGCAAGGCGGTCGGCCCTTGGGGCAACGTCACGATCCAGGTCATGCTCGGTTCGAACGGCCGCTCGAAGGGCGTCACCGTCCCACAACCGTACGCGGGCAAGCCAGTCGGCACGTGCATCGAGCGATCGTTCACGGGCCTCCAGTTCCCGCCGTGGGCCGGCAGCGACACGCAGGTCGACTGGGAGGTCGAGCTGGTAGAGCCCGGCAAGGAAGGGAAGAAGTAGCGAGCGCGCGCGCGGCGCGAGCGCGCGTCAGCCGAGCTCGACGATGCGCGTCGCGACGCGGTCGGCGAGCTCGCGATCGTGGGTCGCGACGAGCGCGGTCGCGGCGGCGATGCGCGCGAGCACGTCGTCGCGGGTCGTCGCGTCGAGCGCGTTGGTCGGTTCGTCGAGGACGAGGAGCTCGGGCGCGCCGAGCCACGCCGTCGCGAGCGCGACGCGCTGCTTCTGACCGAGCGAGAGCGCGGTCGTCTTGCGGCGGCGAAGCTCGTCGACGCCGAACGGAGCCACCCCGGCGCGAACGCCTTTGAGCGCCGCGACGGCATCGAGCCACTCACCGACGGAGAGGTGCTCCGGCAGGTCCGGCTTCTCCGGCGCGAAGCCGATCGCGACGTCCGGCGCGAGCTGCACCGTGCCTGCGTCCGCGTCGAGCACGCCCGCGACGACGTGAAGCAGCGTCGACTTCCCGCAGCCGTTCGCCCCGACGAGCACGACCCGTTCGCCGCGAGCGACGGTGAGGTCCATGCCGCGAAGGACCATCCGCCCGCCGAGCGCCTTGCGAACGCCGCGAACGGAGACGAGCGGCGTGTTCGTGTCCGTGTTCGCGCTCATGCTCGTGCTCATGCGATCACCATCGCGGCGACGGCGGCGGCGATCGCGATCGCGGCGACGCCGACCGCGAACGACGACGTATGGCGTCGGCCCCACGCGCCGACGACGCTGCTCAGCACGATCGCCCACGCGCCGAGCGCGCCGCCGAGCGCGAGGCACGGCGCGGGGGAGACGAGGCCGGCCGCGACGCCGGCGGTCGCGGCGAACGCGGAGGTGGGAGTCGCGAGGGCGGCGAAGAAGGAGGCGACGATCATCCATCGCCGCACGCGGAGAGAGCGGAGCCACGGCATGAGGCGGCGCTCGAGATCGAGGAGCGGCGCGACGAAGAGCGAGGCGGCGAGCACGAGCGGCACCGCCATGATCGCGAGCGCGCGCCCGACCGGTCGCGGCGTCGGGTCGGAGCGCAGCGTGAGGAGCCCCGAGGCGCCGAGGCTCGCGATCATCGTCGCGAGCAGCCCCCGAAACCGCTCCGCCCGCACGAGCCGCAGGAGATGAACCACGACGAGCACACCGGCGCGCGGCAGCGCCATCCCCGCGGCCCCCTCCGCGCTCCTCTCCGCCGCCACCCTCCACGCACGCCCCATCCCGCTCGCCGCAAGCAACGCCCCGACCAACGGCGAAAACCCCGCCCCCACGAACGCCGCGAGCGACGACCCCGCGAGCGGACCCAGCAGCGCGGAGGTTGCGGCGGCGACGAGGATGCCGCCGGTCGCGAGCTCGCGCCGTCGTGTCAGCGCGAAGATGCTCGCGGCGAGCGCGATCGCGTGGGTGACGGCGGCGAAGGCGGCGCCGGGCCCCGCGCCGCGCAGCCACAGCACCGCCCACGGCGCTTGCACGACGCTCGCGAGCACGAGCAACGCGGCGACGACGTGCCCGCGCCGCGCGCGCGCGACGCGAAGGACGCTCATCCCGGGCGCCGTGAGCGCGGCGTTCGCGGCGTGCGCGGAGAGCGCGAGCCACCCGGCCCAGACGACGGCACGAAGCGGCCACGACGCCGCCATCGAGCGCACGAGATCGCGCGCGCTCAACCCCTGCGGCGAGAACACGATCGCAGCGGGCAACAGGATCGCCGCGATCGTCGCCCCGGCGCGCACGAGCACCGGCCGCCTCGCGACGACGAACGCGACCCGAAACACCCGGCGGAGGGGGATCGCCACGCGAGCCCAAACCGCGAAGCAACCCGCGATATTCCGCCTACCCCCGAGGCGAAGTCACGCAGGAGCGAAGCCATCGTTCGAGCGTCTCTTGCGACGAGGACCTCACGCGCGAGCCACAGCGTGCGCCGAGCGGAGCAGCGTGCGCCGATCGTCGCGCGGCGCTCAGATCCCCTCGTCCATCCGCCGCATGCCCTCGAGCAGGAGCGCCTCGGCGCTCTCGGCGACGAGGCGCTTCGGAGGGACGAAGCTCGGATCGAGCGAGAAGTCGCCGTCGGTGAAGCGGACCATCGCGTAGAACGCGTCGGCGCCGGAGAGGGTGCCCAGCACCGCGTTCGCGATCGCGCCCTCGAGGAAGTGGATCTCGCCCGCCTTGCCGCCGGTGCCGTTGACGGTGAGCTTGCCCGTCTTTCGGCCGTGGAAGAGGACCTGCACGATGTCGGGGAGGCCCATCTCGCGCAGCGAGCCCGAGACGCCCTTCGCCGCCGGCGCGCCGTTCTTGCCCGCCGTCTTCGACTTCTGCTCGAGCATCGCCTTGATCTTCGCGACGAGCACGTCCGCCTGGACCGGCTTCGCCACGAAGTCCATCGCGCCGAGGTCGAACGCGCGCTGCGCCTCTTCGCGCCCCTGCTTGCTCGTGTGGATGACCCACGCGAGGTCCTTCCCCCACGAGAACTTGCGCGCCTCGGCGAGGAACGTGAGGCCGTCGGTGTCGGGGAGCTCGACCTCGCTCACGACGAGATCGAACTCCACTCCCTCCATCGCGAAGAAGCGCCGCGCGGCCTCGGCGGAGCGCGCGATCTTCACGTCGAAGCCCTGCTCCACCATCCGGAGCTCGAGGACGGTCGACTCCTCGGGATCGTTGTCGATGATGAGCGCGCGATGACGGTTCGCGAGGAGCTTCGCCTTCATGTCCTCGCCGAGGACGAGCGCCTTGAAGAGGTCCAGGATCGCCGCGTCGAAGATCGTGCCCGAGTGTTTCCCGAGCACGTCCATCGCCTCCTGCGGCGAGAGCACCTTGCGGAACGGGTTGCGCGGGTTCTGCGTGAGGTCCGCGTACGTGTCCGCGACGGCGAGGAGGCGCGCGCCGAGCGGGATCTCCTTGCCGACCAGCTTGTCGGGGAAGCCCTTGCCGTCGAAGCGCTCGTACATGTGGAAGACGGTGTTCTTGACGAGCGGCGGGAGGCGCACCGCCTCGAGCAAGCGGAGCGGCGTGTCGTACGCCTTCTGCGCCGCCTGCCGATGCCCCTCGTACTCGCTGCAGTTGTACGAGGTGAGGTGGAACTGCCCCATCTTGCCGATGTCGTGGATGTGCCCCGCGACGACGACCGCGAACGTGTCGTTCTTGTCGAGGTTCATGCGCTCGGCGACGCGCTTGAGGAGGCGCGCGACCTGCGAGGAGTGACCGCGCAGCTCCTGCCGCGCGTTCTCGAGGAGGCTCACCATCACCGCGAGCAGCTCCACCATCGTGTCGTTGTGGAACGGGTGCTGGCCCGCGCTGTCGATCGTGTTGCCGGTCGGCTGCGGCTGCGGGCGCTGCATGTGGAGCGCGGACGGCTCCTGCGGCGGCGGCAGATCGTCGAGCTGCGCGATCGATGGCATGCGCGAGCGCACCGGCATCGGACGCTCGAAGTCCTCACGCGGCTGCTGCTGGATCGTCTGCCGCCGCGGCGTGGGTTGCGGCGGCATGTCGAAGTCCGGCTCGCTCCGCATGCGCGCGCGCGGCGCCGCCGAGCCCATGAACTCGGCCGCCTCGGCGTCGAGGTCGGGGCTCGAGCGACGCGCCGGCGCGGCGGCGGGGATCCCGCGCTCGGAGCCGTAACCGGAGCCGTACGCGGCCGGGTTGTTCGCGAGGTCGTCGTCGATGCTCGAGCGATCGCGCTTCAGCGAGTCCTTCGCCGCGGTGACGCGCCCGTCGGCGTGGACCTGCTGCCCGAAGTCGTACGCCGAGGCGCGCTCGAAGCGTTCGAACGCCCGAACGTTCCCCGCGTGATGCTTCTGGATCGCGGCGTGGATCGCGGCCGGTCGCGCGACGAAGGCCTTCACGTCGCGCGCGCCGGAGACGAGCTTCACCTCGCGGAGCATGTCCCCGTTGTCGGGATCGGGCGTGACGACGCTGAGGACGTTCGCGGCGCGATCGAAGACGACGGGGAACACGCCGAGCGTCTCGGCGACGCGGCGCGGGATCATCTGCACGGTGGCGCGCGGGATGTCGGCCTTGGAGAGCTTCTCCGCCGAGACGAAGTTCGTGCGGTAGATCGCCGCGAGCGCCTTCAGGAGGTCGGGCTCGGTGATGACCTCGTTGTCGATGAGCACGTCCTCCGCGCGCTCGCTCGTGGCGTGGAGCAAAGAGATGGCCCGCTCGTACTGCGTGCGCGAAAGGACGTTCGCACGGAACAGCAGATCGACGGCCTTCGTCTTGTTGGACGTCTGCGCGCTCACGTCGGGCTTACCAGCCGACAAGTCTACCCAGGTTTTGGGTTATTCGTCAGCCCTCGCTCGCGCGTTGACGCACGAAGCTGAGGAGAAAATCGAGGGCGACCTGGTTCTGGCCGCCTTCCGGGATGACGATGTCGGCGAAGCGCTTCGACGGCTCGACGAAGGCGAGGTGCATCGGCCTCACCGTCTCGTAATACTGCTTCCGGACCTGCGCGAAGGTGCGACCGCGTTGCTCGAGATCGCGCCGGATGCGGCGCATGACGCGGATATCCGGATCCGTATCGACGAACAGCTTCACGTGGAAACGCGACCGGAGCCGCTCGTCCGCGAGGACGAGGATCCCCTCGACCACGATGATCGGCGCCGGCTCGATGCGGACGCCCTCCTTGAGCCGGTCGTGGATCGTAAAATCGTAGGTCGGCCGGAGGATCGGCTGGCCGGTCCGGAGCTGGTCGAGGTGCGTGGTGAGGAGGTCGAGCTCGAGCGCCTCCGGGTGGTCGTAGTTGACCGCCGCGCGATCGCTCTCCGAGAGGTGCGCCTGCGAGCGGTAGTAGTGGTCCTGCTGCAAGAGGACGCCGCGACCGGCCGGCAGCGCCGCGAGCACGGCCCGCGAGATGGTGCTCTTCCCGGAGCCGGAGCCGCCCGCGATCCCGATGACGAGGGGCGCGCGGGCCGAAGCTGGTGGCGTCACTTGAGGAGCCACGCGAGCGGGCGCCGATACGTGCTGATCATCCGGTCGCTCGGGACCTCGTGACCGAGGCCGGGGACGAGCTTGACCTTGTTCGGGACCTTGAGCTTCTTGAGCGTCGCGCCGACCTTCACCGTGTTCTTGGCGACGCCGTCGTTCTCGCCGGTGAGGAGGTAGACGCGCTGGACCTTGCGCTTCTCCTCGTCGAGGGCCTCGCGCACGTCGCCCCAGTACGCCTCGGACGCGCCGAGGATGAGCCAGCGCGACCACGTCTTCTGGTCGTTGAGCCCGACGTTCATCGCCGCCCACGCGCCCTCGCTGAAGCCGATGAGGACGTTGCCGCGGAGCTGGACCTTCGACTTGTACTTCGCGCGGAGCGACTTCAGCGTCGCGTTCACCACCTGCTGCGCGCTGCCACTTGCCCACGAGCGGCCGGCCTCCGTCGTGGGGGCGGACGGGCACACGACCCACCCGAACTCCGAGGCGACGCGGGCCCACTTGCGGCAGTCCTCGGCCGGGTTCCCGCCGCGGCCGTGGAGGTACATGACGACCGGCTGCAGGCCCTTCGCGCGCGGCTTGTAGAAGTACGCGTCCGACGCGCCCGGCACCTCGAGGCGCTGCGGCTCCCCGATCGACGCCTTCTTGGCGAGGGCGACGCGGGGGAAAAGCGCAATGAAAGCGCCCGCAAAGAGTGCGATCAGGAGGATCCGCTTCATCGGGCGCCGGAGCCTAATCCATCCCCGCCGTGAGGCAACCCCTTCCCGTCATCAGGCCCGCCATCAGGGCGGGAGCGCCACGACGAGCTCGTCGAGCTGGACCGTCGCGATCTCGTACGTGGAGGACGTCGGAGCGGGGCCCGCGAGATACGAGCCGAGGCGCACGGCCATCGGATGCGGGCCGAGCGGTTCGAGGTAGCCGTCCAGACCGCGCGGGACCTTGTCGATGAAGAGGTGGTGCCGGCCGTCGGCGAACGCGGTGAACGTCACCTCGTGCCAGCTCCCGTCGATGAGGAACGCGGCGCTCTGCGTGCCCTTGCCCGCGACGTCGACCCAGACGATGAGCTGATACCCCTGCGTGCCGTCGCTGATGTTGAGGTGGAAGCCGTTGCCGCCGCCGACGTCGACACGAGCGAAGTCCGCGCCGTTCTTGATCGTCGCGATCCGGAAGCGGAACGAGACGTCCACCTGGCGCGGGGTCGTCACCTTCTCGAGCGCGCACTCGATCGAGGCGCCGGCGCCGCGCGTGCCGGCGTCGACGCCGGCGAGGTTCGGGAGCACCTCGAGCGCGGTGGGCGACGTCGACCCCTCCACCCAGCGCGTCGTCCCGTAGTGCGTCGGCGGGAACGTGCACCCTGTCGGCGGCGCGATCCGCTCTTCGAAGTCGACGCACAGCGCGGCGGACTTGCCGGTGCAGAACGTCGGGTCCGCGGCGGCCTCCGCCACGTCGATGCCCGCGTCGCTCGCGTCGCTCGCGTCGCTCACGTCGCTCTCGGCATCGGCCTCCGCCCCGCCGTCGGGATCGGGCGCCTCCTCGACGTCGGCGGCGACGTCGGAGCCGCCGTCCGCGCCGGGCGCCTCGTCCTCCGCGTACTCGTCAGCGCACGACGCGGCCGCGAGCAAGAACACCGCGCTCCCACCCAGGACGTACCAACGCAGCACCGGACGACGATAGCAGATCACGCCCCGATCAGCTCGCGCCCGAGCCGATCGCCGAAAGCGGCCGCGTCCGCGTCGGTCGCCGGCCACGCGCCGGTCTCTTCCCGCTTCGTCGTCGTGCCGTCGGGGGCGACGACGAAGGCGCGGAGGCGCATCACGCCGTCGATCTTCTCCGCGAAGGCGCCGAGCGGCGTCTTGCAGTCGGCGCCGAGCGCGATGAGGACGCCGCGCTCCGCGTGGACGCAGCGGCTCGTCGTCTCGTCGGCGAGGACGGCGAGCCGCGCGTTCGTGTCCGCGTCGTCGACGCGCGACTCGATCCCGAGCGCGCCCTGCCCCACCGCGGGGAGGCTCACGTCGGGCGAGAGCACCTCCGTCGCGCGCGCCTCGAGCCCGAGGCGAACGAGCCCCGCGCGCGCGAGGACGATCGCGTCGAACTGCCCCTCGTCGACCTTGCGGAGCCGCGTATCGACGTTCCCGCGAATGGACTCGATGACGAGATCGGCCCGCACCGCGCGGAGCGCAGCCGCGCGCCGGAGCGAGCTCGTCCCGACCTTCGCGCCCTTCGGCAGCGCCGCGAGCGTCCCATGTTTCGGCGCGACGAGGACGTCACGCGGATCCTCCCGCCGCGGGATGCACGCGATCGCGAGCCCGGGCGGCAACTCTGCCGGCACGTCCTTGATCGAGTGGACCGCGATCTGCGCGCGCCCTTCGAGGAGCGCCTCTTCGATCTCCTTCACGAAGAGCCCCTTGCCCCCGACCTCGGAGAGCGGCCGGTCCTGGATCCTGTCCCCGGTCGTGACGACCTGCTCCTCCACCAGCTCGAGCTCCGGATGCGCCTCCTTGAGACGAGCGACGAAGGCACGACACTGCGCGAGCGCGAGCGCAGAGCGACGCGTGGCATAAACGAGACGCGGCATTGCCCCGCGACCTTACCCGCCTCTGCCCTCTCGTTCTCGTCCATTTTGACGTTGCACGACCGTCATCTCCACCGGCGAGCTCTTCGCATGCGGCGCTGCCACCGCCCTCTGACCGGCAAGGTTCGGCCGCCACCCCACGCCCACCCCACCCCCACCGCGTGGCCACACACCTATCGATGCATCACGCGCCACACGTACACGGACGCGCAGCGATCATCGCGGTGACGGCTTCACCGTCGACCCACTGCGGGTCGCTGCGAGAGCCGCCTCAGTGAGGAAGGCGCTTCTCGCTCTCGTCGGCGGAGGGGGGCAGGCTCGGGGTCGACGGCTCCGGCGCAGGCGCGGAGGGGAGGTCGAAGAGGTGCTGCGCGGCGCGGACGAGGTCGTTGCCGTCGCTCACGCCCGCGGCGGCCTTGAGGCGGGTCGTCGGGGCGTGGAGGAGCTTGTTCGTCGCGCTCTCGATCATCTGCGTGAGCGCCTGGCGGTCGCCCTCCGGGAGGTGCTTCAGGCGCGTGCCGAGCGTGCGTTCGAGCTCGGCGACGAGGACGCCCTTCGTCTTGGCGCGGAGCGCGACGATGGTGGGGTTCACGTTGAGGCCGCGCGCCCACTGCGACCACGCGGTGAGCTCGACGTCGACGATCTTCTCCGCCGCCGCGACCTCCTTCTGCCGCGACTTCATGTTCTCGGCGACCTCGTGCTCGAGGTCGTCGACGTTGTAGACGTACACGTTGTCGAGGCCGTGGACCGCGGGCTCGACGTTGCGCGGCACCGCGATGTCGACGAAGAAGAGCGTGCGGCCCTTCCGCTGCTTCATCACGCGCTTCACGAGGTCCTTCGTCACGACGAAGTTCTTGCTCGACGTGGACGCGACGACGACGTCGGAGAGCACCAGCTCCGCCTCGAGCTGCTCGATCGGCGCCGCGGTCGCGTTGAAGTGCGACGCGAGGTTCGCCGCGCGATCGAAGCTGCGGTTGCAGATGCGGATCGCCCGCGCCTGCTGGCCGAGGCTCTTCGCCGCTTGCTCCGCCATCTCCCCCGCCCCGACGAGGAGCACGGTGTGATCGGCGAGCTCGCCGAAGATGCGCTTCGCGAGATCGACCGCGACGCTCGAGATGCTCACCGTCCCGGCGCCGAGCTGCGTCTCGGTGCGGATCCGCTTCGCGACGGTGAACGAGCGGCTCACGCACCGCGCGAGGTGGCTCCGGAGCGCGCCGGCCGCGATCGCGGCGTCGTACGCGTCCTTCACCTGGCCGAGGATCTGCGGCTCGCCGAGGACCATCGAGTCGAGGCTCGACGCGACGCGGAACACGTGCCGCACCGCCTCCTCGCCGCTCCGCTCGTAGAGGTACTCGCGGAGCTCCTCGACCGTCGCCGCGCCGATGTGCTCGCGCAGCGCCTCACGCACCGCGTGCGACGCGGCCTGGACCGCCTCCTCCTGCGTCGCGTGCGCCGTCGGGAGCGCGAGGACCTCGACGCGGTTGCAGGTCGAGAGGAACATCGCCTCCTCGATCTCCACGCGGGAGGTGATGCGCGCGAGCACCTCCGGGAGCACCTCGCTCCCGCTCGCGAAGCGCTCGCGCACGTCGACGGGCGCCGTCTTGTGCGAGAGTCCGATGACGACGACGGGGAGGGTCACGGCAGATAGGCGGTGGGCTGCGCCGGCGCGGAGCGCAGGAGATAGACCATGAGGACGACGACGGCGAAGCCGAAGCCCGCGATCGTGCCGTACGCCGCGCGGCGCCCGCGCCAGCCCGCGGCCGCGCGGAGGAACAGCACCGCCGCGATGACGAGCCACGTCACGTAGCCGAACACCGCGCGGAGCACCTCGCTCTGCCCGCCCATCTCGACGCGGCGCGCCCAGAGCGTGCCGGTGACGATGCCGATCGTGAGGAGCGGGAAGCCGGCGAGGAGGAAGCGATGCTCCGCGCGGTCGAGCACGTCGAGCGCGGGCAGGCGGCGGAAGACGCCGTCGATCTGCTTCTTCTTCAGGAGGTGCTCCTGCACGAGGTAGAGCGTGGCGGCCGACGACGCGAGGGTGAAGAGCGCGACCCCGAAGAGGTTCGTCGCGACGTGGAACGGCAGCATCGCCTCCTTTATCCGCGCGGTCGGCTCCGCGCCGCCGCCGACGAAGTGCGACGCGAGGAGCGACGTCAGCGCGAGCGGCGCGACGAACGCGCCCGCGACCTCGAGCTTGTACCGCCTCCGCACGACGATGTACGCGACGCACATCGCCATCGCCCCCACGCTCATCGGGAAGTGGATCCCCTCGACCGGGCAGACGCGGAGGTAGAGCGAAGCGACGCAGATGTGCGCCGCGTGGAGCGCCGCGCCGGCGCCGATGAGGCGCGGGCCGAGCACGCCGACGTCGCCTTTGCCCTGCGCGAGGAAGCGGAGGAAGATCGCCGACGCGACGACGTAGAACGCCGCCGTCAGGTAGAACAAGACGTCGGCGACGGGCTCCGTGATCACAATAGCCCGTCCGCGAAGCGCTTCAGCATCTCCTCGTCGCTCTCGGGGAGCTTGCCGGCGTCGGTCTTGCCGCGGCGCGCGCGCATGCGCTCGCCCGAGTCGAGGTGGACCGCGAACGCGGTCTTCGGCGCGCCGGCCCACCCCGGCACGACGTCGTACGCGTTGTCGCCGATGATCATCGAGCCCTCGAGGATCTCGGCCTTCAACGCGACGAGGTCCGTCATCGGCTTCACCTTGCCGACGAGGCCGTGCGGGTCCTCCGCGCCGGTCACCTCCCGGTCGACCCTCACGACCTCGACGATGTCGTAGCGCCGCCCCTCCGCGACGATGACGAGCTCGGTCGGTGTGACTTCGATCTTGCCTTCGACTCCCCACTGATCGAGTAGAGCTTGAGGGAAGAAGACCCGGTTTTGCATGGCCAGACAGACGGAGGGTACCACGCCCGCGCAGATCGCCGCAGCGTACGAGGCGATCGTCGGGCTCGGAGACAGGGGCGACCTGGGGGCCGCCGCGGCCGAGATGCGGGCCGAGTTCCAGCGTCGCACCGGCGCCTACGGCCCGGACGACGCGTGGTTCGAGAACCGCTCGCGGGCCTTCTGGGACGACGCGCTCACGACGCAGGGCTTCGCCGTCCGCGCCGCGGAGGAGCTCGGGGACGCGGAGCAGGCCATCGCGCGCTGCTTCGCGCGGGCGCACCGCGGCTTCTTCCTCGTGGAGGAGGTGGACGAGCGGCGCGCGCACCTCGTCGACGCCTGGTCGGGCGCCGAGCTCATGGTCCGCGTCATCGACGAGACCCAGGCGCTCACGCTCGAGCACGCCGAGGGCCCGATGGACGCGCGCGTCACCTCCGCGCCGGGGACGAGCGATCTCTTCGTCCTCCCCGGCGCCTACCATCACCCCGCCGACGCGCTCGAGCACGCGATCGACGTCCTCATCGAAGCGAAGACGCGGGCCTACACGACGAAAGACGCGCTCGACGCCCTCCTCCGCATGGAGCTCGTCCTTCGCAGCTCGTCGCGCGTGAAGGCGCCGTTCGCGTATCGGGTAGAGAATCTCTAGATGCCCCCGCCGCCGACGTTCGACCTCCGCCTCGCGACCTCACGGATGCTCACCGTGAACGTGCGCGAGCTCGACTTCGAGCGCGTCGACGGCGCGCCGTTCGAGTTCCAGGCGGGCCAGTGGATCTCCCTCGTGCTCCCCCTCCCCGACGGCGAGGGCCGCCGCGCCTACTCCATCGCGTCGCCGCCGAACGGCACGTCGCGCCTCTCGCTCGCGGTGACGAAGGTCGAAGGCGGCCCGGGCTCGACGTTCCTCCACGAGCTCTCGCCCGGCGCGATCGTGCGCGCGATCGGCCCGCAGGGTTTCTTCACGCGCGACCGCGGGCTCCCCTCGCTCTTCGTCGGCACCGGCACCGGCGTCACGCCGCTCCGGAGCATGATCCTCGACGCGGTCGCGAAGGGCGACGACGCGCCGATGACACTGCTCTTCGGCGTCCGCACGCCGGAGGACCGCCTCTACGCCGACGAGCTCGACGCCCTCGCCGCGTCGCGTCCGAGCTTCCAGGTCCACTACTCGCTCTCCCGCGCCGGCGACGACTGGACCGGCCGCCGCGGCTACGTGCAGACGCACGTCGAGGAGCTGTATCGCGCGCTCGGCGCGCCGAACGCGCACGTGTGGATCTGCGGCCTCGAGCGGATGGTCGGCGCGGTGCGGGACCTCTTGCGCAAGCAGATGGGTGTAGAGCGCAAGCAGGTCCACACCGAGCGCTACGACTAATCGCGGAGCTTGCCGAGGAAGGCCTCGACCTTCTGGATCGCCTCCTGGAGCTTCGCGCGCGACGCGTCGGTGATCTCCTTCGCCGCGGCCTCGGCGTTCACGACATGCGGGGCGATCTTGTCGTCCCACTCCTGCTTGGCGTCGAGCGACGCGAGGTGCAGCTTCACCTTCACTTCGTCGCGAAGTCCTGCGAGCTTCTCGATGTTCTTCTCGACGTCGGCCTTGATGGTCTCGGTGTTCATGACTCCCCGCGTTACAGGACTCGTGCCGCTGCTCCTCACGCTCGCGCTCACGTCGTGCGCGCGACGCCAGCAGTTCGAATCGTTGGCGCGCGACCTCGCGGAGCCGGTCAAGGCGCTCTGCAGCATCCAGCGCGGCGAGGGCGGCGGCTGCCACGGCGACTGCCTCGTCTGGTCCTCCGCCGAGGACGCGTTCACGTGGCACCTCGCGGCCGCAGCGATCGCGGAGCTCCCGAGCTACGACCTCGGCCCCGACGCCGCGCGCCGCTTCGCGGAGCTGCGAACGCGCGCAGCGGAGCTCGATCGCGCGCTCGGCCCGGAGTGCGCGACGCGCTTCGACCGCGGCGAGCCGATCGACCGAGCCGCCACCTGCGCCGCCCACCGCCGCAGCGCGAGCACGAAGCCCTTCTCCGAGGCGTTCGCCGCCCTCGTCGCGACCCCCGACCGCCCGATCGGGATCACGATCCCCGATCCCGACCGCTGCCCGCGCGAGTGACGCGCGCCTCAGTACCCCTTGCGCGCGTAGGCGCGTTCGCCGATCTCGACCTCGCGGCGCGAGAGCGTGACCAGCGTCATCGCCGTGTTCTTCTTCACGTTGATGACGCGGAGCTCGGCGATGACCTCCTCCGGGAGGGCGCCCTCGTTGCGCGGCTTCGTGATGCTCTCCATCGCGGCCGGGGACTCGTCCTCGAGCGCGATGCGCTGCGCGGCGGTGCGCGTCGGCTGCGTCGCGTGGAAGCCGTCGCCCTTGCGGATGATGAAGAGGCGGTTGCCGGGCCTGAGACCGGCTTCCTCACCTTTGTCGATGAACACGACCTGGTTCTGCCCGTAGAACGCGTGCGGGCGGACGCTCGTGAGCACCGTCGCCTCGACGTCCTTGTCGTTGCGCGCGGGCGGCACCACCTCGAAGCGACGCGAGATCGGCCCCACGCGCGCGCCGCGCTCGATCGTGTCGAGCGCCTCCGTGACGCGCGCCCGCGCGACGTGCTCGTTCGGGTTCCACTGGTCGACCTTCACCGTGCCCTGGATCTCGATCAGCTTGCCGCCGCCGACCGACTTGATCGGGCGATACACCGTGAGCTCCTGGCCGACCTTGATCTCGTGGTTGCCCGCGACGCGGATGTAGACCTCGTCGTAGTCGGTGAGGAACATCTTGTCCTCCCGCGCGCCGTTGATCTCGCCCCAGTCGTTCGAGTCGTCCTCGATGAAGCCCTCGTTCCGGAGGAACACCGTGTCGGGCGGGACCTGACGGCGGCGATCGAGGATCGTGCCGCGCGTCGGCGCCTGCGGGCTCGCCACGACCTCGTTGCCGGAGCGGAGCTTCACCTGATCGCCCGGGTAGATCCAGTGCGGGTTCTGGATCTGCGGATTGAACGACCAGATGCGCGGCCACTGGTACGGGTTGTGGAAGTAGTAGCCGCAGATCCCCCACAGCGTGTCGCCGCGATGGACGTTGTGGACGTTCGGGATGACGCCGGAGTAGCCCGCGCCCTGCGCGTTGCCGCCGCCGACGATGAACGAGCTGTTCTCGTTGCCGCGCACGGTGCCGCCGCCTCCGCCGCCGGCGCGGAAGTCGAAGCCGTCGCGCTCGTTGCCGGTGATCGGCTTCGACGACGAGAACTGCGCGTTGCCGCCGCCGAGCACGCCGCCGGGAGGAGGAGGCGCGACGCCGCCGGGGAAGAACGTGGTCGTGTTGCTCGACGACTGCGTCGTGGTCGTCGTCGTCGTCGTTCCGCCGCCCGGAGCGGCGGAGCCGCCGCCTCCCGGCGCGGCGCCTCCCGCCGGCGCGGCAGGCTGCTGCGCGAACGCGCTCCGTTCGTCGAGGACGAATGGGATCGCGAGACCGATCGCCAAGACGATCGTGGTTGTTTTGATGCGCCCGCTGTTCATCGCGTCTCCTTCGGGCCGGAGCCCCGATTCGTCTCGCCGGCCGGGATCTTCTTCGTCACGTCGCTGTGCGGGAAATCGCGCCGCAAGCGGTCCCAGTACTCCCGCGCGCGATCGCTCGCGCCGAGGCGGTCGTGGCACATGCCGAGCTTCAAGAGCGCGTCCGCGCCCTTCTTGCCGGCGCCGTAGCGGGTCACGACCGCCTCGAACTGCTCGGCCGCGCGGAGGTACTCGCCGCGCGCGTAGAGGCACTCGCCCTTCCAGTAGAGCGCGTTCTCGACGTACGGGTGGTCGGGCCACCGGCTCAGGAATGTCGAGAGGACGTCGAGCGCGCGGTCGAAGCTCTTCGCCTGAACGAGGTGGATGCCGTCCTCGTACATGCGCTTCGCCTCGGGATCGAAGGCGCGCGGCCCGTCGCTGCGAGGCGACTCCGTCGCGCGCCTCGCGGGCCGCACCGCTCCGCCCCCGCTGCCCTGCAGCTTGATCTCGGGGCGCGCGGTCGGATCGTCGGGGTCCGCGCTCGCGCCGTCGTCCGCGCCGTCGTCGAGCTGCACCGTGCGCGGCGGCGGCAGCGCCGGCGTCTTCGCGGCGGCCGGCCGGGCCGACGCGACGGGCGCGGGCTCTTCCATGAACGCGCGGTTCTCGCGGTCCTGCTCGACCTGGACCTTGCCGATCGTCTCCTTCATCTCGTGGAGCTGCCGGTCGGCCGCGGCCTCGTGAGCACAGCCGGCGATCGCCGCTCCGAGGAGAACGAACGAGAGAGCCCGAGGCATGGGTGAAAGCGTAGGCCCCCGCCCGGTCCGCGGGCCAATTTCACGTGATCGAGAGCTTTACGCTTCGCTCCTGCTAAGGCAGAGTTCGGTCTCGATGGGCGCCCCTGCGATCAAGAAGAAGAAGCTCGACCTCCGGAAGACGCTCTTCCTGCTCCCGAACCTCATCACGTTGACGAGCATTTTCTGCGGGTTCGACTCGATCCGGCTGTCCGCGTCCGCCCAGAGCGACGAGGACTACTACCTCGCCGCCCTCCTCGTCGTGTACGCGCTCTTCTTCGACATGCTCGACGGCCGCGTCGCGCGCCTCACGAAGACGCAGAGCGCGTTCGGCCTCCAGATCGACTCCCTCGCGGACGTCGTGTCGTTCGGCGTCGCCCCTTCCCTCCTCGTCTACAAGTGGTCGCTCGAGCGCCTCGGCACGGCGGGCATCGTCATCGCCTTCCTCTTCACCGCCGCGGGCGCGGTGCGCCTCGCGCGCTTCAACGTCCTCAGCATGGGCGAGAACGGCCAGCCGACGAAGCCGGGCAAGTACATCGTCGGGCTGCCGGTGCCGGGCGCGGCGGGCGTGCTCCTCTCGCTCGTCATCGCGAACCACGCGATCGGCGGCGACCTCGGGAGCGTGAAGTACCTCTACGCGATGGCGGGGCTCGTCGTCTTCCTCTCCTTCCTCATGGTCTCGACCGTGAAGTTCCGCTCGTTCAAGGACCTCAAGCTCAACGCGCGCTCGATCGGCCTCGTGATGTTCGCGGTCGTCTCGAGCGCGGCGGTCGCGCTGAAGACGAAGCCCGCGTTCGTGCTCGTGTGGCTCCTCGGCTGCTACGTCGTCATCGCCCTCGTCGAGACGATGATCATGGTCCCCCGCGGCATCGCCGAACGCCGCCGCGCCCGCGCCGACCGCACGAGCATCCCGCCGACCTAGCGCGCGGCGTCGTCCGGCGCGTCCTCCTCCGGCGCGGGCTCGGGCGGCGGAGGCGGCGGCTTCGAGGCCGGGACCGCGACGACGTCGAGGACGACGCGCACGTCATCCTTGAGGAAGGGCTCCGCCGGCGCGTAGCGGATGCCGAACGTCTTGCGCGAGATCACGAACGACGCGACGAAGTGGAACGTGTCGCCGTCCTGCGTGAGGAGGCCGGTGAAGCGGAGGCGCTTGCGCACGCCGTGGAGCTCGGTGACGCCCTCGACCAGGTGCTCGCCGCGGCGCTCGCCGGTCTTCTTCATCGTCGCTTCGAGGGTCGAGAGCGGGAACTTGTCGACCTCGAGGAGGCGCGCGCGCAGCGTCCGCGTCCCGCGCGGCGGATGGAGCGTCGCCGTCGCCATCTCGAGCTCGGCCGCGATCGACGGCACCGGCTCCGTCTTCACGCGCGCGCGCCAGCTCCCGAACGTGATCCTGTGATCGCCGCCCATGATGTCCTGGCTCCAGACCTCGAGCTTCGACCGCGCGACGTCGACGACGTACTCCTTCTCCGCCGGCGCCGCGTCGAGGAGCGACGCGCCGTTCGCCGCCGGCGGCGCGGCGGACACCGCCGCGCGCTGCGTGCTCCCGCCACACGCGGCGAGCGCGGCCGCGAGACCGACGAGGCCGAGGAGCGGGAGATGCCTCATCGTCCTCACGCTACCCGAGTCGCGGGCGCGCGGCTCGCCGTCGATTTCTGATCTAGACTCGAGGCGCGAATGCTCGACGACCTCTACCACCTGCGCGAACGCGCCCGCGCCTCGATGGCGCGCGGCGACCTCGACGACGCGGCGAACTCGCTCGTGTCGGCCGCGCAGCAGACCCACGTCGCCGAGCACGACTACGTCTCGATCCTGAAGCCGCTCGCGGAGGTCCTCACCCTCCGGAACGACCACCGCTCCGCCCTCACCGTGCATTGGTACATGGCCTTCTCCGAAGCCGACGGCTGGAAGCGCGCCACGCAGCACCTCCAGGGCGTGCCCTCCGTCGATCGCGCGCGCACCCTCGCCTCGACGAACGACATGGCGGGCGCGGCGCGCGAGATGGAGAACGCCGGCCTCGTCGCCGCGGCGGCGATCTACCGCGAGAAGGCGGACGACTGGCGCGGCGCGCGCGCGCTCTGGTCGCGCCTCGCGCAGGTCGTCGGCGGCGGCGCGGACGCGTACAACGCCGCGCTCGTGCAGTTCAACCTCGCGCGCTGCGCGAAGAAGTGCGGCGACGGCCGGCAAGCGCGCGAGGCGAACGTCGCCGCGGTGCGCCTCCTCGAAGAAGCGGCCGACTACTTCGAGAGCGTCGGCCAGCGCGAGCGCGCGTTCGACTGCTTCCAGGTCCTCGTCCAGATCGGGCGCGAGGGCGGGATGTTCGAGGACGTCCTCGAGGGCTTCGTGAACTGCATCCGCATCCTGCGCGAAGACCACCTCAAGTACTTCGCGCTCCAGTACTTCGAGGACGCGCTCAACGCGGCGAAGGAGCGCGGCGAGCTCTCCGCCGCCGCCACCCTCGCGCGCGAGGCCGCCGACTACGCGCGCGTCCTCGGCATGGCGAGCGCGTCCGCACATTACGTCGTCATGCAAGCGGACCTCTGGCGCGACGTCGCGCGCCAGCACCTCGAGCGCGGCGCGCCGCCGGAGATCGCGGAGAACGCGCTCCTCGCCGGCATCCTCGCGTTCGGCGAGGTCGGTCACTACGCGCGCGTCGGCATGCTCTACCAGGAGCTCGCGCAGATGGACCTCGAGGACGCGCGCCGCAAGCACTACGCGCGCGCGGCCAAGCGCTACGACGGCGTGCGCGACGAGGCGACCGACAGCGCGCCGCTCCCCTCCCACCTCCGGCAGGAGAACCACTTCCCCGACGTCTGGCACGTCGACCTCATCGAGTGGGAGCAGCAAGGCTCCGCCGCGGAGGCGTGCGCCGACGTGCTCCTCGATCGCCGCTGGCCCGATCTCATCCGTCGCAAGGCGATGCTCGCGCGCCTCACCGCGTTCGCGGTCGAGGGCCGCCCCGAGGACGCGAGCGGCCCCGCGACCAACGCGCGCGTGCGCCTCGCCGATCAGCTCGCGCAGCTGCAGCTCTACGCCGTGCTCTCCCCGCTCGAGAAGCTCTTCGAGCGCAACGAGCGCCCGGTGCGCGTCGCGGTCCTCGCCGCGATGCAGCAGCTCTTCTTCAAGCGCAGCTTCGTCACCGTGCGCGCCGGCCTCCGCGACTCCGACCCCGCGGTGGTGGAGCAAGCATCGAAGGCGGTCGAGTCGCTCTACTTCCAGCACGCGTTCGATCCCCTCTCGCGCATCGTGCGCGAGTCGCCGCAGCCGTCCGTCCGCGCGTCGGCGCTGCGAGCGCTCGCGCGCGTCGACACGATGGAGGCGGCCGAGTTCCTCCTCGGCGTGCTCGAGCACGGCGCCCCCGCCGACCGCAGCGCGACGCTCGAGGGCCTCAAGAAGTCCCGCGGCGCCCGCTTCATCGAGCTCGCCCGCAGCGCGATGCACACGACGACGCCAGAAGTTCAGAACGTCCTGCGCGACGTCCTCCGCTCCCGCGGCATCGCCGCCTGACACGCGCCTGGCCACACGCGCCTGGCCACACGCGCCTGACCATGGCGCCCGACCATGCTGTGTTCGCGCATGTAGGCCGGAGGCGCTGACGGATCCGCGCAGATCCAGACGTGTCGCCCGCGCGAGTCGCGTCACGGCGATCCGGGCGAATGGTCCCATCGGATTTTTCCAGCATGTTCACACTGCGGTAACGAGTCGATCCGCGGCGCGCTCGTTGCAACACCAGAGGACGTGCAGTGCCGCAAGCCCGCATCCGAGAACATCCTCACGCTGAGTGACGGCCGTACGGTCACGCTGCACGAGGTCCTCGGCGCGGGTCGTTACGGCATCGTGCACCGCGCGTTCATCGAGGGCGGCTGGGGGATCCGCCGCCCCGCCGCCGTGAAGCGGATGCAGCTCGCGCCCGACTTCGATCCGGCCGACGCGATGCGCGCGCTCGGCGCGATCGCCCGCCGTCTCGTCTGCATCCGGCACCCGTCGGTCATCCAGCTCTTCGAGCTGGACCGCACTGATCGCCTGCACGCCGACCCGCACATGCCGTTCATGGTCACGGAGATCGTGGAGGGCGAGTCGCTCCAGAGCCTCATCGCGAGCTGGCAAAAGAGCGGCGTCCGCGCGCCGGTGGACTTCGCGCTCGTCGTCGTCCTCCGCGCGGCCGAGGCGCTCGGCGCCGCGCTCTTCACCGAAGGCCCCGACGGCGCGCTCACCGGCCTGATCCACGGCGACCTCTCCCCGCGCCAGGTCCTGGTCTCGAGCCAGGGCGAGGTAAAGGTCGGCGATTTCGGGCAATTCATGCTCGGCGAGGGCCAGTCGCACGTCCGCCAGCGCGCCGCGCTCGGCTACGCGGCGCCCGAGGTCGTGTGGGGCAACACGCCCGACGCGCGCTCCGACGTGTTCTCCCTCGGCGCGATCCTCCGCGAGCTCCTCGTCGGCCCGCGTTTCCGCGAAGGGACCAGCACGCGCGACGCGATGCGGATGATCCGCGACGGCCAGTTCCACGCGAGCCTGCTCGAGCCCAACATCCCGCGCGCGATCCGCGACATCCTCGATCAAGCGCTCGACCCGAACCCCGCCGCCCGCTACGGCCACGCCCGCGCGTTCGCCTTCGATCTCCGCCGCGAGATGCTGAAGCTCAACCTCACCGACGCGCAAGTCTGCATCCGCCACGCGATCGTCGGCTGGTGCGAGGCTCCCGAGGCTCCCGAGGACACGAGCGAGCCCCCGAAGACGGAGCGCATGCCCGACCTCGAGCCCCCGCCGTCGCGCCAGCACAGCGACGTCGTCCCCCGCGGCACGGGCCTCGAGGATCAGGAAGAAGACCTCCCCGAGTTCATCTTCGGCAGCCTCCCCTGAGGACTTTTTCTCAACGTCGGGGGCTTCGCCCCCGACACCCCCACCCCAGACACGGCCCTCGCGCGAAGCGCGAGGGTCGCTTCGCGACCGCTTTCGCGGCCGCTTCTGGGGCCCCGGTCGTGGCCCCGCCCAGACACGGCCCCGCCCAGACACGGCCCCGGTCGTGGGCCCTCGCGCGGCCGCTTTCTGGGAGCCGTTCGTGCGACGCGCAGGTGGCGTGGGGTGCGGTATCCACGTGTTCTTTTCTTAGGCGTGCACGACGCTCCAGTCCGCTGCAACGCCTTCGGTATGCGGCGTCGCGAGGATCTGCCTTTCCGCTACGCATCGCGCCCCCTCACCGAGCCCACAACCCAACAACGACCAATCGCATCCTCGGTCCTGCAGGTCCCGAGGCGAACGAGCGCCGCAACGAACGACCGCGTCGCCTCCGGCTCTCATGATCGCTTGGGTGCTCTACGTAAGCAGCCGAAGCGCGGCACGCATGGCGACATCGAGCGGCTCACACCACACGGCCGCGGGCAGCCGCACGAGCACAGCCCCAACCTCTCGATCCCGAAACCCGAGACGAACAAGCGCAAAGCGAACGACCTCACGCGCCGTCCGGTGGTCATGCGGCGGCGCGAACGCACCAAGCGATCCGCACCGGCGCGGATCAATCTCGCTGTCAACGTCGGGGCTTCGCCCCGACACCCCACCCCAGACACGCCCCTCGCGCTGCGCGCTCGGATCGCTTCGCGACCGCTGGCGCGGCCGCTTCTGGGGCCCCGGGACGCGGAGCCGACGCTCACGTCCGCGTCGTGGACAAGCGCATTCGTCGCGCCAGCGACGCCCTTATCGCCCGCCGAAGGGATGGTCGCGCACGCGCCTTCATAGGCATGCGCGTTCGTTGCGACGGCGACGAGCGTGTCGACCTCCGCCGAGAGCGTCGCGCTCGCGCCTTCGTGGGCGTGCGCGTTCGTCGCGACGGCGACGTTCGCGACCGTCGGTGCTGCTGGGCGCGGCGGCGTTGGTGAGGCGTGGGTGTGGGCGGTCGGAGAGGTTGTCTCGGCTCGCGAGGCGATCAGGTTCGGCTGGGCGCTGCGTTCGGCGGTGGTGATGCGCGTGGCGCGGGCTTCCTCGATCTTGTGCGCGACGTGCTCGGTGCCGAAGGTCTGCTCTGCGGCGAGCCGGTTGTGCGCTCGGCAGAGGAGCCGAACGTTCTCGAGCGTGCCTGCGCCGCCGAGCGCGCGTGGCTGACGATGATCGACCTCGAGCCACTCTCGCGCTGGGCAGCGCTCGCCGTTTGCGCTGACGAAGGTGCACTGGCGCGCGTCCCGCTCATGGACCTCGCGCAGCGTCTCGCGCGAGACGTCGTTCGGATTCGCGCGGCCCTTGCTCCGTCGCGGATGTTTCACTTTTCCAAGCTTCGTCTTCGCGAGGTGCAAGAGCAGCAGATCGATGGCGCGCTCGATCACGACCGCCAGGTCGCCGTTCGGATTCACGTGCCGAGAGAGAGCACGCGCCAGCTCGAGCTTGTCGCGCAGCTCCACCGCAGCCGTGAACATGATCTGGAACCGCTCGACCGTGAGCGGCAAGACCTGCACGCTCGGCGACGACGACATCGGCGCGGACGCCGACACTGCGGGCGCCCGTGTGCCGCCGGCCGGCCCATCGGTCACGAGGTCGCGTTGCGCGGCGATCGGTCGAATCGTGTCGGGCACGTCGGGCTTCGGCGCGTACCTCGCGACGAGGAGATCGAGGTGCGTGCGCGTCCTGCCGCTCGCTTCGGCGACGAGCTCGTCGACGTTCGCCTCCGTGAAGAGCGCGCGGAGCTGCAGCACGCCGGAGAGATGCATGCGTCCGTCACCGATCGCCGCGATGAGCTCCGGAAAGCGCGCCCCCAGGCGCGCGGCGGCGATCCGGCGAGACGCCTGATCCTCGCTCAGCCCGAGCTTCCGTGTGCAGAAGTCGTGCATCGACGAGCACGCTTGCTCGAGATGGATCGGACGTTTCTCGACCTCGATGAGGTAGGCGAGCATCGCCGCGACAGCGCGACGCTCATCACCGAGGACGCGCCGAAGCGCCGACAGGAGCTGCTCGTTCGTGAGGTCATCGATGCGCATGACCTCTCGTACCACGCCATTTTTCAGCCTCTTCAGCGCCCCGAGGACGCACGCGCGCGGGCATCGATCCGAAATGAATCGTCGCCCTTCCGAAACGCGCACCACGTGTCTGCCATGCGCGGCGTGGGGCCATCGAAACGGTCATTCGCTTCGTCGCGTCCTCGTCACTCCAAAATCCGTCAAGCGCCACGAACCAGGCGGAGGCATTTCGCTCCCACTCACGCTCCTCAACGCTTGTGCACATCGATGAACGAGATTCGTGAAGAGACGGCGTCCCTCTTCGCGGCCCCAACCGCACGTGACGACGAACCGACGCGACCATCCAGCTTCTTGGTCCCGAACTCGCGCGCGCGGAATGGGGCACAACACTCACGCGCGCGCGGCATAGAAGAGCGCGCCCCATCATCGACGTCGCCATAAGCTTCGAGCTCGTCCCGATGGAACACGCCAACAGCTCGACCACCGCCAAACCCAAGCACAAAAGGCGAGCCGCGGCTCTTGCGCCCGCCGTGCCGTCTGACGGCCGCGGCGCTCGCAGTCCGCTGTCCGACGGCCAAGCGATCGTCGCTTCTCGTCAACACCCGTTGGGGCCGAGCTGCGCGGAGCACAAGGTCCCCGCGCCGCTGAGGCCCCACGTGCCGCCCGGGCGGGCCGGGGTGCCGCTGCGGGCCATCATGTAGTCGTGCCCCGCGAGGCCGTCGTCGTCGATGAGCGCGCGGATCGCGACGAGGACGTTCTCGTCGGCGATCGGATCGTCGGGGCGGCGGCGGACGAAGATCTCTCCCGCGGTGTCGCCGTCGGGGCGAAGGCGCGTGCTCTGGAGCGGGTTCGAGTGGAGCTTCGGCGGCGCTCCGATGCTGATCGCCGGCGCGGTGAGGATGCCCTTCTGCTGGCCGAAGTCGACGACCGCGCCGCCCCAGCTGTGGCCCACGAGGAGCACGTTCTTCAGCTTCGCCGCGTCGATCTCCTCCTGCAGTCGCTTCGCGTCGGCGCGCGCCTGCTCCGTTCCGAAGCTGAGCGGCCCGGGGGACGCGCCGGGCGAGACCGACGCGCGACCGAGGTACACGACGTCGAGCACGCGTCCCGAGCGCGCGCGGTACGTGTACTTCTTCCCCGGCGTCGGGGCGGAGCCGTAGCCGAACGCGTAGACCACGCGCGCGCGATCGCCGGTGAGGTCGAGCACCGTCGCGGCGGCCTCGAGGGCCTGCACCCGCTCGAGCGGGCGCGCGGCGGTGCCCTCGCCACGCGCGAGCGCGCTCTTCGTGTCGGTCGCGGCGTTCGTCCCCGCCACCGCGACGAGCGTCTTCCCCGTCGCGCGCTTGATCCACGCCGCGGGCAGCGAGCCCGACGCCGGGTTCGGCGCGGACACGGCGTTCGACACCTCCGTCTCGGGCTCCTCCACCTCTTCCGCGTCGAAGGCGGCGCACCCGGCCATCACGACGAGACCCAACACGTAGAACCTCATACCCGCTCGAAGGAGCAACCGCTGGGCCGCCATGAAACCCCGCAAATCAAGGCCTCCCGCGCGCTCCCGGCCTGGTTCGGCCACGGGCGGGCGATCCTGGCGGCGCGCCGCCGGTGTTGCTCAAGAGCTCAAGACGCGAGGTCGGCGAGCGCGGAGCGGAGATCGGGGAAGAGGAAATCGAAGCCAGCGTCGACGAGGCGCTTCGGCACCGCGCGCTGGCCGGTGAGGACGCAGCTCGCGGCCTCGGTCCCCATCACGACCTTCACCGCGAACGCGGGGACGCGGAAGACGGCGGGCCGCCGGAGCGACGTCGCCATCGCGTCGGCGAACACGTTCATCGTCACCGGCTCGGGCGACACGACGTTGTACGCGCCGGAGAGATCGCTCCGATCGATCATCGCGATGAGCGCGCGCACCACGTCGCGGACGTGGATCCACGGCATGTACTGCTCGCCGTCGCCGACCGGACCGCCGATGAAGGCGCGGAAGATCTTCCCGAGGCGCTCGTAGACCCCTCCCCCCTTGCCGAGGACGAGGCCGATGCGCGCGAGACACACGCGAACGCCGGCCTCCTCCGCCGGCTTCGTCGCGTCCTCCCATCGCTTCGTCAGCTGCGCGAGGAAATCGGTCCCCGTCTTCGCGGTCTCGTCGAGGAGCGCGTCGCCGACGTCGATGCCGTAGTGGCCGACGCCGGAGGCGCTCACGAAGACGGCCGGCTTCTTCTTCGCCTTCGCCGCCGCCTCCGCGAGGAGCGCGGTCGGGACGGTGCGGCTCTCGGTGAGCTCGCGCTTGCGCTCGGGGGTCCAGCGCTCGTCGGCGACGTTCGCGCCGGCGAGGTGCACGACGGCGTCCGCGCCGTCGACGACGTCCATCCAAGCGCCGGCGCTCTTCGGCGACCACGTCACGAACTCGAGCCGGCCGCCCTTGCCGCACTCGGAGCACGCGTGCTCGAGACCGCGAGGGGCGCCGCGCGTGAGGATGACGACCTCGTCGCCACGCGCGGCGAGCGCATGGCAGAGCGCCTTCCCGATCAATCCGGTTCCTCCGCTGACGACGATCCGCACGACACCCTAGGATGCCGGACCCCGCGCTTTCGTCCCACCTTTGTGTAGTCTCGGGCTGGATGCGACGGCTCCGTTCGGTTTTGTGCCTCTTCGCAGTTCTTTCCATCGGCGGGTGCGGTCCGCGAAACGCGAGCGAGGCGGAGAGCCGCCGGGACGTGAAGTGGCTCGCCGACAACCCGAGCTCGGACTCGGTCGCCGCGCTCGGCCGCCTCGCCGACACCGACGAGAAGGCCCGCGCCGCGCTCGAGGTCCGCGCCGCGAAAGGCGACGTCAACGCGTTCCTCGCGGCGTGGACCGCGGTGACCCGCGACGCCGAGTGGGGCACCACGTTCCTCCGCACCTCGCTCGCCGATCCGCTCCGGGCGGAGGGCGTCGCGACCGCGCTCCCGCGGAAGGACCTCCGCCTCGTCCCGTTCATCGTCGACATCGAGAACGCGGTCGTGCGGCTCTCGGCCGGCCACCGCGGGAGCACGGTCCTCTCGAGCCTCCTCGCGAGCCTCGGCGTGCCCGCGCACGCGGCGATCGAGCGGCGTCTCGTCGACGCGAAGACGCGCGGCGCGATGTGCGAGGCGATCGCGACGCCGGAGGCGAGCGGCGACGCGAAGTCCGCCCTCCTCGCGGTCCCCTCCGAGGCGCGCGACCACGCCGCGTGCGTGACGGCGGTGATCGACATCGCGGCGACGGAGAACGTCGTCGTCGACTGGCTCGCGATCAGCGCGGAGCCGGGCCTGCTCAGCGTCGCGGCGAAGAGCGCCCTCCCCTGCCCGCGCGTCGTCGCGATCTGGAACAAGGCCCTCGCCGAGCGCCCGCCGGAGTCGCAGCCGGCGCTCGCGGTGCCGCTGAAGAACTCGATCGCCCGCTGCGGGACGGCGCTCGATCCCGTCCTCGGCGAGCTCCTCGGCAAGGCTCCGCGCGCGCGCGCGACGATCGTACAGGCGATCGATCCGTTCGGCGCCGAGCTCGCCGCGATGAAACAAACGTGCTCCGCCCTCCGCTCCGGCGCCGCTCGCAACGAGAGCGCGGTCGTCCGCGAACGCGCCGAGGACGCCCTCGCCCGCGGCTGCGCGCTCTGATCCCGACCTCACCCGCCGAGGTAGGCCGCCTGGATCTCCTCGTTCGCGGCGAGGTCCTTCGACGCGCCCTCGAGCGCGATCTCGCCGGTGCGCAGAACGTACGCGCGCTGGCTCGTCGCGAGGGCGATGCGCGTGTTCTGCTCGACGAGCAGGATCGTGACACCCGACTTCGCGATCTGCCCGATCGCGGCGAAGATCTGCTGCACGAGCTTCGGCGCGATGCCGAGGGAAGGCTCGTCGAGCAAGAGGAGCTGCGGGCGCGCCATCAGCGCGCGGCCGATCGCGAGCATCTGCTGCTCGCCGCCGGAGAGCGTGCCGCCCTCCTGGCGCATGCGCTCGCCGAGGCGCGGGAACAGGCTCGTCACGTCCTCGATCGTCTCCGCCATCGCCTTCGGATCGCGATGGAGGTACGCGCCGAGCTCGAGGTTCTCGCGCACGGTGAGGGTCGGGAAGATCGCGCGGCCCTCGGGCGCGAGCGAGATGCCGCGCGCGACCCGCTCCTCCGCCGCGACGCCGGCGAGGTCGCGGCCGCCGAACGAGATCGCGCCCTCGCCGAGCGGGACGAGCCCCATGATCGTCTTCAGCGTCGTCGTCTTGCCGGCGCCGTTCGCGCCGATGAGGGCGACGATCTCGCCGGGCATGACCTCGAGGTCGATCCCCTTCAGCGCCTTGATGCCGCCGTAGGCGACCTTGAGCCCGGTGAGGGCGAGGAGCGGCGCGCCCTCGGTGACGACGATCCGCGCGCGCGTCGGGTGAGCGACGCGCATCAGAACTTGTCCTTGTCGGGATCGCGCTTGAACTCGGGGAGGTCCGGCTCCTTGATCGCCGAGTCGAGCGCCGCCATCAGGTTGTCGGAGAGCGCCTTCTCCTCCTTCGCCGAGAGCTTCTCGCTCACCGGCACGCGATCGGACGAGGTCGGATCGGCGAGCGCGGCGAGGCTCGGCCGCGAGCGCTCGAGCGCGGCGGAGAGCACGATCGGCGACGTCTCCTCCTCGCCGAGGTACGCCGCGAGGACCTTCGGGTGCGCGCGGATCTCGGCCGGCGAGCCGTGCGCGATCGTCTCGCCGTGGTCGAGGACGTGGATCTCCTCGCACACGCCCATCACGACCTGCATGTTGTGCTCGACGAGGACGATCGAGAGGCGGAACGTGTCGCGGAGCCACTGGATCTGCGTCTTCAGCCCCTCCGCTTCGCCGTAGTTCATCCCCGCGGCGGGCTCGTCGAGGAGGAGGAGCGAGGGCTTCAGCATCATCGCGCGCGCGATCTCGAGGCGGCGCTGGTTGCCGTACGCGAGCGACGTCGGCGCCTCGTCGGCCTGCGCCTCGAGCTCGAAGATGCGGAGGAGATCGAGCGCGCGCGTCTCCATCTCCGCCTCGTCCTCGTAGTGCACCGGCGCGCGCAGCACCGCGGCGGCGAGGTGCGCCTTCTTCTGCAGCTCGCACGCGACGAGCAGGTTCTCGAGGACGGAGAGCTGCCCGAAGAGCCGGATGTTCTGGAACGTGCGGCCGACGCCGGCGCCCGCGATCTGCGCCGGCTTCAGCGGCACGAGGTCGACGTCGCCGAGCGTGATCTTCCCGCGGTCCGGTTTGTAGACGCCGGTGATCAGGTTGAAGACCGTCGTCTTCCCTGCGCCGTTCGGGCCGATGAGGCCGAAGATCGTGTCGCTCCTCACCTTGAAGCCGACGCCGCCGACCGCGCGGAGGCCGCCGAAGCTCTTCGCCACGTTCTCGAGGACGAGCTCCATCAGGTCGTCTTCCGCCGCGAGTTGAAGAAGAGCTCGCGCTCGCCGAGGAGCCCCTCCGGCCGCCAGATCATCAAGAGGATGAGGACGGCGGCGTAGACGATCATGCGGAGCGCGTTGAGATCGAGCGAGGGCACGCTGACGACGAGCTCGCGCACCACGTCGCTGCCCTGCACCTGCTCGATCGCCTTGATCGAGAACGTGATGAAGAGGCCGCCGAGCACCGCGCCGGTGACGCTGCCGGAGCCGCCGAGGATGACCATCGTGATCGCGTCGAACGAGGTCTGGAACGTGTAGTTGTCGGGGTTCTGGACCGGCATCCCGTCGCGCATGATCGCCATCAGCCCGCCCGCGATGCCGGCGCCGGTCGCGGCGAGGACGAAGGACGTGACCTTGTAGCGCGTCGGATCGACGCCCACCGCCGCGGCGGCGATCTCGTCCTCGCGCAGCGCCCGCAGCGCGCGCCCCCACCCGCTGAACTTGATGCGCCACGCGACGACGCCGAGCACGAAGACGACGCCGAAGACCCAGAACGGCCCCGCGTAGAGCGGCACCCCGACGTTGCCGACCCCCTGGTAGCCGTTCTGTCCGCCGAGCCGCGCGAGCAGGCCGCCGCCTTCGCCCGCGCCCGCGGTCGCGATCGAGAGGCGGAAGATCTCCGCGAAGCCGAGGGTGACGATCGCGAGGTAGTCGCCGCGGAGGCGGAGGCTCGGCAGCCCGACGACGAAGCCGAACGCGCCCGCGAGCGCGGCGGACGCGACGAGGCACACCGGCACGACGATGAACGAGCGCGCGAGGGTGGGCTCGCCGCCGCCGAGCGCGTGATGCAGGTTCGACGCGATGACCGCGCTCGTGTAGCCGCCGATGCCGACGAAGCCGGCGTGGCCGATCGAGAACTGCCCCGCCATGCCGTTGATGACGTTGAGCGAAAGCGCAACCGCGACGTTGCACGCCGCCGCCATGATGAGGTAGCGGATCGAGCTGTCGGGGATGAGCCGCTCGAGGAAGAGGTCGAGCACGAGCACGACGACGAGGACCGCTCCCCCGATCCAGAGCCACGCCGCTCGCCCTCGCCCCTTCACGGTCACGTCACGTTACTTGACGACGCGCAGGTACGGCGGGAGCTCGCGCTTGGGGCGGCCCGGCACGGCGGGGGCGCGCGCAGGCGCGGCGGCGGGCTTGTCCGCCGGCTTCTCTTCGCGCAGGGGCTTCTCTTCCTTCTTCTCGACCTTCTCCAGCCGAGCCGAGCTCGGCGGCGGAGACGGCACCGCGACGAGCATCGGCCGCGGCGCGGGCTCGTCCTTCTTCTTCTTCGTGCGCTTCTTGCCGCGCTCCGACGGCTCGCCCTCCGACTTCGCGCCGCCGCGGCTCGACGGCGGCGGGGGCGCCTCCGCGAGCACCGGCCGGCGATCGTCGACCTTCACCGCGAGCTCCTCCGGCACGTCGTCCGGCCAGACCATGCCGCGCCCGTCGTCCCCGACCATCGCGAAGACGCTGAGCCACGGGACGACGCAGAAGAACTTCGCGCGGTTGAACGAGAGCGTGCAGCTCATGCTCTCGTCGTCGAGCCGCAGGTCCGGGATCGGCACCGGCATGTTGAGGCCGATCTTCAAGATCAGCGGCGGCTTCTTGAACTGCGGCGGCACGACGACGCCGTCGGCGCGCGGATCGAGGTAGATGTCGACGTTCGACCTCTCGAGCAACGCGAGCGCGACCTCCTTCTTCGGCGGCAGGAGCTGGGTCATCGGGCATCTCCCTTCTAGCGCGCCTTGTCATCTCCTGCCAGTGTCGTCGTCGGGATGCACGACGTCGTCATGCTCGAGACGCCGCCCTTGCCGCGCGTGGTCGACGACGGGGTCTTCGACGCCTACGGCTGGTGCGCGAGCGACGTGCTCGAGTGGCGTCGCCCGCGCGTGCTCTCGACCGAGCGGCGCGTCGAGAGCGCGAACCCGCCCGGCCTCGTGTTCGTGCTCCGCGACGCGTCCGCGCACGCGTTCCTCCCGCGTGAGCTCGCGCGCCTCCACGCCTTCGGCTACGGCCTCGACGACGAAGAAGCGCTCGCGCCGTGGGCGATCGACGATGCGACCGATCGCCTCTACGAACATCGCGCGCGCCCCCACGACGTGTTCTGGCTCGCCGCGCCCGCGCTCGACACGCTCGTGTGGGGCCTCCATGACTGGGCTCACTTCCACAACCACGGCCCCTTCGATCGACCCGCGATGACGGAGCTCCAGTGCGATCTGCTCGCGCTCGCGTGGCTGCGACGCAACGCGCGCGCGATCGGCCTCGATGACGCAGCGCTCGGACGCGTCGCGCACGATCTCGCCGCGCTGTCGCGAGGGCGCTTCGCCGACGAAGGCGTCGCCGCGCCGGTCCCCGATCTCGACGCCCTGTTCTCCGGCCCCTACCCGGCCGCGCCGCTCGCGCAGGGTCACGGAGGATCGACCGCGTCGTTCCACTCGAGCGTGTAGGTCACCTCGGTGCGCCCCGACATCGCCACGTCGACGCGGCCGCCGAGGAAACCCTGCGTCACGCCGTCGAGCAGGCAGCGGCCGACGCGCCCGCCTTCGGTCACCGTCGCGCGCTCCGCCCGTCCGTCCTCCATCACCCACCGCAGCTTGGCGCGACCGGGCTCCTCCGCGCCGCGCACGCAGCGGGCGTCGAGCGCGGCGAAGCGCGCCTCGACGTCGTGGCGGATCTCCTGCATCGGGTAAGGCCCGTTCGCGAACGTGCCGCTCTCCACGGTGCAGAGGCGGCACAGCACGGTCGGCGCCGGCGGATGCATCGCCGCGCGGACCGCGAGCGCAAACAGCGCGACGACGCCGACGGGCAAGAGGAAGAAGAGCCACCACGGCGCGCGGCGTCCCTCCGCGAGGAGCGGCGCCGCCTTCGGCGCGGGGAGCGGCGTCGCGATCGGGCGCGGCCTCGGCGCGAAGGTCGGAGGCGGCTCGAAGATCCGCGGCGCGGGGTTCGGGCTCGGCGTGACCGCGAGCTCCAGCGACGGCGCGTCGGTCGCGGGCTCCTCGAAGTCCACCCCCGCGATCGCGCCCGCGCCGGTGACGAGCGGAGGCGCGGGCGCGGGCCGGCCGGAGGCGGCGTCCTCGAGCGCGGCGAAGAAGGCGTCCGCGTCGGGCAGGCGCGCCCCGGGCGCGCGGACGACGGAGCGCGCCACGACCCACTCGAGCGCCTTCGGGAACGAGACGCCCTGCTCCGCCGCGCGCGCGCTCGGCGTCGGGATCGGATCGAAGAGCATCTCGCGCATGATCTGCTGGAGCGACGTCGCCGCCCCCGCGCCGCGCCAGAACGAGCGACCGGTGAGGCAGGTGTAGAGCATCAAGCCGAGCGCCCAGACGTCGGCCGCGGGCGTGACGGGGACGGAGTCCGCCTGCTCGGGCGCCATCCAGAGCGGCGTGCCGATCATGCCGGTCTGCGCGCCGCCGATCGTCGCGTCGCGCGTCATCTTCGCGATCCCGAAGTCGAGCACCTTCACGTGGAACGGCGCGGACGACGATCCGCGCGGCGTCGCGAGGAACACGTTCGCCGGCTTGAGGTCGCGGTGCACGATGCCGGCCCGATGCGCGAGGCGGAGCGCGTGGCAGACCTGGCGGAACAGCTCGAGCGTCTCGGCGAGCGGGAGCGGACCGCCGCGGCGCTCGAGGTGGGTCGCGAGGTCCGCGCCTTCGAGCAGCTCCATCACGAGGAAGGGGGCGCCGGTCTGCTCGTCGACGCCGGCGAGCTGCACCTCGACGACGTGCTCGCTCGCGATGTTCGCGCCGATCTTCGCCTCGAGGAGGAAGCGGCGCCGGAGGTCGTCGTCCTGCACGAGCTCCGGCTGCATCAGCTTCAGCGCGCGGAGGCGTCCGGTCGACACCTGGCGCGCGACGTACACCGCGCCCATGCCGCCCTCGGCGAGCGGGCGCTCGATCAGGAAGTCGCGCGCGAAGAGGCGTCCGGGCTCGAGGGAGAGGAGCGCGCTCATCGGCGCACGTGCGTGACGAGGGCGGTGACGAGGTTCGCGGCGGACGGGTTGCAGCCGCCGTTGATGACGTTGACGGAGCAGAGGTCGTCGGAGACGAGCTGGCTGCCCTTCAGCATCCACACGAGGCGCGAGCGGTCGGACGAGACGTCCGCCGAGAGCGCCGCCCACGCGAGGAAATAGGCGTGCCCGCGCTTCGTCAGCGTGCACGTCCACAGCGTCACGTCGCGATCGTCACCGAACGAGAGCTCACCGAGCGTCGCGCGCGCCGATCCCTCCTCCGCGTCGGTGCGGCACGGCTCCGACGGCGCGGCGAGCGGACGGTAGGTCGGCGCGGCTTGCATCGACGCGACGACGTCGTCGACGAGGCTCGGCGGCGGCGCGCTGGCGGCGCGGTACCAGCCGGCGAGGCCGGCCGCGGATCCGGTGGGCATGCGCCGGAGGAGGATCGCGCCGTCGTCGAGCACCTCGGACGCGTAGTCGCTCGTCACGCTCGCGATGACGAGGCGGTTCGGCGCCTGATAGGGCCGCGTCGCCGCCTCGTCGACCGCGGACTCGACCGCCGAGCGGAGCTTCATCACCCCGAGCCCGATCGCGACCGCGACGAGCACGACTCCGATCGCGACCCGGACGGCGAAGGAGGAGACCCCGGCGCTGGGCGGCGGCGGGAGCGGCGGGGTGGGCGGTCGCGGCGGCGGCGGCGGGTGCACGGGCACGGGCACGGGCCGCGCGGGAGGAGCGCGGCGATCGAGATCGAGCTCGAGGCCGACGCACGAGCAGGCGTCACGCGCGGCCCCACAAACATCGCAGCGCTCGATCACGCCGCGAGGGTATCAGCTCTCGAGACACGCTAACGTGGGCGCGTGCAACGGGCGCTTCTCCTTCTTCTTCTCGGCTGCAGGGCGCCCTCGGCGCCTGCGGCGACGCCGCCCGCCGACGAGATCGAGCTCGTCGAGTCGTGGCCGATCGAGACGCCGCTCGATCATTCCGACGTGCGCGACGCGGAGAGGGTATGGCCCGAGATGATCGATCGCGCGACGAAGAGCCTCGTCTTCGAGGAGTTCTACGCGAGCGACGTGGAGGACGCGCGGAGCGAGAGCCCGCTCGCGCCGACGCTCGCCGCGATCGGACGCGCGGTGAAGCGCGGCGTCCGCGTGCGTTTCCTCGCCGATCAGGTGATGGCGCCGAAGTACCCCGCCACCCTCGACGTGCTGCGCGCGGCCGGCGTCGAGGTCCGCATCCTCGATTGCAAGCCGCGGTTCGGCGGCGTCCAGCACGCGAAGCTGTTCGTCGTCGACGAAGACGAGGCCTTCGTCGGCAGCCAGAACTTCGACTGGCGCGCGCTCCGCCACATCCAGGAGATCGGCGTCCGCGTGCGCTCGCGCGCCGTCGCGGGCGGGCTCCTCGACGTGTTCGAGACCGACTGGGCGCTCGCCGACGCGAGCACGCCGTCGACCACGCGCGTGCGTGCGCATCCGGCGCGCCCCGCCGCGGCGAGGTTCGCGCTCTACGGGAGCCCCGCCGCGTGGCTGCCGGATCCGTCGATCGGCGATCTCGATCGCCTCGTCGCGCTCCTCGACGGCGCGGCGCGATCGATCGAGCTCCAGGTCCTCACGTACTCGACGACGATGCGCGACAAGAGCACCTTCACGACGCTCGACGACGCGCTCCGCCGCGCGGCCGCTCGCGGCGTGCGCGTGCGGCTCGTCGTGTCGAGCTGGGCCGACAAAGAGGACAACCACGCCCTCCGCGCGCTCGCGTCGGTCCCGAACGTCGAGGTGCGGGTGATGACGATCCCGCCGTGGTCCGGCGGCGAGATCCCCTTCGCGCGCGTCACGCACGCGAAGTTCCTCCTCCTCGATCGAGCCAGCGCGTGGATCGGCACGAGCAACTGGGAGGGCGACTACTTCCTGAAGTCGCGCAACGTCGCGATCGTGACCGACGCGCCGAACGTGGTCGCGCCGCTCTCGCGCATCTTCGACGGCGACTGGGCGTTCAGCGCCGCTCTCGCAGCTCCACCATCAAGCAGCGATCCTGCACGACCGTGATCCCGGCGGCGGAGAGCTTCGCGGCGAAGTCGTCGTTCCGGATCCCGGACTGGAGCCACACCGCCTTGGGCTTCGCGGCGAGGACGTCGTCGAGGTGCGCCATCAGATCGGTCGGCCGGCGGAACACGTCGACGAGGTCGATCGTCCCCGGCACGTCGGCGAGCTTGCGGTAGACCGGCCGCCCGAGGATCTCCTTCGCGTCGGGGTAGTAGACCGGGACCGGGACGATCTCGAAGCCGGCCTCCGACGCGAACTTCGGCACGTAGTACGCGGGCTGCCCCGCCGCGTCCTCCGTCTTGATGCCGAGGACGGCGATGCGCTTCGTGGTCGCGAGGAGCTTCGTGATCGATTCCGCGTCGTCGATGATCGGCATCCTTCTTCTTTAGCGCGCATCGAGCTGGGCGAGGACGTCGCTCGCCTTGCCGCGGAGGCGGTGCTGATAGAGCTCGCTCATCGCGGTGTCCTCGAGGTTGACCTCGACCGTCACCGCGCCGCGCTCCGCGGCGATGCGAGGCAGCTGCGCGGCGGGGTACACCACGGCGGAGGTGCCGATCGAGACGAGGAGATCGCACTCCTCGAGCGCCTCGCGCGCGCGCCGCACGACGCGGTGATCGAGCTGGTCCTCGAACCACACGATGTCGGGGCGCCAGTAGCCGCCGCACTCGCACTTGCGCGGGCTCATCGGCACGCTGTCGTCGTCGCGGACGATGTTCTGCGGGTCGCAGCGCACGCGCCAGAGGCTGCCGTGCAGCTCGGCCTCCACCTCCGCGCCGGCGCGCTGGTGCATGCCGTCGATGTTCTGCGTGACGATCTTCGTGCCGGGCTGACGCTCCTGCACCTCGGCGACGATGAGGTGGCCGCGGTTCGGCTCCTTGCTCCGCACCATCTCCCGCCGCTTGTCGTGGAAGTCCCAGACCTTCTCCGGGTCCCGCTCGAACGCGCGCTGGCACGCGTAGTCCTCGTAGTTGTACTCCTTCCAGATCCCGCCGCTCCCGCGGTACGTGGGGATCCCGCTCTCGGCGGACATGCCCGCGCCGGTGAAGAAGACGATGCGCCGAAAATCACGGAACCGGATGGAGGTGGTCGTCATAGAGTAAATTATACTCTAACTCGCCGTCGCGAACGCGCAAGCTCACTCGTGACGCCGAAACACCACCGTGCGGCGGGCCGCCTTCGGGGGCAGCCTCGTCTTCGGCGCGGGGACGAGCACGATGCGTTCGAGCGGCTTGATCGGCGCCGAGCGCGGCTCGCCGTCGAGCGTCCACGGGGGGGCGTCCTTCGCCGCGAGCGGGAACACCCACGGGTCGACCGGGGCGATGGTGAGGGCGACGACGGCGTCCTCGTTCGCGCGGCCGAGCACCTCGGCGCCGGCGTCGGTCTCCGTCACCGCCTCGATCGTGGTCGGCTCGAAGCCCTCGCGCTTCAGCCGCCGTGCGAGCGTGATGAGCTGCGTCTCGCGCATGAGCGCGGCGGGCTCGGTCGCGTCCTTGAAGGCGAAGAGCCAGAACGGCGTCTTCGCGCGCGCGAGGCCGGTGACCGCGTCGCCCTCCACCCGCCAGCGCGAGAGCCCCGAGAACACGCACAAGCTCGCGACCGCGCTCTCGAGCGGCGGATCGCAGAAGGAGAAGATGCCCTCCGCCGTCTCGGGGTTCAGCGTCCCGGTCTTCGCGACGGAGAGCGACGCGATGCGCAGCTCCTTCTCGTCGTCGACGCGCTCGATCCCCGTCGTCACGAGCGACGCCGGGACCCAGCTCGCGGTCAGGAGCTCCTTCGCGATCCACTCGCGATCGTTCGGCGGCACCGCCGTCGCCGCGATCGCGACGCCGTCCTTCTTCGCCGCCTCGTGCATCCCGAGGAGGCCGCCGAGCTTCCCCGCCGGCGCGATCAGCACGTCGACGGCGCTCTGCTCGTCGGTGGGCGCGGGGCCCGGTTCCCGCTGAACGAGCACCGTCGCCGCCGCCGACGTGCACCACCCGATGTTGCCCGCGTGCGGTCCCATCGCGAGCGCGCCGCCCTTCTGCCGCAGCGACACCGGCCGCGGCTCCGACTGCAGCACGAGCGCGCAGCTCGCGGCCGGCACCTCGACGAGCCCGAACGGCTTCGCGGGCGGGATCGTGATCGCGGGCTTGAAGCCGGCCGCGCGGAGCGCCGTCAGGTCCGCGTTCGCGCGCTCGCCGCCGGCCGCGAGCGACGGGGCCTTCTTCGCGTCGAGCCACGCGTCGAGCTCCGCCTCCGCGCACGCGGTGTCGATCGTCGCCGTGGTCCCGGGAGAGAACGGCAAGAAGGGATACGCGCGCGACCCGCCGATCGCGCTCGCGTCGACGCGGAGGAGCACCATCCCTTGCGCGGCCCTGTCGCTCGTGATCGTCACGCTCGCGGGCTCGCAGAGGCAGGTGACGATCGGCGCGCTCCCTTCGATGACGCCGCCAGGATGCGCGAGCTTCAGCTTCGACGACGGCGTGACGGAGGTGGCGACGATGCACCCCGTCTCGACGCTCGCGGCGAGCTTGGTCGGATCGCCGCGCGCCGACGTCTCGACGACGGTGAACCCGAGCGCGGCGAACGGCGCCGCCGCGGCGTCGAGGGCCTTCGTGCGGTTGGTCTCGCGGATCAGGCTCCCGGCGATGACGCCGAGCGCGCCGAGGATCACGACCGCCACCGCGCCGAGCCGCAACCGCCGCCGCAAGATGCGCCTCGCGACGGCGCGGTGCTCGACCTCGTGCTCACGCGCACGCGCGGCCTTCTGCTCTTCGCCCTCGCGCCGCACGCGCTCGTGCTCCGGGTGGCGTCCATGCAAGATCGAGAGCGCGCGCTCGACCTCGGCCAACTCGGGAGCGTCCTTCTTCGACTCTTTCTTCTCCGACGACGACATACGGGCAGCAGCCCATCGTCGCGCGCCCCACTGCGAGCGCGCCAGTTCTTACTCAACGTCGGGGGCTTTGCCCCCGACACCCGCGCGAGGGCCGTGTCTGGGGTGGAGCGCTCGGGGCGCTGCGCGCCCGCTTTCGCGGCCGCTTCTGGGGCTCGGGCTCGATGGGCGCGGGGTGGGGTGGATTAGGCGCCGCGGGCCATCCATTTTGCGCCGCGGACGCTTTGGGCTTGTTGGACGGGTTCGTGTCCTTCGTCCTGGACGTCGCCTTCTTCGTCGACGGGGAGACTTCCGTCGTCGGAGAGGACGAGGAACGGTCCACCTTCCTCCTCGTCGACGACCTCGTCGCGGGCGGACTCGGACACCGACTCCCCGGTCGTCGCGGACCCGATGTACTCCTCACCGAAGAACTCGGCGTCGGCGGCCTTCGCGGTCACGCCCGGCGAAGCGTCGTCCGCGATGTCGGGGAGGAAAGCGTTGCCGTCATCGACGCGCGTGGCGGTCTGTCGTTTGGCTTTCATGGTGACGCGTGTGTGCAAGCGATGAGCCCCGCTCGCGCGACGACCTCGACCGCACGAACCCACGCGATTCCAGCGATCTCACGCGCCGGTCTCAGCTGTGGCGCAATTGCACTTCGTCACTCCCGTCTCACTCGTGAACGGAGAGTGACGCGGACGCGGTGCACGCGCCGGAGCAGCCCTGACCGCGGAGCACATAGTCCACGTACCGCCACTCGAGCTTGCCCCGCACGTCGCGCGGGACCGCTCCCGCGATCGTCCCCGTCGTCCCCCAGCGGCAGCCGTCGCCGTCGTAGTCGAGCTCCGTCTTCGCCTCGAGCGCGAGCTCACCGTTCGACACGCTGCCCTCGTAGCGGAGCGCGCCGAAGACGGCGTGGGCATCGCCGTCGCCGCTGCACGGGTACCGAAGCGTCCCGCCGCCCTCGACGCTCTGGTCGAGGTAGCAGCCGAACGACGACTTCTTGACCGCTCCGGCCACGAGCCGCGCAGTGCAGATCGGCGCGTCGGGATCGGGTGCGGGGCGCGGCGCCTCCGGCTTCACGCCGAGCGGCGGCACGACGAGATCGGAGGCGACGGCGACGGGCGGCGGCGGCGCCTCGTGCCCGCAGGAGGCGACGAGGACGGCCGAGATCAGGAGACGCTTCATGGGGCGGAGAAATGGATCGTGCGCGCGGTCGCGTCCGCGCCGGCGGCGATGCTACCCGAGTACAGGACGACGATGCGTGTCCCGCTGCGCGCCGCGATCACCTTCGCCGCCGCGCCGGACGGGAGCTCGAACGACGCGGTGCTCGCCCCCTTCGCGTCCACGACCCAGGCGCCGTTCGTCTTGTCGTAGGCGGGGCTCGCGATCGCGACGCCGACCGAGCGCACCCACGCCTCGCGCTGCACCCGGCTCGACGCTCCGTAAAACCGATATTCCCACGACGCGGAGAACTGCCCACTATAAAGAGGCTGCCCTTCGTAAATCCAGAATCGATTCCGCTTCGGATCGTCGTCGCTGATCCCGCGCTCCTTTTCGTGCGTCGCGGCGACGAGCGCCGTCGGCGAGCCCGTCCGTACGAGCTCGAAGCCGGCCCCGCCGAGCACGGTAGCGATGTCCCATTGCGTCTCCGTCGTCACGTTCGTGTGCCCGAACTCGAAGAAGCCGACCTTCGGCAGGTCCCCGCTCGTCTTCACGTAGGCGGTCGCCTCGACGATGCGCCCGTCGGCATAGATCGCGTACGTCGTCGTCGCGGTGTGCACCGAGCCGTGCGGCGGCCGGTGCGCGAACGTGGTCTTCAGGATCGCGCGCGCGGCGTTCTCCTCCACGATCTCGACGGTCCCGCCCTCGGAGCGCTGGGTGCCGTACGACAAGCCGTCGTACCCGACCTGGATCGGCTCGCTGATCGCGATCGGCTCGTAGCCGAGGTCGAACGCGGCCCCTCCTTCCACGCTGAGGTCATGCCACGAGACGAGCTGCCACGACCGCTTCGCGGTGAACCCGAACGACACGCGTCCGTCGACCACGAAGGCGATCGCCGGCTCGCTCGGCGATCCGCTCCGTCGAAGCGGCGTGGCATCGACCGGCAGCGGCGCGACGCCACCCTCACCACCGCTCTCGCTCTCGCCATCGCTCTCGCCGTCGCGCGGGAGCGCCTCGGCGTCGGGCGCTCCACCTTCTTCCGCCGAGCTCGCGCGATCGCCGTCGCTGAGGCCGTCGAGCGAGACGACGAGCTGACAAGCGCAGGCCGCGCTCGCGAACGCGACGATACCGGCGATGCGACGCAACATGGCCACGTTACCCCGCTTCTCCGGCCGCGACGTACGGCGCGACGCGGGCACGGAGCTCGTCGCTCCAGGGCGCGGGCCGGCGCGTCGCGGGATCGACCGAGACGAGGACGCGGGTGCCGCGCGCGTGGTCGACGTCCTCCTCCATCGGGAGGATGCGCATCGCGAACGTGAGGCTGGTGCGTCCGAGCTTCTCGATCCAGATGCGCACGCGGACCTGACCGAGCTCGCTCACGGGTCGCAGGTATTCGACGTTGTTCGCGCGGACGAGGTGCACGCGATCGGGGTTCTTCGTCTGATCGAGGACGCGGTCCCATCCCATCGTCCGCGCCCAGAAGGCCCCGATCGTCCGCTCGAACAGGAGCAGGTACTTGGCATTGTGGAGGATCTGGAGCGCGTCCAGATCATCGAAGTACACGTCGTGGATGGCCTCGAAAAATCGCATAACTCAATAAACGCAGCGAAATCCGATGGCGTAATAGCCATTGGGCTCGTCGGGCCAGTTCGTACGCCAGCTCCGATTGAGGAGCGAGGTGCCGTGCGCCTCCCACGAGCTCGTATAAATGAAGTTGTATTCGGTGTCGGAGGCCCAATGCAGCAGGTTGCCGGCGATCTCGACCCCCTGCAGGTTCCTGCCGGTGGGGAAACGGCCGGGAGGAGAGACGTGCCACGCGATGTCGGCGGCGTCGCCGCCGGCGAGGAGACGCCGCCCGGCGACGTTCGGGAATCCGTAGTTGAACCTGTGATTGAGGCGCGAGTCCTGCTGATCGGCGCTGTAGGGGCCGCTGCCCCACGGATGGGTCGTCGTACCTTTGTTGGTATATGCGTTCGTGAGCTGCGCGAGCGTCGGGAGCGCGCCGCCCTCCCACGAGCAGAACGCGCGCGCGAGGTGCCAGCCGACGCAGTTGAGCGCCTTCACGTCGAGCTGCTCTTGCGTGAAGTCGCTGAAGTCGTCCCCGCTCCGCGGCGTGAAGTAGGTGTGACCGCCGAAGGATCCCGGCGCGCAGGAGCGCTTCGACTGGTTGTTGGGGTTCGCGTCGTTCGGCGCGCCGACCCAATAAGAGCCGAGCATCCGGTTCGCCTCTTCGACGCTCGCCGGAACGAGCGCGTCCCAGCTCGCGTTCCAGCCCGCCGTCGTCTTCGCGAACGCGCGCACGTTGCCGTTCGTCCGCTCGATGAACGCGCGCATCCGTCCTGCGGTGACGTGGTACTTGTCGATGCGCGCCGCCGTGTCCACGATCGGCGCCCGCGCGCAGCAGCTCTCGTGGTTGGCGCCGGCCGCGCCGACCTCACCCACGCCGCAGGTGACGCCGCCGTGCTGGAGGGTGCAGCTACGGCCGGCCGCGCACTTCTTGTCGAAGGCGCAGCCGTTGGACGCGCAGTCGGTATGGACGGCGCAGCCCAGCCCCGCCGCGCAGCGCGGGGTCCCGGCGCCGGCGCCGCCGCAGTCGACGTCGGTCTCGTCGCCGTTCTTCACCCCGTCGTCGCCCTTCGGCTCCTGGCAGACGCCGGCCTTGCAGACCTTGCTCTTGCAGTCGCGCGCGCCCTCGACGCACGCCTTGTTCGCGTCGCACGCGGGCGCGGTGCCGCCACCGCAGTCGACGTCGGTCTCGTCGCCGTTCTTCACCCCGTCGTCGGCCAGCCCCGCCTGGCAGACGTCGTCCTTGCAGATCTTGCTCGTGCAGTCGCTCCCCTTCGCGCAGCCCTTCCCGGCGACGCACGCGGCCGCGACGGCGCCGCCGCAGTCGACGTCGGTCTCGTCGCCGTTCTTCACCCCGTCGTCGGGTCCCGGCGCGGCGCACGCGTCGTCGGCGCAGATCCCGTCGCGGCAGTCCTTGCCGGCCTTGCACTTCTTGTTCGTCTCGCACGGCGGCGCGGTCGGCCCGCCGCAGTCGACGTCGGTCTCGGTGCCGTTCTGCACCTTGTCGTTCGACGTCGCGGCGACGCACACGTCTTTCACGCAGACGAGCTCGTCGCCGCAGTCGCCGTCGCCCCTGCACCCGACGAGCGCCGCGCAGCGCGTCGCGCACGCCCCGCCGCAGTCGACGCCGGTCTCTTCCCCGTCCTTCTTCCCGTTCGAACACGACGCGCCCGGCGTCACCGGCGCGTTGCCGCTGCTGGCGCTACCGTCGCCATCGTCCCCGGCCGGATCCGCGTTCGTGCTCGCCGAACACGCGACGACGACGATGCCGAGCAGCGCCGGCGCCCAGAGTGCTCGCAGCATTCCTAGAATGCTACGTGACCCAGCGCACCCGCCATAGCGCACACCGCAGAAATTCGAGCCCACCGGCGAGCTGCTCGCTTCCTCTCTTCGTAGGATGACGACGCGCCCCGACCGCCATGGTCCCCCCACCTCCCGCGCCGACCTCGACGCCAACGCTTCCCGAGCTGAACGATCTCCAGCACGGTCCAGCTGACGATCACGAAGCGCACCGCCGAGCTCGTCGAGAGCATCTACGACGGCCGCTCCTCCAGCGCCGCCATCCTGACCGCGCACCCTTGCATCGAGCCGCTGTCGCACCTACGTTGTGGAGGCTCATCGCCATGGGGGCGATCGGTTTCGACGGAGATCTCGACCAACTTGCTGCGTGCCGTGGGGCTCGACGAACCACGTAAAAACTCGACGGGAACCATAATTGCGAACGACAACGCAATCGCTCTCGCTGCCTAAACAGCAGGTCTGAAAGCCGGTCGACCGATGGGCCCGCCAGCGCCCGCGGAAGCCCGTCAACAAGCTGGCTAGCCAGAGCCCGGGACACCGGGGCCGAGGCGAGATCAAACAGGTGCCTAGTCCCAGTGCGAGCGCGTCGGCCCGCGCAAACTGAGACGACCCAATAGGCCGAATACGCACGTAGACGCAGCTGGCCTCGAAATTTTCGGACCCGGGTTCGATTCCCGGCGCCTCCACCACGCCTCGCACCTTGTTTTCTAGGTCGCGAGGCGTTTCTACGTCCACCTGAAGACGATTCCGGGGACGATTCAGGGTCGTCTGGCAGGCCCAAGAGCGACCGCGGAAGAGGCGGGAACGGCGTGCCGAACGTCGCAGGGTCGAGGTTCTCCGCCTCGCGGATGTAGCCCTCGGTCGTCTCGTAGCGGTTGTGCCCCGCCCTCCTCTTGATCACCTGCGGCTTGTCACCTCGAACCGCCATCCACGTGATGCCGGTCGCACGCAGGTCGTAGAACGTGATCCGCTTCTGCGTCTTCGTATTCGCGAACAAGACGGAGCGCTTCACCTTCGCCGCCTCGAGACACCGATGAAGGAACGGCGCCAGCTTCGCGAGCATCGGCGGTGCGACGCGCCCCGTCCCACCCGCCTGCTTGTGCATCACCTTGAGGAGCGGCATCAACGTCGGCTCGATCGGATTGCGACGTGGCGTCTTCGTCTTCGTGGTCGTCACCGCGCCCTTCTTCCGATCGAGCGACGAGTGGATGTCCACCACCTGATGTTCGAGATCGACGTCTTCCCACTGGAGCGCCTCGAGCTCGCCAGGGCGAACGAAGAGGTACACCGCGAGCGCGATGAGGCGTCGATCGGCGAGCGGCACGTCCTTCGACGAGACGACCTGAAGGAGCTCGTTCGGGTAGAGGTAGCTCTTCGCCTTCTTCCCGCCGCGGTCGGGGCCTCGAACACTGAGACATGGATTGACCGTGAGGACTCGCAACGCTCGCGTCTTCGAGCTCACGGCATCGGCGAACATCGTCGTCACCACGCTCCACGCGTTCGCCGCCGTCTTCCACGCGATGTCACCGTTCGCGATGAGCCGGTCGAGGTCTTCGACGATCGACTCGACATCGTCGCGCGTGATCTCGGACATGGCGTCGTCGCCGAACTTCTTCAGCACATACTTACCGAGGCACCAGCGAACGTTGTCCGTATCGGCGAGACCGCGCGACTCGCGATCGGCAAGCCACCGCTCGCACCACGTCTCGACCTTCTCGTCCGACGTGAGATCGCGCTCGGCCCCGCGCGCCACCTTCACACGATTCTCGCGACGAGCACGCTCCGAAGCGGCCTTCGCCTTCGCTTCCGCCTCCTCTTTGCTCAAATCTTGGCGGAAGTGGACGTACGGGCGCGTCCCGTCCTTGAGCGTGATGCGCGCCTTGTAATGATCCTTGTCCCAAACGACGGTCCCTGTCGCCTTCCGCGGCATCTCACGCGCTCCGAAGAGGTAAACGCGTTCTTCTTCGTAGGCCGGTCCTCGGGCGCCATCCTTGGCCAACTCGGAGAGGTGACCCGGACCATCTGTAGGGGTGAGCCAAGTTAACCCCTCCCACGCCCCATGGGGGCTCGCTTGCGTGCTGGGGTCGTCACCATCTCTTCGTCGAGCAGTCGCTTCGGGTCGTCCTCCAGGGCGGAGAGACCGATCTTCAGCGCGGCGCGGGCGAGGGCGTGCCTCGAGACGAACGGAAGACGTTCGGCGAGGACATCCAGCCGCTCGTAGTCCTCGGGGAGAACCCGGATTGCGATCATCTCGCTGAACTTCGCCGCCTTCTTCTTCGCTGCCATCGGCGTTCCAGAGTACGCAGCGGAATCGGGCACGTCGATCTTCGCCGTCATCGCGCCTCCCTCGCCATGACTGCAACCTGCCGGAGGGCGAACGGACGTCCCGTGCGAGAGGTGAACCCCTTCAACTCGCACTCTGCGACAATCGCCCGGAGGCTGACGCCATCGCTACGGCGCCTCCTCACGTACTCGATGACGTGCCGCTCCTTCGGGCAGTCAACCAGGGTGCGCCGGTCGTCGGCGAGCGCGAAGCCGAAGGGCACGGCGCCAGCGCGTTCACCCCTCGCACGCTTGGCGGCGAGAGCGGCGCGTGTCCGTGAGGCAATCAGAAGCCGTTCGTATTGAGCGAAGACGTCGATGATCCCTCGAAGGAGAAGACCCTCCGGTCCGTTGGCCGCGCTCGTCCCGTCGGCCGCCGACACGCGCGCCCCGCATCGCTCAACGAGACGCTCAATGGCCGCGACGATGACGACATCGCGACCAATCCGATCTCTCTTCGCGATCACCAGGTGACCCGCGCGATGCATCTTCAGGTCGTCGATGGCGCGAAGGAGGATGGTTCGCTGTTCAAGCGGGGTCGCGCCGCTAACGCCCGCTTCCAGGTGCCAGGCGATGACGTTCACGCCCTCACGGGTTGCCCAGCTCGAGATCGCCGCGCGCTGCGCCTCCGGTCCGAGGTGCTGTTCGTCGGTGGAGACACGCATCAGAGCGACGCCGATCGCAGGGTCGCCAGCCTGTTTTCGTGGATGGTTGATTGTTTTCATCTGTTACAACATGAAGACTTTCACCTCTTCCCACCGTGTTCCAACCCCACGGTCGTTACACGGCGTCACGGGGTGTGGAAAACCTCGGGAGTCGGAGAACGCACCAGGACGCGCCCGTCCTCGCGTTGGTAGGTCCCCCCTCGCCTCCCGCATCCGGGGCGCTCCAGGGGCGTCCTGGCGCCCGGAAAGGGGATCCAAACGCGTCCCACCACGAACGGCGCTTTCCGAAGTATCCCACCATGTAGGATAGTGCGTCCCGAGACCTCCGCCGCGGACCACGGAGAGGCGTCGCAGCGTGGCGCCATCACCCGGCGCCATCCACGTCACGCGCGCCGACGCTACGCTGGCGTCATGCAGTCGCTGCGCGAACAGCTCGAAGCGGTCTACCGGGGCGAGCGCACGTCGATCACGATCCCGAAGGCGTGCAAGGTGATCATGCGGAGACCCCGTGGTCGTCCCCGCGTTCATCCCGCTGGCGCTCATCCAGGTCACGGCTACACGCTTCGTACGGCGAGCGGCTACCCCATGCGATGTCGGGCGCGAGGCTGCACGAAGATCCTCCCGATGCGCGCCACGTCGATCGTCTGCTCGTACCCGTGCGAGGAGCTGCTTCGTCGCGAAGTCGAGGAATGCCTCGCGATCATGAACGGCGAGATGCCCGCCCGCGAACTCGCTCCGTACTTCCGCGGGCGCCAGATGTCCTACCGTCGCGTGCGCCCCTGATCGGCGTGCGAGGCTGGGAGCCCGGACGCAAAGCGGCCACTGCCAGATCGTGCGCTCAGGGGTAGCCGCGACGACGAACGACCGGCATCAACCTCGCGGGTTTCTGAACGGGCGGACTCGAGAGAAGTTCGAGGCTCCGCCCTCTTCTTCGGCGCAGATGCGTCCATTCGCTGCCTCCTTTGCCCCTCCTCCTCGCGGGTCTCTTGCTTTTCAATAGCCGAAAGTGGCCTCCAAACCCCTGACCGCACCGTCCATCCGCCACACGCCTCGAGAGGCCCGTTGCCGTCGCCGCCCTCGTCACTCGACGAGCTCGCAGTACCGGATGATCACGTTCATCACGAGCCCGTCGACCTTCCCGCGAACGCGCACGCGGTCGCCCTTGTTGAGCGCCTTCACTTTCTCGGTCTGCGTTCGCTCGAAGAAACAATGCACTTGGGGATGCTCGAACGCCTTACCCGTGCCGATCGCGAGGGTGATCCCGCCGATGGTGCCACGTTCGAGCGCACCCGCGACGCCGCCGAACTCGACGACGTGTCCCTTGAAGGAGTCATCGGCTCGAACTTCGTTGCTGCCGTACTCCTTCAGTAGCTTCGCGAGATCGATCTCCTCGGGCGGAGCGTCACCGAGCTTCGACGCCTTCAACTCGGCGAGTCGCGCCGCCTCGTCCGTCGTGAGCGTCCCGATCAACGCAAGGCGCTCGAGGGCTGCTCGTTCTCGAACGAGATACGGTCGTACCGGCTTCGCGGAGTTTTCCCAACCTATCGGGCCGCCGCTTCGCGCGGTGATGAACTCGCGCATGTAGTCGGCGTCTTCGGGGTTGAGGTAGTACGCGAGTCCGGCGAAGTCGATCGGAGCTGTTCCCGCCTTCTTCGGCGACCAGACTCCGTGACGCGGCTCGGATGCCAGGCTCGAGATCGATCCCTTCGCCTTCGCAGCGAAGTCGCCAGGGAGCGCGCCCGTCCTCGGGATGATCGCGCTCACCTTCAAGACCATGTTCATCAGCTTCCGCCGCTCGAGCTCCTTCACGAGGTTCTCCGGGATGAAGACTCGATCGCTCTCAAGCTCCTCGGTGATCAGGAGCTCGGAGATGGCGCTGAAGACGAGGTTGCGATCGTCCAGATGCTTCTCGTCCCAGATCGTCGTGTACGACTTGTCCGCTACGAGCTCCGCCTCGAGCGCCGGCGCCTCCGAGGCTTTCGCCGAGAGGTAGGGCGATGGATCGGGCGGGAGCTTTCGCGGCGCCGTTTTCGGTGTCGCTGCGCTCACGATGCTCGTCGGGGTTTGGTCCCCTGCATCAGCGGTGGACGTCACACCTTTAGCTTTGCACCCGGTCTCCATGGCGCAAAGAACCGCCATCCCCATCAAGCATCGCCCGATCTTCATGCTCATCGCTCGCCTCCTCACGCACGCCCGAATCGGTGTTCATCGCCGATCGAGGGATCGTAGGGACGCGCATGAGATGACGTCAATCATTGCGTCTGTTCAGTCGTTTTACCTCTGTCCGTCGAGAGGTAACCGCGTTCAAGATGGCGCGAACACGCGGCGAAGATGTCCTTCAGAAGGTCGCCGCGAACCTTCGCTCGCTTCGCCAGCGACGTGGACTCACGCAGGCGGCACTTGCGGAGATCGCGGACATGGAGCTGCGTCAACTCCAGCGAGCAGAAAGCGGGCGGATGGACTTCGGCTTGGTCACGCTCGACATCCTCGCTCGTGCGCTGGAGGTCTCGCCGGGTCGCTTCTTTCGCAAGGCCGCACTGCCTGAACCTCGTCGCGGGCGACCGCCGAAGAAGAAGACACGAGCTGCGACGGCCACGCGGATCAAGCGAGGGTGATCGCTCTGCCCCACCGAGGGAGACATCAACAGGATCATCCCGCTGCATGCACTCCAAGAAGGACGGATCAATCCCCATACAAGAGGACCGACGACGAACACGGCGCACGAATCGTAGAGAGCCAGGCTCATTCCACGCTGCGCGGCGATGCTGAGATGAATCGCTTCACCAGGCGTGGGGATCGACGACGCAGCCTCGTCGTCGACACGCCGACCATCGCGGGCACGCGACGAGGAAGCCCCACGCACCATCCTTGGTGAGGTACTCCCCGCCACGTCGCTCGGGATCGAAGGGCTCGAACTTGTTCACCGTCCCGCACCGCTTGCTGAGATCGCGCCACCGCTCCTCGGCGAGCTTCGGATCGAAGCGGTCCGCGTTCTGGTGGACGTGAAGGAGCACGTGGAAGTGCGGCGCCTCGCGTTGCTGAAGCTCCATTCCGACCGCGAGAGACAGGTGCGTCTTCATCTCGCGAGCGAGACCCTGCGCCCACTCCTTCAGCAACGACAGCGCGAACGCTCCGCTGACGACGTGCCTGAACGTCAGCGTGATCCACCAGTCCCACGGGCGATACGATTGAACGAGGTCGCCGTCGCTCTGGCCGGGCAAGCGCTCCCACGTCGCAGAATGAACCGGAAACAGCTCCGCGAACTCGCTGACCGTCATCGTGCGCAGCGAAGCTCGCGTCTTCGCGGTCGCCTTCAATGGCTTCTTCCCTCGCCGACCACTGGCGTTTCGCTTCGCCGTCTCCCGTCCCTCGCCCGCCGCGCGTCGCTCGCCGACCAGCGGATCGTACTCGCTCGGGCAGGCTCCCGCCCGCTGCACCTTCCAGCGCTTCATCGTTGCCTCCGACGCCGGAGGTTTGCCTCGTCGAGGAGACGTCCGATCTCGTCGTCGTCCGTTCTCGTTCCCGCAGGGACCGCCGATGGTGTCCGCCGTCGCGACTCGATGAACCGATGAACGTCGTCGCGCAGCGCGTAGACGCGTCGCTTGATGACGAAGCTCGGGAAGTAGTCGGCGCGGGCCGCCGCCAAGAATGCCTTGCGCGGGAGTGGACTCGTCTGCGCCGTGTAGTACCGCGACGATTCGGTGCCAGCCGTCATCGCGCGGAGTTCGCCTGCCACGAACTTTCCGACGAGCGCCGCGAGAGGTTCAAGAATCACTCGGACCTCTCGCCCCATCGACTTCGCCTTGACCCCCTCGCGTGTCGTCGCTCCCCTGCTCGCCGTCTCTTGTCGCCGTTTCGCCATGCGAGAAAGCTGACTCAGGACGACGGCTCCGTGGAGCTGACATCGATTCGCCGGGGACGGCGCCAGGATCGCCGGGGAGGGCGGATCTCAGCGTGCCGGGGTCTGTCTTCGTTTGGTCATCAAGGCGCGCCACCGCCGCGGGATCGTCTTCACGTCCACCTCGACGAAGCCGAGAGTTCGCAGGAGGTCGACGACTGGCTTCCATCGCGGATGCGATGCCTCGCCCGCCTTCGCTGGCGACCACCCAGCAAGCGCAGCGGCGATCATCTCGTCCGTAGCGTTCGACGCCTTCGTCCCGAGGCGCCGCCGCAAACGCAGACGCATGAACCGAACGCGGTCCTCGGGCTCCTCACCCAGCGCGGCGTCGAGGTCGAGCAGGATCTCGTTGCGTGCGAGATCGGCTCCCTCGACGAGTCGGTGCAACTCCCGCAGCACGCGCCCCGCCGTCGCGCTCTCCAAAGATGCAGGTTCGTCCACGAGCCACTCCTGAACGCGCAGCGTCAACGCGAGTACCGCCTCTCGGGTCAGGGGCACACCTTCGGCCCATGCGCCATCGCGCTCGAGTCGGCGCGCGAGAAGGTCTCGCCAGACGACGGGATGCACACCACGCCGGTAGGCCCTCGCCTTCCGGTCGATCTCGAGGAGCCACCGTTCGTCGCCGGTCAGTTTGCTAGGCTCAACCGGCTGCGGATGAACACGCCATCCTCTCGTGGGACCCGGAGCGTTGCTCTCGTCGGCGGTCGATCTCGCCGTTCTCGTTTGCCTCGCGCCTCTCTTGGTAGTCGCCATCGTTCTCGGCCAAGCGGACAGAAGAGATGAAGAGGTTGAACTCTCGCACACCGCGCCCGTCGCCGGCGAGGATGAACGAGACTACCTCTGGAGCGATGCGCCTCCCTTCCGTCTGGGATCCGGCTCCGTCAACCACGGTGCGCATGTCGCGCGTCAGACGGTCCGGGTCGACTCCCGAGCTCGTCGTCCGCAAGGTCGTTCGTGAACTCGGCGGGACCTATCGCACGCAGAACCAGGATCTCCCCGGCTCTCCCGACCTCGCGAATCGCACGAGACGCTGGGCCATCTTCGTTCACGGGTGCTTCTGGCACCGGCACTCATGCCGACGCGCCACCATCCCTCGTCGGAACCAGTCGCTCTGGGAGGCCAAGTTCGAGCGGAACCGACGACGCGACCGTCGAGCCATTCGTGCGCTGCGTGACCTTGGATTCCTCGTCGTCGTCGTTTGGGAGTGCCGGGTCAAGGACGAAGCACGTCTTCGCCAGCGTCTACGTGCGCAGCTTCACGGAAGATTCCCGCGCCGACGCTCTGGTCTTGCTCCGTAGCTCAGGTTATTCTGCCGCCTCTCCATCATCCGTGAGGATGTAACCGCTCACGCATTCGTGGCTCGGCAGGTGGTCCTGGTGGCGCACAAGTACACGATGACGATCTCCCGGCTCACCGTCGACAAGCTCGGCGTGAAGCTCTACGATCGCGTGTCCGCCGTCATCGCAGAGCTCATCGCCAACAGCTACGACGCAGACGCGCGGAGCGTGCGGGTCGAAGCACCGATGGGTGAGTTGCTCGCGAACAAGGTCGGCGACGAGCTGCGAGACAAGGGCTTCGAGATCGTCATCGAGGACGACGGCATCGGAATGACGCCGGACGAGGTGAACGACTTCTACTTGCGCGTCGGTCGCGAGCGGCGCCTCGATCCGAAACGGGGCGACGTTTCCAAAGAGCTCGGACGCAAAGTCATGGGCCGAAAGGGGGTTGGAAAACTCGCGCCCTTCGGAATCTGTCAGTCGATCGAGCTCATTACGGCAGGCGGCGAGAAAACATCCGGGCACGATCTCCGCGGCAAGAAGAGCACCGGCTACGTGACCGCTCATCTCTTCCTCGAGAAGAATCGGATCCTGAAAGACACCGACGACGACTATCACCCTCGCGCCGGCGACCGAGACGGACTGATCAGCCCGACGCGTGGCACCAAGCTCATTCTGCGCAACTTCGCTCATCGACACGTCCCAGACATCGAGGACTTCGCGCGCCAGGTTTCGCAACGGTTTGGAATCCAGCAAGCAAGCTGGAAGATCGCGCTCATCGACAATACGAAGACCACATCACACGCAGATCGTGAGCGTGTCGTCGGTTCCTTCGACGTCGAACTGATGGAGGACACGGCGCTCTTCTTCGAGCAGCGACCTGCAAAGCGTGCCGGGCAGGAGCCCTCGTACGTCACGAAGGGCGCAGACGGAAAGGTGCGCGAAGACATCCCCGCAGGCGTCGCGCTCGACAACCGCTTCTACCCGATCACGGGTTGGCTCGGATACTCGAAGCATCCCTACAAGGACGACCTGATGGCCGGCGTCCGCATCTACTGCCGCGGGAAGATCGCTTCGCAGACGAGCATCTTCAACCGGAAGGCAGGCTTCACCGGAGAGCACGACATTCGGTCTTATCTCGTCGGCGAGTTGCACACCGACTGGCTGGATGAAGAGGAAGACCTGATCCAGACGGATCGCCGAGACATCCTCTGGTCGCATGAACTCGGCCGCGCGCTCGAGGAGTGGGGCCAGCGCCTCGTCGTACAGCTCGGGCGAATCGCCCGCAACCCGATGAAGAAGCGGACGTGGGATCTCTTCCTTGAGGTGTCGAAGATCGAACAGAAGATCGATCGTGCGTTTCCTGGCTCCGACCAGGCCCCGATTCGGGACGGAGCGCTCGGACTCGCGAAGTTGATGGCGCAGAACCTCCGCCACGATGAGCTCGATGATTCCGACCACGTGAAGTCGCTCGTACAGCTCACGATGAACCTTGCACCTCACGTGACCTTGAACGAGAAACTCCGCGAGGCCGCGGAGGATGTCGACTCGCCGCTGGCGGTCGTGAGTCAGATCCTGAAGACCGCACGCATCGCCGAACTCTCAGCTTTCGGTCTCATCGCGGACGAGCGTGTCCGGGTGATCACACGCGTCGAAGAGCTGAAGGACGACAGCGAGACCTTGGAGGCGGCGATGCAGGAGCTGATCACGCATGCGCCCTGGCTCGTGAACCCGCAGTGGTCACCGATCGTTTCCAACCAGACGTTTGCCACGCTCCGCGAAGAGTTCAGGAAGCTCTACAAGAAGAAGACCGGGCAGGATCTCGACCTGACGCCGATGTCGGCAGCAAACAAGCGCGCTGACTTCGTGATGGAGCCCTACGAGGGCACCGTGCAGATCATCGAGATCAAACGCCCCTCCTACAAGATCGGCGACGACGACTTCGGCCGACTCAACGTCTACGTCGATCTGATGACTGAGTTTCTCGACGCCAACCCAACCTTCAAGACCCAGTACGTCGGATTCCACATCACGCTGGTCTGCGACGGCGTGGCCCTCTCGAGCGTCTCGCGAAAGGCGTTCGATGGGTTGAAGAAGGATGGAATCCTAACGCAGATCAACTGGACCACGTTCTTGCTCCGAACACGCAAGATGCATGAGGACTTCCTTCGTGAAGCCGAGAAGCAGAAGAAGAATGCCGCAAAAGACGAATAGAACACGTCGGGCGATTGACCTCTTCTGCGGGTGTGGCGGTTTGACCGTTGGACTGAAGGCGGCTGGCTTTCAGGTCGTCGCTGGCGTGGAGCTCGAACCTCACGCCTTTGCGACGTACAAGACGAACCATCCAGAGGTCCACGCGTACCGTCAGGACATCCGAACCGTCGATGGTGCCAGCCTTCTCGGACACGCTGACGATGGTGTCGACCTCCTCGCGGGATGCCCTCCCTGCCAGGGATTCTCGAGCCTGACCGCAAAGTGGAAACGCAGCGATCCGCGGAATGCGCTGGTCGCCGAGATGACCCGACTGATCGGCGAAGTGCGGCCACGCGTCGTGATGATGGAGAACGTTCCAGGGCTTGCTCAGAAAGGGAAGCGACGTCTGAATGCCCTAGTCCGGGCGCTCGAGGATCTCGGGTATCGAGTCACGTTCGACGTCCTTCAAGTCGCCGACTACGGTGTGCCGCAACGTCGTCGCCGTCTTGTTCTCCTCGCTGGTCTCGGTTTCGAGATCCCGCTCCCGTCCGCGACGCATTCACGAACAGGTGCAGAGGGCCTGCCGAAGTGGCGATCCCTGCGCGACGCCATCGGTGCCCAACACCCTCGCCCGATCACGCTCGCCGAAGCCCAGAAGAAGGGCGGCCCAGCACGGTTCGACTGGCACGTAACGCGGACGATGTCGCCGCAGAACGTGCGACGGATGGCGCACGCAAAACCTGGCCGCGTCTGGTCGAGCATCCCGAAACGCCTCCGACCTGCGTGTCACCAAGATGCGGTTCGCAAGATCGGCTTTCGGAGCGCGTATGGCCGGCTGAAGTGGGACGAACCATCCGTCACGATCACCGGAGGCTGCACAACGTTCAGCAAGGGGCGTTTCGGGCATCCGACCCAACCTCGCACGATCTCCGTCCGCGAAGCGGCACTCATCCAGACATTCCCGCCGTCCTATGTATTCGACACGCCGTTCATCGACTACGCGTGCGAGATGATCGGGAACGCTCTTCCCTGTACGTTCGCCGAGGTGGTCGCACGACAGTGCTTGGACGCGCTCGAATCGCATCAAGCCGCTTCATCGAGGCGAACGCCGAAACCTACGAGCGCACGTCGTCCAGCTCGATCACCGTCACACCGCAGCCGTTCGCATTCGTGATCTCTGCGAGGGTTCGTACGGCGATCTGCACGAGGGCGGAGTCCCCGCTTGCCGCCCCTGCGCGCACCGCCGTTGCGAGCGCCGCGATGAGTACGCGACGAGGGTTCTCTCGAATCGTCCCCGAATCGTCTTCGACAGGTATCGAACGGTCGCCAACGGGACCAATCGGCGCCCTCGCATCGTCGCCGATCCCGCCGTTTGCGCCCGTTGGGTCCCCTTCGGTCGCCGCTCCCACGATTCGATTCCCGGCGCCTCCACCACGGGACCGCGGAAAAACCGCGGTCCCGTTGCTTTGTGCGGAGCGTCGCACGCCCGTCGCAAGGCGGGCCGGCGACGGCGCGACCACTAGAAGACGTGACGACCGCACGCCGGCAAAGTCGCCCCAGAGGAGCCTCACGGGCTCCGTCGAAGGCGTATCCTGGCCAAACCGTGGGTTCCGGCAGCACCTTCCGTAGGACGCCGTTCGCGGAGGCTATTTTGCGCCACGCACGTGAGGACCGCGCGCGGAGAGAGGGCCTTGCGACCGGGGCTGCCGCGCCGATGTTCGACCTCTGGACCGACGGCATCTTCCCGTCGTTGGCAGGCCACGCCGAGCGCGTCGCTCGCGACGATGGGGTCCGCCTTCACAGTCACGCCGCCGCGGTGAACTCGTCGATGGCGTTCGGGTTCAACCTCTTCCTCCCTTTTCGCTTCCAGAACCCCGCTCCTCTCGCCGCACTCTTGTCGCGAGCCACGAACCTCGACCTTCAGATCGAGCGGATCGCGTTCGAATACGGACCGACCGAGATCCTCGCGGAGACGCGCACGGATCCGCCAGGAAGCGATGAGGCATGGACCTCGTCTGACGTCGGCATCGAGGTTCGAGACTCGCTCGGTCGGCGCGGGATCGTCCTCATCGAGGTCAAGCTGACCGAGGACGGGTTCTCGCGGTGCAACGGGCGTACGAGCTCGGGGAACCGACGCCCCGAGGTCTGCGGCTCCGCACGCGCGTTCCTCGCGGAGCCGACTGCGTGCTACCTGACCCGCCCGGTTCGTGCGCGTCGCGATCGTCGCTACTGGGAGATCTTCGCTAGTGCACACGGCTCCGTCACCTCCGCGTTCCCGGGCGTCGACCAGAGTGGCCCTTGTCCGTTCGCCTTCGATCTCCAACAGCCGATGCGAAACCACGCACTGGCGCTGGGCCTCGTCCAGCAGCGCCGCTTCGACTTCGCGCGGCTCGGCCTCGTTCATCACGACGACAACCCCGACGTCGTCCCCCACTGGGAGCAGTACCGCGCGGCCGTCGCCGATGCCGAGACGCTCTTCCGCGTACCGGCGAGCCGGATGGTCGAAGCTGGTCGTGCTTTGAAGGCAGTCTGGTCGGCCGAGTGGGCCGACTACGTCTGTGCCCGATACTTGCTGACTCCGGGAACGGAACGATGAGTGGGATCTCCTTGGACGCGGCTCTGGATGGTCTCGGACGACGGTTGGGACGCCGCATCCGTGTCCCGAGCAGCGCGCGGTGGCGCGTCGAGGCCGGTCCAAGTCCCGTCGTGGTGGCGGCGATGCCGGCCGCAGACCTAGCGCTCAACCTCCAGAGCGACGCTGCCGCCGTTCCGTCGTTCGCCGTCTGCCTCGCGTGGTGGTTCGAGCAGTTCGAGCTCGTCGGGGCCGGCAAGATACGAGCGCGCGTCGAGGTGGTCGGCGAGCTACCAGCGGGCGAACACGTGAGACGCTCGCTCTTCCTCCTCCACGAGTTCGAGAGCCTGCTCGGCGACCGCTTCACGTGCGCGCCAAGATTCGCGGTCCCCTGGCCGCAACAGCCGTTCGTGAACGAGGCCGCAGTCGTGCGTGATGGGGGCGCGCCTCCGGCGGGCATAGACGACGAGCATGCGTTGGAGTGTGCGTTCACCTCGCAATCCCACGTCGTGGACGAGTTCGCGAAGATCGACACCGTGGACGAGTTCAGGCGGCAGCTTCCAGTGGGCATCTTCGACGGCACAATCGGCAGAGCGAGCCGGTGGAGCCCTGGCGGAAAGAGCCAGATCGATCTGTGGGCCGTCGCGGTCGACGGTCGGACCGTCCACCTGTTCGAGCTCAAGATCGCCAACAACGTGAAGCTCGGCATCCTGCCCGAAGCGCTCTGGTACTCACGGCTCCTGCATCGAATTCGAATCGGGGACTTTGGAGGAAGGGCCGTGGGCGGCGGTGGGCCTGCTATCGACGCCGTTCGCAAGGCAGATCGCGTCAGGATGTGGTTGCTGACTCCGAAGCTGCACCCGCTTCTCGAACATCAGGGGCGGTCTCCCCTCGAATGGTTCCGCGCAGGCCTCGCCGGGTCCGGCTTGGATCTGGGCATCCTGCCTTTCGAGATCGAGGGCGACCGCGTGCGGCTCCGAGTGGACCGCCAATGGCCTGCTCTCTCCCGTGGATGACGCGACCAACTACTTCTGCGCCATCAACTCGTCAGGGATCCCAGCGGCTGCACCAACTCGACCGAGGAGGGACCATGCGTACAGTTGCAGCTGTACGAGCAACACGTTCCGCACGTCACCGCCCTGCACGTCGGTCGCGGGCTTGTTCACGCTGTACGCGGTTGGGTGGACGAGTTTCGAGTACAGCTTGAACATCCCGACGTATTCGTCTCGACGCCCCACGGCTCGCGCGAGGTCCCCAGCTCCAAGCAGCTTGCCGTCGCTCTTCACGCCGTGTGCAGTGCCGAGGGTTCGGAGCCTCTGGAGTTCAACTTCGAGGACCTTCGCGTGCGACTCGGATTCGGGTTGCCGCAGAGTGAGAAGGCCTTCGAGGATCTCGATGCTGTCGCGCAGGAACTCCGCCTTCCATCCTTCTAGGCCATCGGGGACATGAAGCAGGTGATGAGCCCTAAGCTCCAATTCGAAGATGCTGCGGGTGCAGAACGCGAGCACTTGAGTGGGGCCTTCCGACTCCCTAGCCGCCACGTCAAGGTACGGCAGCGCCGCCGCCACGAGATTGTGGAGGAAGAGGTTTCGCTCGTCGCGAGCACAGTTGCCCTGAATCCACTCGGCAGCGCGACGGGTGACGTCGCGCAACTCGTCGAGTCGCCGACGGACGTCCGCCATCGATCCAAAGTCGACAAGCTCGCGGAGTCGGCGTGTGTCTTCCCCCATCGTTCGCCTCGGCGCGAGAGTCTATCCGAGAACCGCGGGCGAAGGCGTTGACGTGAAGAAGGTCATTCGAGTCCGGCTGGTCGTCATGCCTCAGACCGCTGGCTTCGCAGCAAGGCTTGTCTGACGGCAGGGGTGCCAAGCGGGATCAGAGCGTCAGGCGGCTCTTCGGGCGACGACAACGGCCTCGCCACGCTCAAGGGCCTCCGCGTTCAGAACGCGTGTTCGCGAAGAAGCAGTGGCGTCACCCCCGTTTGCGGATCGTCGCTTCCGCGATGCGTTCAAGAGCTTCCTTCAGCCACTCGGGCTGCTCGAAGACGCCCGTCACCGGCGAGTACGACTTGCCGCATTCGAGGCAGACGCAGTCCTTCATGTGCCAGGCGCGGACGTCCAGATCGGTCTCTGTGCAGGATGAGCACTTCGATGGCGGGCGCAGGAGCGTGCCGCTTGTGACGTGTCCGTTCTTGCAGCGCCAGAACGGCACGTCGCCTTCGAGGAATGCCCCCGCGTCCTTGCCACAGTTCGGACAGGGTGTAGACCTCATCGTGACGCCTTCACCCGCGGTTTCGGCGGAGCACTTTGCGGCTTGAGGGCGATGACGTTCGCGAGCAAGGTGACCTCCGCGTGAAAGGTCGCAGCGACGAGGGCCCACGCCTTATCGAAGCGCTCGCTTTGGTCCCAGCCACGGGGCGTGAGGATCGCCTGCGCGCCCGGCACACTCCATCGCATTCCACTTTGCTTGAGGCGCTGAGTGACGAGCGTTTTGCAGGCGGCTTCGACGACTCCCGAGCCGATCATGAATCCCCGCGTCTTGAGCTCGGCGTAGCGCATTCGCTTCTTGTGCTTCCGAAAGTATTTGAGCTCGCGTGCGACAACCTCTTTGCGAGGATGCTTCGTCGTGAGGTGCTTGCCCACCGACTTCATCGACACCGTCTGGTGGAACAGGTCGAGCGCTTGCTCGTTCTCGATCCCGAACCGACGGCGAAACGCGGCGCCGTAGCGCGGGAACGAATCCTCCACCTCGTGCCCGGCCTTCCGAAGGAGCTTCTTCAACAGGTTGATGTCGTGCCCGATCCGTCGGTTCTCGAGCCAGGCTTGGTCATCAAGGTACCGCCGAAGCTGTCCGGATACGCGCGCGACCGTGCGCTGCGTTACCTCACCGGCCTCGAGCCAGTCATAATGGATCCGGAGGAGCCGGCGATCGGGCTCGAACTCGCGTACAGCGGGGAGCGCGAAAACCTTTTCGAGCATCGCGGAGAGCTCGTCCTGTCGTTCCGGCGACATGAGCAGGTCCCAGAACGCGCGCAAGCTCGCTCCCTGATCGGAGTCGCGGATCGCGTCGCGCTCCCCGAAAATCTCGTCGAGCAGGGATCCCTTCGATCCCCCCCATGTTGCGATACGCTCCCGAAGGCCGCGGTCGAGATCACGGAAGTTCTGCTCCACCTCCCGGAAGTCGGAGAGAAGGCCGCGCGCGGTCGCCGCCATTTGCTGGAAGCGATCCTTGACCTGCGCCCCGTCCATCAAGCTCAGATTCCCGCCGCGCACGTCGGCAATCTCAGCGTCGACTTGCGCACGGCGCCGTTCGAGATCGGCGATGCGCGTCGCCGGATCGAGCTCCGTCCCCTCGGTCATCTGCCGGAGCAGCTCGAACACCATCATGAGGCGAGACTCGGTTCCGACGAAGTGACGCTGCTTCAGGCTCGCGAGCCAATCGATCGCCTTCTCTGTTGCCGGCGTCATGTCGAACCACGGCTCGTCGCCGTCGGGCGGGTAGTACTTGCGGAGCCACGCGTGCTCGTCGTCGGCCCACGTATCTAGATACTGTGCTGCGGACCGAGGGTACGCATCGGCGCCCTCCCGCTGCCTCGCCTGGTAGAGCCAGTCGTCGAGACGGGCGATCAAGACGCCCTGAGCCATCGTGCGTACATTCGGGTGAATGAACGTCGCGTGGAGGAAGCTCACGATCATCGGAGCGTGGTCGGCGGCGAGGAGCTTCCAACCCGGATGACCCTTCTTGAGCGCTTCGAGGGTGGCTTGGTCCATCGGCGGTGTTCCGGCGAGACTCCGCCCCGACCATAGCGCGGCAACCTTCGGAACGTGAGCCCCTAGCAAGGGCTGCGACACGCCTTGTCGCTGCTCACACGCCTTCGAATGTGGCTCTCGTCCGGGACGAGACTGGAGCACTGAGACAGCGACTCCGTGACGATCCGACTCGACGCCGTACGTACCGTCGCGTCGACCAACGCCATTCTGCGATGAGCTCGCTCTTCAGTTCGGGCGGAAGGAGCGCCTCGACTTCGACACGCGCGGCGCGCTCGTGAGGATCGCCGCTCGAACATCGCTCGGGATGCCCTCACTGCCGAGCTGGGGCTCGTCGCGCGCGCTCGATCCAGCTACGCGAACCGAATGATGCGCCACACGACGATAGTTCGATCTTCACGAACACGGGACAGCACGACGAAGTACGGGGGCACGAGCAGGATATCTTCAAGTCGTCCTTCAATCGCCGCGCGCCGCGTCGGGCCTTCGCCGGTCTCGGCTAGGCGCTGGACGGCCTCATCAATGCGCTCGGCGCTGCGCCAATGAGGGACCGCGTGAAGGTCGCGCAACGCCGCTGGTGCCCAGAGAAGTTGCCATGGCTTCACTTGTTGAAGCGTTCGCGCGCGCCTCGCATGACTTCGGCGTGGGGGATGAGTTCCGCCCCAGCCTCCACTTCCGCGCGTGCCTCTCGCAAGAGGCGCGCGACTTCCTCCGGGTTGTCGAGCTCGATCACTGGCGCATTCTCGAACGCTGCGTCCACTGGGTCGTGTTGAGCGACAGCGTTGGCGGGCAGCAACTTGGCGGTCATGGCCTACTCTACCACGCTGAGGACGTCCGGCAGAACGCCGATGCATCGACCTCCTCGCTCCAACCGTCAACCGCCACGGCAGCAGTAGATCATCGTCAGCCACGCGCTCGGCGGCGCAGACACGCTCGAGAACGTTCGGCTCCTCTGCCGAGCGCACAACCGGCTGGCCGCAGAGCAGACCTTCGGCACCGAGCACGTCGCGCACAAGATCGAGGAAGCCCGCGCCACGCGCCACGCCACCGCCGAACGCAGCGCCCGGCCGAACCTGACCGCCTCGCGAGCCGAGACAACCTCTCCGACCGCCCACGCCCACGCCTCACCACCGCCGCCGCGCCCAGCAGCACCGACGGTCGCGAGCGTTGCCGTCGCGACGAACGCGCACGCCCACGAAGACGCGAGCGCGAACCACAAGATCATGGACAAGCTCGGCGTGCGCTGAGCGATCGATCACATGGCCAAGAAAGACTTCTCCGTCACGTTCAAGTCCGAGCTCGACGGCATCGATGATCTCACGAGGCTCGACGTGCACCTCGTGACGGGCGAGACCATCTCGGGCGAACTCCAACACAAGTGCGCCGACTCAGCCCCGCACCCTCGTGCACTCAAGCCTGGAACGCTGGCGCCCGCAACCGCAGGCGCACGGCAGATCGAAGCTCCGCGTGACAACGTCCAACCGTTCTCTCACAATGAAGGCCATGAAACGCCCGGCCGTGTTCGCTGAAGCGTTGGCGCTGCCCACGGAGGATCGGCTCGAGCTCGCGGCGGAGCTCTTGGCGAGCGCACCGCCCGTACCTGGTCTACTCGTGGAAGGCACCCCCGAGTTCAGAGCCGAGCTTGCACGGCGGGTCGAGGAGGTGAAGAGCGGGAAGGCTCGCCTCATCCCGTGGGAGGACATCCGGAAAACGCTGCTCGGCAGCTTCGAGTCCAAGGTGTCGCGCAAAAAGAGGACTGCGCCGCGCGTCGGCCGCACTGCGAAGTGAAGCTTCAGGTTCTCGCGCGTGCGCGTGCCGAGATCGAGAAAACTGCGCGGTGGTACGAGAAAAAGGCCGGCCTCGGCGAGGCCTTCGTCAGCGAGATTGACACGATACTCCGGCGCGTCGCAGCACTTCCCCTGTCGTATCCGCCCCATCCCGATGATCGTGATGCTCGACGCGCGCTCGTCGGTCGGTTCCCCTACGCTGTTGCCTTCGTCGTAGAGGCCGACCAGATCGTGGTCGTCGCAATCACGCACCTCAGGCGACGTCCGCGACGTCGTCCCCTACCGCGAAGCTAGAGTCGATCCCGCGAGCGTGAGATCGCGAACCTCAATACTCGCTCTACCGCGGTGAGAAAGTCCTCTCCGAGATTGCGATCGTCGTCGTCGTCGTACCCGCGCATCCCCTCGCCGATTTCAGCGCTCATGCTGATCAAGCTCTCCCGTCCCTTCGATTCCCGCTGGAGTCGCCACGTTCGCATCGTACGATACGGCGTCTCGTCCACCTCGCGTGGCAACGAGGCCGTTCGTCGTCACGGACGGGGGGAGACGAGTTGGGAGAGGCTGCCGCTGGTCAGCTCTCGACGTCGCGCCTCCAGCGACGGCGCGCACGGGTGAAGGAGCTGGGATCCGAGAATCCGAGGAGGAACGCGATCTCCTTGTCGCTCGCCCCGCGAAGCGCGAGTGAGCGCGCACGCGAGCGGCGAAGAGCGTCGACGATGTCTGCCCAGGACGTTCCCTCCGCCCGAAGGCGCCTCTGAAGTGTCCGACTGCTCATGCGGAGGCGACGTGCGACGTCGGCCACGGCCAGAGAGAGCGCCGTCGGGTCCTCGTCGCAGATGGCGCGCACCCGGGCGGAGAGCGACGCCAACGCGGGTAGCGCCGCGACGGCGCGCTGGGCGATCATGTCGAGCCCTCGGGCGAGAGCTCCGTCGGGAAGATGGATCGGCGCGTCGAGGATCGCCGCGGGCAGGACGAGCTCACTGTTATCCGCGCTGAACGATGGTTCCACCCCGAACGCCTCGGCGAGCGCCGTCGAATCTCCGAGCGGCTCGTGCGCGAACCTCACCGCGACAGGACGAGCGTGAGGGTCGACGAGCGCACGCGCGCCCGACAGGGTCTCGAAGAGTGCGACCTCGGCGAGAACGGCGCGTGCGATTGCGTTTGACCCGGGATGGCGGAACCGGAGCACGCCGCCGCGGCGTGCATCGTCGGCGCGCCGCAGCGTGAATCGCTCTCCGTCGCCCCAGAGCCGCTGGTACGTCAGCGCCCGTTCGAGGCCCTCGCCGAACGTCGCGCCCGACATGAGCACGAGCGCGGCGACGTCGTATGTCGTCTCGTCGGAGACCCTGGAGAGCGCGAAGGAGAAACCCTCCACGCCAAGCTCGCGGACGCACGCCTCCAGAAACGCGTCGGACACGCAATACGGGATGCGGGCAGAGGGGTTGCTCACCTCCTCGATCTCGACGCCAGCTGCGGCGCATACCGCGGCTGCGTCGCGTCCGCGCTGACGCAGCAGGTGCACGAGCCGAACCGTCATGCGACCGGAGACGCCTCCTGAAGGGTCCGTGGCGCGCGCGGCCCGCCTTTCTGGCGCGCGCGGCTCGCCTCCCCCGTCCGCACTCGCCCTAGCTTCGGAGCCAATGATGCTCCGGGTCATGTGGTCGTTCCTTGTTTCCTTCATCAAGACGCTGCGCCTGCGCCGAGCGCGAGGTCCCGCGCGTCCGAGCTGGCCTTTGACGTTCGAGTGGATCGTACGTTATCTCCGGCGCGACTGGGAGCAGACGAGCGCGTGGCCTCTCCCGAAGTTGCGGGCGGAGCTCGACGCGCGGCCCTACCCACGAACGTTCGTCCGTAAGCTCGACACGCGCGACGGCGCGCTCGGCGGCGTCTCCGCTCGTTGGTTCATCCCACCGGGGGCTTCGGACGATCGCCTCGTACTCTTCTTCCACGGCGGCTCGTTCATCTACGGATCGGGGCGCACCACCCACGCGGACCTCGTCGCTCGCCTCGCGCTCGCGAGCGGCGTCACGGTGATCGCCGTGGACTACAGGCTCGCGCCAGAGCATCCGTTCCCGGCGCCGCTCGAGGACGCGCTCGCGGCGTTCGACGCGCTCGTGGAAGGCGGGACTGCGCCGGAGGCGATCGTCGTCGCCGGCGACTCCGCCGGAGGCAACCTCGCCATCGAGCTCCAGCTCGCGCTCCGCGATCGCGGAGGACCTCAAGCGGCCGGCGCGGTCCTGGTGTCGCCATGGTCGGATCTCACGATGCCCGCGCGGTCGTTCGTGGACAACGATCCATACGACTACGGGACACGTGATGTGCTGGAGATCCACGCGCGGACGTACGCGGGCGACGCCGCGCTCGACGACCCGCGCGTGTCCCCTGTCCAGGCGCGACTCGACGGCCTCGCGCCCGTGCTGATCATCGTGGGTGAAGTCGAGATCCCGCGCGACGACATCCTCGCTCTCGCGACGAGGCTCACGGATGCGAAGGTCGACGTCGCCGTGCACGTCGCCGAGGACATGCCGCACAACCCGCCCGTGTTCGCTGCGTACCATCCGAACGGGCAGACCGCGCTCGAGGAGGCAGCAAACTTCGTGCGCAAGGCCATGAAGAAGCCGTTGTCGTTGTAGAGACACGCTCTCGCCAGTCGCCATGACGGACAATGGGCCTCTTGTCCCGTCTTTCCGACGATGGATCCCCGCCCGCCCCCCTTCGGCTCGCGCATTCGGACGGCGCTGCCGTCAACCTCGTGATGTCGGGGTCAGAGGCAGAGATCGGCTAGGCCCTCGCACTGAAGGTCGTTGATCTTCAGATCGGCAGCGCAGGTGTTGCACGATGCCGGAGAGGTGACGGAGGCGCACGACGCGGGCGGCTGGACGCCGAGGACGTCGAACACCGCCTTCATGCACGCGCCTTCCTTCGCGCCGAAGCTCGATGCGCGCGCGCAGAACTGCGTGCAGCTCGCCACGCCGGGTCCTGGCTCCGCCGCCGGCGCCTTTCCTTCGAGCATGGTCCACGTCGCGGCCGTCGCGGCGCGCACGATGTCCGCCGCATAGTCGTGATCGAGCGTCGCGAGCGTGTCTGCGCTCTGCTTGCAGTGGTAATTTGGATTACGCAGATCTCCCGTGTCACCGATATGCGCGGCCGGGAATCCCGCCGCCCAGAACCCGGCGTGGTCCGTATTCTGGAGCTCGACGCGCGACAGGAGCGCGGTCGGGACCTGAACGCCGAGCTCCGCCCGTGAGACCGCGGCGCTCTGCTCTTCGAGCGCCCTCACGAACGGACGCGAGCGCTTGTCGTAGAACGTCCAGAGGAAGTCGCCCTTGAACTGACGCGCCTCGAGCGCCGCGTACTCCTTGCGATAGATGTCCTTGTACGTCGATGGCATTTGCTGCGAATTGGGCTCGCTCTTCGCATATCCGATCATGTCGAAATTGACGTACTGGACGACATTCGTATCCGTCGACTTGGCGCGCTTCACCCATGCGCGCGAGCCGATCTCGCCGCGCTCCTCCTCGTCCCAGCACGCGACCACCAGCGTCCGTGGATGGGTGTGGCCCGAGAGCACGCGCGCGAGCTCGAGCATCCCCGCCACGCCCGTCGCGTTGTCGTCCGCGCCGAGGCAGCCGTCGAGATGATCGTAGTGGGCACCCGCGACGACGACCTCCGTCGCCGCCGTCGTGCCCGGGAGGGTGCCGACGATGTTCGTGCCTGAGCCGTACGCGTGCCGCTCGACCGTGAAGCCGTGCGCCGAGAGCACCGCCGCGCAGCGGTCGCCCGTCGCCCGCGCGTGCGGTGAGCCTGGCGCGCGCATGTCGCCGGCGATGAACGTGACGTCCTCGGTGTAGCGATCCTTCGACACGCACCCACGCACGCCCGCCGCGTCCGTCGCCCCGCACGCGGTCGGGTTGTCGGGCCGACCGGCGCCTCCGCCCTCGATGATCGAGCCGCCTCCACCTCCATCCGTCGAGCCGCTCGAGCCGCTCGAGCCTCCCGGAGTCGACGGCGGCGAATCGCTCGAGCACGCCGACCCTGAGCCGGCCAACAAGACGAAGAACACGAGGAACACGAGGAGAGAAGCAGGAGACCGTACGTGCATGGCCGTGAGCATAGGTGGATCGACGCGCCTCCTGGAGAAGCGAGCGTCACTCGAGGCGGAGGCCGAAGAGCTCGGTGCCCATCTCCCCGGGCATGTCGCCTCGGTTCGCCCTGTCTGCGATGCCGAGGTTGTAGTAGCCGTTGTATCCCCAGCACTTGATGGTTCGGTCGTCGAGCGACGCGCAGACGTACTCGTGGCCAACGGAGAGCTGGCGGGCGAAGCGGCCGGGCCCGAGGTCGACCGACGCGAAGCTCGTCTCCGCTGGCTGATCGCCGCGCGGGGACGTGTCGCCGAGTCCGAGCTGCCCGCTCTTGTTGTCGCCCCAGCACTTGACGGCTCCGTCGTCGAGCAGGGCGCAGGAGAAGAAGCGCCCGCTCCCGACGTACCGAGCGGGGCGGTCGAGTCGGACGGCGGGGAGGTTGGCGCCCATCTCTCCGGACAGGCCGCCGCGGATCTTGGTGTCGCCGAGACCGAGCGCTCCGCGGACGTTGTTGCCCCAGCACTTGACGGTCGCGTCGTCGAGCAAGGCGCACGTGTGCCCGTCGCCCGCGGCGACGGCGCGAGCGGTGCGGCCGGGCCCGAGATCGACGCGCGGAAGGTTCGCGCCCATGTGCTCGGGCGCCGTCCCGCGGTCGACGACATCGCCGAGCCCGAGCTGTCCGATCATGTTGGCGCCCCAGCACTTGACGCTCGCGTCGTCGAGCACCGCGCAGGCATGACGGACCCCCAACGAGATGCTCCGCGCGATGCGGCCGGGTCCGAGGTCGACGGGCGGGAGGTTTGCGCCCATGTCCTCCGGCGCCCTCCCGCGCGGCCTCGTGTCACCGAGCCCGAGCTGGCCGACGTCGTTCCTGCCCCAGCACTTGACGCTACCGTCGTCGAGGATCGCGCACGTGCTCTCACTTCCGGCCGCGACCTGTCGGACGGAGCGACCTTCCCCGAGGTCGACCTCGGGGAGGTTCGCGCCCATATGCTCGATCTTGCTCCCACGCTCGAGCCTCTCGCCGATCCCGAGCTCGCCGCTGAAGTTCTCTCCCCAGCATTTGAGCTTCCCGCCGTCGAGGACGGCGCACGCATGACCGTAGCCGACTGCGATCTGCGTCGCGACGCGACCGGCGCCGAGAACGACCGGCGGGAAGTCGGCGCCCAGCGTCTTCGGCGAGGAGACGTAGCTGTCGATCTTGCCGAGCCCGAGACGACCGAACCGATTGTCGCCCCAGCACTTCACGACGCCGTGACGGAGGAGACTGCACGTGTGCGTCGTGCCGGCGACGACGACGGGATGAGCCGCCGCCGCGTCGGTCGCGGCGTCGACGGTCGCGTCGTCGCTCATGGCGCTTCCGTCGACGGCGTCCCGCGTCGCGCCGTCCACTGCGTTGTCGTCGCCAGCGTCAGCGTCGCCCATCGTCGCCGCGACCTCCGGGTCGCCACACGAGACCGTGAGGCCGATCCGCGCGAACGTGATGAGCACGAGGCCGACGATCGCAGGTGTGGAGGCTCTGGTCATGACCACCCGGGAGCAAGCACCGCTCCAGCGTGTTCTCCAGGATTCGTGAGGGGCGGCGTCGACCCAACGACCGGGATGTCACCGGATCGCGACACCACCTTGGAGTAGAGCTTCGCCGGATCTTCCGGGGTTGGACGGGGGTTGGACGGTAGAAGCGTCGAGCGTGGTTGCGTCGCCTCCTCCTCTGCATCACGTAATACGGGGGGCTTTTGCGCTCTCGGCGTGAAGAGAGAAGGAATCGCATGCCAGATGGAAGCAGCGGAACGGCGAAAGCGGCGATGTCGGAGAAAGGCACGGCGGGACGTAGGGTCGTCGTCGCGGGGGCCGGGATCGCGGGGCTCGCGGCGGCGCACGTGCTCGTGGACGCCGGGTTCGAGGTCGTCGTGCTCGAGAAGGCCGCGAGCGTCGGGGGGCGCTGCGCGTCGTACGTCGATCCCGACCTCGGGCACACCGTCGAGCACGGCATTCACGGCGTCTTCCCCCGCTACGAGAACCTGACGCGCCTCTGGCGGGACGTGGGGATCGACCTCGAGAAGATCCTGACGCGGACGAAGACCACCGGCGTGCCGGGGCCGGGCCGGACGATGCGGAGCACCGAGCTCGCGCACGCGCGTGGCCCCGCCCCGCTCTTCCTGACCGCGATGATCCCTCCCGGCGTGCTCCGCGCGCGCGACTACGCGTTTTCGCTGTTCCTCTTGATGCGCACGTACGCGGCGCGCAAGCCGATCGGTGGCGAGCTCGACACCGAGACGTTCGCCTCGATGATGCGCGCGGCGGGCGTGTCCGGAAGGATGGCGAACCTGCTCCTCGTGCCCTACGTGAAGAACCTCACCTACGCGCGCGGCGACGAGGTGAGCGCGCGGCTCGCCGCCGAGGCGCTCAACTACTACGTCCTCGAGGACGCCGAGGACGTGAAGGCGCAGTGGATCGACGGCGGGATGGTCCCGCTCCTCTTCGAGCCTTGGAAAGCGGCGCTCGAGAAGCGCGGCGTTCGCTTCAAGCTCGGGGCTCCCGTGCAGTCGATCGTCTTCGACGGCGACCGCGTCGTCGCGCTCGCGACGCAGGCGACGATCTCCGATCGCGAGCTCGGAGACGCGCCGAAGCTCTTCATGCGGAAGCTCGGCACGCGGAGCCTCGGCCTGAGCTGGGAGCCCTCCGACCGTCGCCTTCGCGCGTTCGACGCTGCCTGCACGCACATGGGCTGCCCGGTCGACGTACGGACGAGCGACGGAAAGAACGTCTTCCACTGTCCGTGCCACGGCGGTCAGTTCGACGCGAACGGCGAGGTGCTCCGCGCACCGCCACAAAAGCCGCTCACGCCGGTGCGCATGCGCCACGAGGCACAAGGTTCGGTGTGGGTCGTCGACGAGCCCACCAACGCCCCCGCCGCCGACGACGGGCTCGAGCGCGCCGACTATGCCGTGCTCGCGATGGACCTCGGATCCCTCAAAGCCGTCTTCCCTCGCGAGATGTCGCTCAATTCGTCGACATCGGGTATTCCACTATTGCGCACCACGTCGGTGATGGTGTTGCGCATGCACTTCGCGGCGCGGTCCGGTAAACCGAAATGGTCGGGCCCCGACAGCGGCGTCTTCGCGGCCGACGACCTGCTCGACAACTTCTTCGCGCTCCACACGATGCAGGAGGAGTTCGCGGAGAAGGACGCCCTCTTCTTGGAGTGTCACATCGGCGACTGCGAGCACATGTCTTCGCTCGAGGACGACGACATCTACGATCGCGCGCTCGACGTCCTCGACGCGTACTTCCCGGACGAAGGGCTCCGCGGGCGCCTCGACCGCGAGCGCAGCCGTCTCCTCCGCCACGTCGACGTGTTCCCGCTCTTCGCGCCCGGCGATCGCGAACGAACGCCGACCGTCAGCGACGCGTCCCGTCCCAACCTGATGCTCGCCGGCGACTGGGTGCGGACCGACGATCCCGAGGCGGTGAGCTTCTTCATGGAGCGCGCCGCCGTCACCGGGATCGAGGCCGCCAACGCCATCTTGCGCGCAGCGGGAGCGCCGGCCGCGCAGCGCGAGATCGCCCGCCGCGCGCCGCCGGTGACGAGCTCGCTCCTCGGCTTCCCGACGCGCGCCGTCGACGTCCTCACGCGTGGCCTCCGCCGGCTGCTCGGGGTGAGCTACGAGTGACCGCTCCTCCGACCCCGACCCCGACCCCGCCCCCGCTCGACGACTTCCATCCGCCGTATCACCTCGGCGCCTTCGGCTGCGTCGTCCTCGGAGCATGGAGCGACGCGCCCGACGAGCGCGCCGGCTTCGAGCCGCTCTCGTGGGGTCGCGGCTACCTCGGAGCGGCGTTGGTGCTGCGCTACGACCGGCCGCCGGCCGACTATCCGGTGCCTTACAGCGAGGTCATCCTCTCCTACGTAATGAGGCGCGGAGCGCGATGCGCCGCGCTGCCGTTCGATCTCGTCCTCGATAATCCGTTTTACGTGGAGGCGGGAATTCGGCATTACCATCTACCGAAACGCCTCGATCCGACGTTGCGGATCGAGCTCGACGCCACGCGACGCATCACGTGCGCCGGGAGCGACCTCGCGTTCGAGGCCGAGCTCGGCTCCGTCGCCGTCCCGGGCGCGAAGGGGATCGTCTCGATGCTCCTCCGCGGCTTCACCGGCCACGTGCCGATCCTCGGCGCCGCGAGCCGGCCCTTCCTCCGCACGATCATCCGCGTGAGCCCGGAGCCGGCGACGACCTACCGCGCGCGCGGCGCGCACGTCGCGGCGCGAGGGCGAACGCTGAAGCCGCTCGCGGCCTTCTTCTGGCGGTCGCTCGCCATCACCGTCGGCGCGCCGGCGCCGCTCTGAGCCGCTCACTCGGCGGAGGCGCCGTCGAGCGCGACGTCGTCTTGCGCGCTCTTCTGCAGCGCGTCGATCCGGTACGGGATCGCGACGGAGAAGCGCGCGCCTCGCGCCGGCTCGCTCTCGCACGTGATCTGTCCGCCGTGGGCGATCACGATGCCGTGGCTCACGGAGAGCCCGAGGCCGGTGCCCTCGGAGCCCTTCGTGGTGAAGAACGGATCGAAGATGCGGTCCGAGAGCGTCGGATCGAAGCCGTCGCCGGTGTCGCTCACGCGCACGACCCACCACGGCTCGCCCGCGCGCGTGATCTGCGAAGCCTCGACCGTGATTCGCTTGTCGTCCGTCCGCGTCGCGGCGCGCGAGAGGACGGCGTCGCGCGCGTTGGTGACGAGGTTCATGATCACCTGCTGCACCTGCGCCGCGCGGCAGGTCACCTCCGGCAGCCCGTCGTCGATGTGGACCTCCAGCGTGATCCCGCGCTGGGCGAGCGTGCTCCGGATGAGCCGGAGCGGTCCTTCGAGGAGCTGCGAGACGGGGACGGCGATCGCCACCGCGCCCTCCGCCGTTCCCTCCGCGCGCGCGAAGCGGAGGAGGTTCTGGACGATGTCGGCGATGCGCTTGCTCTCGACCGCGATCTCGTCGGCGAACCGGCTCACCGTCGTCTCCGGCGCGGCCTCGCGCTTGATGAGGAGCGCGTAGTTCATGATCCCCTGAATGGGGTTGTTGATCTCGTGTCCGACCCCCGCGGCGAAGGTGCCGAGCGAATCGAGCTTCTGTTTGTGGAGCATCGGCGCGGCGATGAGGAGGCGGTTTCGCTGATGCTCCAGCCGCTCGACCGCGCGCTGCATCTCGGAGATCGCCTCCTCGAAGCGGTTCGAGATGACGCGCCAGCATCCGATCACGAGCGCGAAGAAGCCGAAGTGCTGCGTGAACGGGAGGTCGACGATGCCGACGCAGATCCCGAAGTCGGAGATCGTGGCGCTGAAGTAGACGATGGCACCCACGACCATGGGGAGGAGGTCGCGCCGCGTGCGGTAGGCGCCGAGCAGCGTCGCCGCGAAGCACGAGAACGCGACGCCCACCCACGCCAGGTAGGCCATTCCGAAGCCGGTGAAGACGAACCGGTGCCGGTGGAGGCTCTCGAGATCGGTGAGGATCTCGGGCTTCATCGTGATCGACGTACGGAAGAGCATGTCCACGACGACGCCGGTCGCGAACGTGGTCGTCAGCCCGAGGTTCACCTGCTGGAGCCGCACGAGCCAGCGCGGCCGGCGCTCCGAGAGGTCCATCGTGAGCTCGCCGAACACCCAGGTGATGAACGGCGCGAAGGCGCAGAACGCCTGACCCCAAGGCAGCGCGCGCGCGCCGTCCGTCAGCATGAAGTAGCGCCAACCGACGAAGCAGTAGGCCGCCTCGAGCAGGGCGAGGAGCATCAAGTAGACGTAGCGAAGGCGGCGCGTCTGAACGGCGAGGCTCGCCGCGTGCATCGCGAACCCGATGCACACGCCCCCGACGATCAGGAAGCTCACGAAGTACTGGTCGGTCACTTCATGCCTCGCTCACAAAGCTACAACAGAGCCGGCCGCGCGTTGCGGTGCGCGTGCCGCGGAAGCGTCATATTATCGGAATTGACGGAATCAGCTTTGACGCGTAACCGCTCGAGTCACGGTGACGCGAGGCTCTGGAGGAGGTCCATCGCCTGCGTGCACTCTGCGTCGTAGCGCGCGGCGGCGGCGCCTCTGCAGACCTGTTTGGAGAAGCGGGTGAGGTCGAGGACGGCCTCGGACTTGCGCGCCGGGACGAGCGACGCGAGCGTGGCGCCGCGGTGGAAGTAGACGAGGCTCTGCGCGCCGTCGCAGGTCCCGCACGCGACGCGCGCCGACGTGTAGCGGTCGAGCGCCGCCGGCAGGTTCCGCTCCTCCGTCTCGAGGGCGCCGAGGAGCATGTAGAGCGGGAAGCGGTCCTGTCCGTCCGGCACGAACGAGAGGGCGGCGACGAGCACCGCGCGCGCGGTCGGGCGGAAGCCGAGGCGCATGTAGTGATCGCCGAGGCTCGCGTAGAACGCGGCGCGGTCGGGGCGGAGCTCGATCGCGCGCGTGTAGTGGAGCGCCGCCTCGCGGTCGCGCGCGCGGCGCTCCCTGAGATGAAGGAGCGCGGTGCCGAGCTCGTGGTGCGCCTCGGCGTTCGCCTCCTCGATCGCGAGGAGCTGCTCGTACGTCGCGACCGCCTCGCTCCAGCGATCGCTCGCGCCGTGTGAGCGCGCCGCCTCGAGGAGCGCCGGCACCGACGGCGCCGGCGCGACCTTGCACTCGGCGCGCGCCGGCGCGGGCAGGAGCGAGAGCGCGACCAGGAGCACGTAGCACGCCGCCTTCATCGCGCGCGATCGTGCGCTCGAAGCCGCGTCGAGCGCAAGGTGCTGCTACCCTGCCCGCGTGCGTGCGTGCGTGTTCGCTTGTGTCCTCGTCGCCGCGTGCGTCGAACCTGCCGCGACCCCCGCGCGTCCGGTCGCGACCGTCGCGCCGGTGCGCGCGCCGCCCGAGGACTGCGACGCCGGACACGAGATCGCCGCCGCGCCGGCCGGGCCGAAGCCGCCCCTCCCCGCCGTCCCCGACATCCAGGACGCGCCCGCGCGCGACGGTGACGTCTTCAGCGTCGCGGCCGCGATCCACGCGCTCCGGAGCGCGGTCGAGAGCGCCGAGCTCGCGCGCGGACCGATCACGATCGAGGGGTACATCATCGACACGAACCTCGCGCGCGCGCCGAAGTGCGCCATCCACCGGGCGGGCGTCCGCGATCCCGCCGGCTGCGACGCCGAGCTCCCCGCGTTCACGCTCGGCGATCGGCGCGGACAGGCGCCGGGCGCGAACGACGTCGTCCGCGTGATGGGATGGGCGTCGAGCCACGCCCAGGTCTTCGAGGCACGCCAGCAAGGCGGACGGAGCTACGTGGACGCCCTCTGGGGGATCGAGCTCCCGTCGCCGCTCCCCGCCGTCGGCGCGAAGGTCCGCGTCACCGGCCGCTACGCCGAGACGTTCTCGAAGTCGTCGCGCGGCGTCGTCACGGATCGGTATTCCGGAATCCTCACCTACGAATCGATGACGGTCCTCGACTGACCATCACGTGTTGCCGGTCGCCTTCAGGACGTCGGCGAGGAGCGCCGAGGCGGTCACCGCGCCGCCGGCGCCGGAGCCGCTCACGACGCGTCGCGAAGGTCGCGTCGACCTTCACGCGCGGGAAGGCGCGCATGGCACCGTTCTCAGCTTTTGGCTCCGGTTCGGACACCGGTCCCTACGGCGTAGGGTCCAACTCGCCGGCCTGTCAACAGTAAGACAGACACTCGTTCGCTATACTGAACCAGACCGCGCCGAGCCTCGACGGCGCAAAACGTGTATTCAGGAGCGATGAAGCCCCTGGTCCTCGGAGCCGCGCTCCTCGCGTTCGTCAGCGCATGCAAGGACGCGCCGCCGCCCGTCGTCGCGTCGCCGCCGGTCGCTCCGACCACCACCACCACCGCCGTCGCTCCGCCGGCGCCGGTCCTGCGAGGCCGCGTGCTCGGACGCGACGGCGCGCCGATGCCGCTCGCGCACGTTCACCGGCGCGGACCGGACGACAAGATCGCCGAGGAGATCGCGGTCGCGGCCGACGGCGCGTTCTCGCTCCCGCTCCCCAAGGACGCGCGGGGCATCGTGAAGATCGAGCTCACCGGCGCCGGCCACCGGCGGAGCGAGGTGCTGATCGTCCCGAGCGACGGCGCCGTCGACCTCGACGTGCGGCTCGGCACGTACACGCCGCGCACGCCGCCGGCGACCGAGCCCGTGGCCGTCCTGTTCCGCGGCCGCGAGCAGCTCGGACGTCACCGGATGAAGCGCCAGGACGACGGGACCTTCGTCGCCGAGGTCCCCCTCGCCGACGGGACGTACGGCTACGAGATCGCGGGGCTCGTGAACCAGAACGCGTCGTTCGCGGTGGTGGGCGACGGCTGGCAGTACGACGACGGCGGCGACTACACCGCGGCGTTGACCGCGAGCGGCGGGACCGCGCGCGTGATCTACGATCCCGCGAAGCTGCCGCCGGCGACGGAGGCCGTCGTCCGCGCCGGCGCGCCCGGCAGCATGACCGCGCGCGTGAACGAGATCGAGAAGCTGCGCGCGGCGGCGCAGGCGGAGGTCCTCGACGAGCTCAAGGCCGGCCGGAAGGCCGGCACGCCGTCGAAGCCGGAGCAAATCGCGCCGGCGATCGCCGCGAAGCGCGCGGCGTACCTCGCCGCAACGAAGGACGACCGGCCGCTCGTCCGCGCGTTCGCGACGATCGGCTATTTTTCGATCGGCTTCACGAACGACACCACCGACGCCGAGCGCGCGATGGCGCGCGAGATCGCCCACGCGCTCGCGCCCGACGATCCGCTGTGGAGCCCGAGCGCCGAGGGGCTCCTCGCGGTGGCGAAGGACGAGGAGGTCAACACGGCGCTCATCGAGCAGCACCCGAACGCCGACCTCGTCGCGATGCTCCTCCGGATGCGCCTGTTCGAGAAGAAGGACCTCGACGAGAGGCGGCGCATCATCGCGCTCCTCAAGACCCCACGCCTGAGGGGCACGTTCGAGGCGACCTTCGCGATGAGCCTCGACCCCGACCGCGTCCTCGCGGCGGGGAAGCCGATGCCGGCGTTCGAGGTCCCCGCCCTCGACGGCGATCGCTTGAAGGGCACGCACTCGACGAAGGCCCTCGCCGGCAAGGTCTACCTCATCGACGTCTGGTCGACGTGGTGCGGGCCGTGCGTCGACCAGATGCCGAAGCTCCACGAGCTCCACGCGAAGTACGGGAAGCGCGCCAAGAAGCGCTTCGAGATCCTGAGCGTCGCCCTCGACGAGAAGCCGGAGACGGCGGCGAAGTTCCGCGCCGACAAGAGCCACCCCATGCCGTGGCTCAACGGCGTCGCCGGCCCGGAGGCGAAGAACAACCCGTTCTACGCGGCGATGGGCTGGGACGAGCGAGCGGCGGGGATCCCGTTCATGGTGCTCGTCGATGCGAACGGCAAGATCGTCGACTCGTCGCCGGACCTGCGGATCGAGGCGCTCCCCGCCCTCCTCGACCGCCTCCTCCAATAGCTACTCAGCGGCGGCGCGCGCGGTCTCCAGCGGGGCCTTGCCGACGCGGCTCGCGCGCTTCATCGAAGTACGGCCGACCGCGATCGACACGAGCTGCTTCGCGCGCTTCCAGAGGCTCTCCTGCACGTACGGAATACCGTGTTTCGCGCAGAGCGCTTGGACCTTCGGCTGGATTTTCCGATAGGCCAACATCGGCAAATCGGGAAAGAGGTGGTGCTCGATTTGATAATTGAGCCAGAGCTGCGCGTAGTCGACGAGCTCGGTGCCGGTCGCGTAGTTCACCGAGCCGAGGACCTGGCGGACCGCCGACTCCGCGTGCGACTCCGACGGAGCGTCGAAGCGGTACACGTCGTCGCCGGTGTGGTTCGGGGCGATGACGAGGAACGTGTGAATGCCGCATAGCGCCTCGGCGCCGAGCGAGTTCACGAACGCGCTCATCGCCGCGAAGGGACCGAGCGGCAGGAACAGCGCCGGGAGCGCGACGAAGTGATGGAAGACGTACGGCGCGTAGCACTGGAGGTAGAGCGTGCGCCGGTAGCGCGGCACCTTCTCCGCCGTCTCGTCGGTGAAGGCGAGGCTCTTGCCGCGCGAGAGCCACGTCGAGACCGTGTTCGGCGCGTAGTAGAACGGGCGCCACGTCATCGCGAGGAGACCGATGATGCCGGCCTTCACCGCGTCCGGGACGTCGAGGCCACGGACCCAGTGCGTGTTGCGCTCGACGAGGTCCGGGTCCTTGAGCTCGCCCGTGTTCGTGTGGTGGAGCACGTTGTGCTCGTACTTCCAGGCCTCCGGCAGCATCCAGTCCGACCAGTCGACGAAGCGGCGCCAGCCCTTCGCGAACGTGCGGCTCGTGAATTCCTCCGGCACGCCCGGCACGCGGTCGTAGCCGCGATGGCCGATGTGATGCATCACGATCCAGCGCGTGCTGCGCCCGAGCGCGAGCGCCGCCATGCTGAGCGGGTTCGGGAACCACGCCGTCGCGAGGCCGACCGCGGTCGCGGTGCGCCCGTAGAGGATGGTCCGCCGGAGGTGGCGGATGTCCTCTTCGCCGAGCGCGGCCTCGGCTTCGAGCCGGATCGCCCGGAGCTCGCGGAAGAAAGCGTGACAATCGATGGTGCTGGGGTCGACGTTCGGTTGCGGCACGAAGCCACGCACTCTACACGATTGTCGCTCCGCCTCGCGCGAATCTCGACACGCGATCGCAGCGCGCGGGCTACGATCGGCGACCGATGAACGAGGAGCATCCGGCGGCGCACCTGCAGGAGTCGGTCGCGGCGCTCCGCCGTCGCGCGACGTTCGCCGTCGTCGGGCTCGCCGCGGCGATGCTCGCGCGCGGGATCGACCTCGTGTTGCGCGAGTGGTCCATCGTGCTCCTCGAGCCGGTCCGCGCCTCCGGCGAGGCGGCGAGCCCCGAGCTCCTCGCGCAGCTCACGACCGCGGACGCGACGATCGACGCGATCGTCGTCGCCGTCACCGTCACGTTCGTCGTGACCGGGTTCTTCTTCATTCGCTGGATGCACCGCCTCGTCGCGCTCACGCGGGCGCTCGGGGCGACGATCCCGTGGACGCCGTCGCAGGCCGGCTGGGCGTTCATCATCCCGTTCATCAGCCTCGTTCGCCCGTACCAGGTGCTCTCCTCCACGCGCGCCGCGCTCGAGCCGGAGAACGTCGCGCCGCCCGCGCCGCGCGTCGATCCGTCCGCGCAAGGCGACTACCGGAGCACCGCGTTCATCGTGCCCGCGCCCGCGCAGAGGCTCCCGGCCGCGTTGATCGGGCTGTGGTGGGGCGCCTTCCTCGTCCTGAGCCTCGGCGGCCGGCTCCTGCCCAAGGACATGAGCACGGTGGACAAGGTCGTCTCCGCTTACCAGATGAGCATGTTCGTGGACGCGGCGGCCCTCGTCGCGGGGGCGCTCGCGATCACGGTCGTGCGCGGCCTGACCGCGCGTCTCGAGGAGCGCTTCCGCCGGATCCGCGCGTCGACGCCGGAGGCCCTCGCGGCGCAGGGCATCGAGCTCGGCGCCTGAGCCGGGGCGCCTGAGCCGGACCCGGGCCGGCGCTCAGTTCTTCGGCGCGCCGCACGCGAGCCAGCCGTCGACGGCGACGACGAGCGCAGCGGGGACCTTGCCTCCGAGCGGCGGCATCTTCACTCCGCACTTGCCGGCGAGGTGGCACTGAATCGCGGAGGCGTTCGGGTCGATGGTCCCCGGCTGCACATAAGGCTTTCCGCCGAGCTTGAACCCGGTGAGCTCGGTATACGTGATGTCGGGGTTCTTCACCTCGATGCGGATCGCGCGGCCGAAGCGTGTGCCGTGGCATTGCGTCGCCGCGCAGCCCGCCATGTCGAACGCGGGCAATACGTCCTTCTCGAAGCTCGACGTACACGCGACGGGCTTGGCTCCCGCGTCGGCCGGCGGCGGCGCGTCCTCCTCTTCCGGCTCCTCCTCGGCGCCGGCGTCGACGGGCTCCACCTTCTTCGAATTCGAAAGGTCCAGGTCTTCGAGCGAGCTCGAATCGCGCGGAGGTCCACACGCGACGACGACGAAGGCGAGCACCGCGACCGTGTTGCTGCGGACAGTCATGGCCGCCTCGAGAGCAATCCTCGCGCCGCGAGCGCTGATCGATAATTCCGTAATTTGACAGTCACGCCATCGCGCCGCCGCACCCGAGTGGTGTCCACTTCTTTGACAACGTGGTCCGTCCACGGCTCGGTCGGGCGCGCACAAACGAAAACAGCCGACGTGCCCGGCTGGGCGCGTCGGCTGCGCGGGACGACGAGAGCTCGTTACTCGCAGGCGAGCCACGGCGCGCTCGCGTCGGTCCGCATGTAGCGCTTGCCGTCGACGACGCGGACGACCGCGGCGTGCGACACGAGGTCCTTCTCGTAGATGTCGTCCGCGATGATCGTCCCGTCGTGGCGCTCGGCGCGCACGGTCAGCGTCGTCACGTTGCCGGAGGGCGCGGTGCGCTGGAGCGTGCCCTTCGCGCTCCCGCCCTGCCACTCGAGGACGAGCTGGGTCGTTCCTTGCGTGAGGTCCTTCGTTCGACAAGCGACCTCCGTCGCCGTCGCCGACGTGGCGAGCACGAGGGTCAACACCGCGAGGAGGCCCGAGACGACGAGGGTGCGCATGCTCTTCGGTCTAGCAACCGCGCGCACCTCGTCCACCCAGACCGGACTTTTCCACCCTCGTGAGACGGCGATGAGTCGACTGGATCACCGCCGCGTCAGGCTCACGGCATGATCACGAGTCGCGGACCGATCGTGAGCCAGCTATGCACGGAGCGGCCGACGATCGGGCCGTCGACCTTGCCCGTCGTCGCGTCGGCCGAGAGCTCCTGGCGCGAATAGGTGCCGAGCGTGTAGTCGACGAAGACGCCCGCGCCGAACATCCGCGAGAGGCGCAGATCGAAGCCGAGGAGGAAGTGCGCGAAGTCGAGCCCGCGAAAACGCGCCTCGCGCTGGCCGTCGCCCGCCGTCATCCACGACCAGCCGAAGCCGTAGCCGACCCACGGCGTGAACCACGCGTTCGGCGAAAACACGTAATGGACCTGCGCGCCGATCCGCGTGTTGGTGGAGTAGCAGTCGAGCGGGAGGCGATCGCACGCGTCCGCGAGGGCGCCGGCGGTGAAGCCGCGCGCGTAGCTGATGAAGCCGCCGATGAAGACGTGCTTGTTCGGCTTGCCGCCGATGTCGACGATGAGCGGGACCTGCAGGCCGGTGAGATCGCGGAGCGACGACGACCAGTGCTCGGGGCTCGTCTCTTCTCCCGCGAACGAGTCCTTCGCCGCGCCGAACGGCAGCGACGCGCCGCTGCGGATCGCCATCTGGAAGCCGCTGTGCCCGATCGGCGGCGGCTCGGGCGGGGACTTGTGGACGTACTCCTCCGGCGGCGGGCGCACGTTCGCGGGCGTGATCGGCGCGGGCGGATCGCCGTAGGCCGGAGGCGCGGGGCGCGGCTCTTCGACCTCGACCTCGTCCGCGAGCGCGGCCCCAGGCACGAGCAGCACACACGAGACCAAGACGAAGCGCATCGCCCGGAAGCGTACCACCGCCGCGCGAGCGGCTCGCGATTACGGCGCCGCGGTGAAGCGGACGTTGTCGATGCGCCATCCCGGCGCTGTGTTCTCGCGGTGATGCCCGACGTTCGGCGTGCTCACGCCGGCCGCGGTCGAGAAGCGGATGCGCGTCCTCGTCGTGATCAGCGCGGACGGCACGACGATCGAGAAGTCGACGGCGGTGAGCTGCGAGCCGGTGAAGCCCGGCTTGCCGTCGGTGTGCCACGGCGCCGAGACGCAGTTGGCGCCGCCTTGTCCCTTCAAGATCTTGAGCACGCCCGGGAAGGTCGCGCTCGGCGCCGACCACGCCGTTCCGCCGTTGCCCGACAGCTCGACGATGCCGCCGTCGAACCAGTCGTTGCTGCCGACCCGGCCGGTCCAGAACCGGTAGGCGTGCGCGAACGTCAACGTGACCGTCGCGGCGGCGCAGGCGCTGAGGTCGATCGACGGCGACAGCAGCTCGCCGCGCGAGCACTGCGCGTAGTTCTGCGTCCGCTCGCCGGCCCAGCAGATGCCGGACGGACACGAGATCGTGCTCGCGGTGCCGCGCGACCACGGGTCGAAGGGCCAGCTTGCCTGGTTCTCCGCGCCGTCGGAGGGCCTGTGCGTCCAGCTCGTGTCGGCGGTCTCGAAGTCCCACGACGCCTTCGCGATCGCCGCCGCGCACGCCGCGCTCACGCCGGTCGGATTGGTCGGCCCCGCGTCGGCGCCGCCGTCGGGCTTCGGGCCGCCGTCCGGGCCGGTGTCGTCGTCATCGTCTCCGGGGACGACGTCGTCGTCATCGTCGTCCACCTTCTTCGGCGGGAGCTTCGCGCCGGTCACGTCGGGACCGGCATCGTCGGCGGCCGGACCGAACGGCAGGTCCTCCTCGCCGCCCTCCGCGCACGCGGCGACGAGCGCGAGCCCGAGCACGACGAGCCCACCACCGAGGAGCCAGGCCGAGCGTTCCGCCCCCATCCCCCTCATCATGACACGGCGGACGTCGGGCGGCATCAAAGCTACTTCTCAGGGCTTCCCGCACGGCGCGGGGATGACGCGCGCGAGCTCCGTCGCCATCTCGTCGTACGCGGCGGGCGTGGGGTGAATGCCGTCCTCGGCCCACTGCTTCTTGTCGGCCTGCTGGCGATAGAGGAGACGCAGGTCGACGACCTCCGCGCCGCTCGCCTTCGCTTCGTCGAAGAGGATCGCGTCGTAGCGATCGCGCTTCTCGAGCGTGCCGCCGTAGCCCGGCCCGTCGGGCGAGCGGAACCACTCGTTTTGACCGAGCACGATCACGCGCGCGCCGCTCTTCTTCGCCGCGGCGAGGATCGTCTTCACCTGCGCGCGGAACGTATCGGGCGGCACGTTGGTCGCGACGTCGTTCGAGCCGACCTGGAACGTGATGAGCGTCGGCTTGAACGTCTCGATCTGGGGGACCTCGTCCTTGATCACGTCGGCGGCGGTGTAGTGCGAGACGCCGAGGTTCTCGAGCGTGACCTTGCAGCCCTTCGCGCGCCACCGCTCGGAGAGCTTGCCGGGGAACGAGACGGCCTCGGGGTTCGGCGCGCCGCCGCCCTGGCTGATCGAGTCGCCGAGCGCGAGGTAGCGGATCTCCTGCGTGACCGGATCGGCGCCGCCGTCGGCGCTCGAGACGACGGGCGCCGGGGGCGGCGCGGGGAGGCGATCTTTGCAGCCGATCGCGAGGACGGCGAGCGCGAGCGAAAAGGCGGACCTCACCGTCCGAGAATAGCGCTATGAGGCGGGACCATGAGCAAGCGTGACTTCGAGCCCGGCATCGTCGTCGACCTGGCGACCGGGACGACGTACGGCGACTACCTCTGCCTCGATCAGATCCTGACCGCGCAGAAGCCGCGATCGACGGAGGGTCGTCACGACGAGATGCTCTTCATCATCCAGCATCAGACGTCGGAGCTCTGGATGCGCCTGATGATCCACGAGCTCGACGCCGCGATCGAGTCGGTGAAAAACGACAAGCTCGAGCCGTGCTTCAAGATCCTCGCGCGCGTCGGGCAGATCCAGCGGATGCTCTTCGAGCAGTGGAGCGTCCTCGAGACGATGACGCCGAACGAGTACCTCACGTTCCGTCCCGCGCTCGGCCCGGCGAGCGGCTTCCAGTCCTTTCAATACCGCGCGATCGAGTTCGCGCTCGGCAACAAGGACCCGAAGACGCTCGGCCCGCACAAGAACAACCCCGCCGTCCACGCCGACCTCCAGGCGCGCCTCGAGCGGCCGTCGCTCTACGACGAGTTCCTCCGCTACCTCGCGCGCCGCGGCCACCCCGTCCCCGCCAACCGCATCGAGCGGGACTTCACGCAGCCGTACGAGTCGAGCCCCGCGATCGTCGACATCTTCCGCGCGGTCTATCAAGACACCGCGCGGTACTGGAGCGAATACGACATGTGCGAGAAGCTCATCGACGTCGAGGAGCGCTTCCAGCTCTGGCGCTTCCGCCACGTGACGACGGTGAAGCGCGTCATCGGCTTCAAGCGCGGCACGGGCGGGAGCTCGGGCGTGCCCTTCCTCGAGAAGGCGCTCCTCACCGTGTTCTTCCCCGAGCTCTGGGACGTCCGCACGTCGCTCGAGAGCCCGCGCCAATGAACCAGGAGAGGCTCGACGCCGCGCGGCTGCGACCGTTCTACTCCTCCTTCTTGCAGCCGGGGCGGCTCTTGCTGACGGGGCACTCGCATCAAGCGTGGCCCGACGTCGCGCGCGAGGGGCTGCTCGAGGCCTTCACGCTCGCGGCCGCGCACGTCGACGACAAGTGGGACGCGGTCTTCGCCGCGCAGTCCGAGCTCCGCGCGCACATCGCGACACGCATCGGCGCGCAGGCCGACGAGATCGCGTTCGCGCCGAACACGCACGAGCTCGTCGCGCGGTTCCTCTCCGCGCTGCCGCTCGCGAAGCGGCCGCACGTCGTCACGACGACGGGCGAGTTCCACTCCGCGTTCCGCCAGCTGAAGCGGCTCGCGGAGGAGGGCGTCTCCGTCACGTTCGTCGACGCGCTGCCGGCCGCGACGCTCACGGAGCGCCTCGCGGCCGCGGTGACGGAGCGCACGAGCGCGGTGCTCGCGTCGACGGTGCTCTTCGAGACGAGCAGCGTCGTGCACGGCGCCAGCGAGCTCGTCGATCGCGCGGAGCGCCTCGGCGCGCGGGTGCTCCTCGACGCGTACCACGCGTTCGACGTCGTGCCGTTCACGGTGCCGGAGCGCGCCTTCCTCGTCGCGGGCGGCTACAAGTACGCGCAGTGGGGCGAGGGCGTCTGCTTCCTCCGCGTGCCGAGCGGGAGCGACCTGCGTCCGGTGTACACCGGCTGGTTCGCGGGCTTCGCCGACCTCGCGAACCGCCGCACCGACGGCGCCGTCGCGTACGCGGCCGACGGCGCGACGCGCTTCGCCGGCTCGACGTTCGATCCCACGAGCACGCTCCGCGCGCGTGCGGTCGCGCGCTTCTTCGAGGAGCAGGGCATGACGCCGGAGGCGCTCCGCGCGACGTCGCTCGCGCAGACGGCGCGGATCCTCGCGGCGGCGCGGGAGCTGCCGCGCGTGAGCATCGCGACGCCGGTGGAGGACGCCGATCGAGGTGGTTTCGTCGCGCTGCGAACACCGGAGGCGGGAGCGCTCTCGAAGGCGCTCCGCGCCGACGGCGTCTTCACCGACGCGCGCGGCGAGATGCTGCGCTTCGGCCCCGCGCCGTACCTCCTCGACGACGAGATCGACGAGGCGCTCGCGCGTCTCCGCGCGCGCCTCTGACGCACGCGCTCCTCACGCGCTCTTCACGACCGCGCGCGTTCGCGGCTTCGGATCATCGGATCAGAAGCAGGTCTCGGGCGAGCGGTTGTTGTTGACCGCGGAGATGACGCACGCCTTCTTCGCGCAGAGGTTCCGCGGGAGCTCGCGGCCGGAGCGCGACTGCTCCCAGGAGCGGAGCTTGAGGAGCGTGTTGCGCGGCATCGAGCAGACCCAGTTGAGCCGCGCGTGCTCGGCGAAGACGTAGGGATCGCCGGAGACGCCGCCTTCCCACGCCTTGTCGCCGGGGAGGTCCGCGCCGTTCGGCATCTCGGTCGCGACCCACGAGCCGAACATCGCGACGTTCGACGCGCCGTGGACGACGCCCGGACGCTGCGCGCCATTGGCGGTCGGGTAGTCGACGTCGACGTACTTGCCATCGACGCGGTCGTACTCGTTGATGACGCGGACCTTGATGCCCGCCGGCGGCGTGTAGCTGCGGTCGCCGTCGTAGACCTTGCGCATCGACATGCCGAGGACGTGCGCGACCTCGGTGACGTGCTCGCCGAGCATGCGGTTGCAGCCGTGCGAGACCTTCCCGCGCTTCAGGTACCAGACGTCGAAGTCCGGGTTGTCGCGGCTGTCCTCGTAGGAGATCGGCCCGTGCATCGCGATGCCGCCGTGGTACGCGAGGAACGGAAACCCGCCCCACGTGACGTAGCTCGTACCGAACGACGAGGTCGTCTGCCCATCGGGCCGAAAGAGCGTCGCGCGATAGAGCGAGTACTCACGCGGCCGCGCGTTGTAGCCGTTCGATTCACCGGTCGCGATCGGATAGACGAGGTCGACCTGCTGCCTCCCGCCGACGTTCCGCGCCTTCGCATGAGGCAAGCTCGACACGTTGACCGACGTGAAGCCACGAACACGCGCGGTGTGCCCGGTAAGCGAGATCGTGACCTCGGGCGACCCGAGCGCATCGAGCGGCCCGTTATAAAACCAGTGCTCGTTGCTCTTCCTCGCGAGGTCATCCTCAGCGACGCCGGCCGTCTCCTCCTCCGACTCGACCGCGCACCCCACCGCCATCAACGACCCCACCAACAGCCCAAGAAGAAGATGTGCGCGCATGAAGGTATGTGTGACCTATCTCACGACATGCGCAAGAATGATCTCAACCGTCATGCCTGGGGCGGCGGCTCGTAAGCAATGGGATCAACAAGACATTTTCTTCTCCCACGACATCAGAAAATCGTGTAGCTCCCTCCAAGATCGTCGCAACGCTCCGCAAGAGGGCGAATCGACGCGATGTCTCGCATCGCGTATCAGGTGCGCGACGTCGATGGCCTTCATCCGCCGCTGGACGCCCTCGTTGAACGTTGAACAACCATCTGCGTTCCGAGACGCGCAAGGCGGCCGAGGCCACGCCACGCCGCCTGCGGACGCGGCTGACCAAGGGGCGAGAAGCGTCATCGCAAGCGAATGGCGCAGGTCGCGGCGGTGTAACACCGTCGCGACGTACGTCCGGACCGTGCAGGACGTCGTCGCCGAGCTGCAGCCTGTCCGCGATACCGCCAAAGACTCGCGAGCGACCTCGACCGACAACAGCGCGTATGGGCCAGTATCGAGAAGGAGTCCGAGACCGTCATCGATACCTGAAAGGCGGCGTACGCATTCCATCCAGACGGCTCGAAGGAGTTCCACGAACGCATGATGGACGCCAAGCGCGACATCGTGACGTCGGAGATGGCGTGGCCCATGTCATCACAGCTACTTTCTTATGTTCTTCCTTCGTTGGCTCGTTGCTGAAGCCGGCGCGGACTGAGTCTGCGTCTTCTTCGCTCGGCGCCCCGCTATTCGAGCCTGGACAAGCTTCCTCGCCTCCTCATCCACCAATCGCTCTGCATGCTTGCTGAACTCAAGGCCGAATACGTCTTGGATCGTGCGTGGGATGCCGCTGTATCCAACCTCCCCTCCCAACCAGGTGAACTCCACGTCGAGTCCTTCGAGCCAGCTGCGCAATGCTTGAGCTGCCAGAAGGAGTGCCTGCAACGAATCAGCCCCCAGTGCCCGGCCCCAATACGCCGTCGAGAGGCCTCGCACGACGAACGGCGCAGCCCACTCGTATGCGCCAACCTTATAAGGTCGATACAATTTCGCCGTCAGTGCTCGACCGTCTTTTCTCCTGAATGTTCGGGTCGCCACAACGTCGTTCTGCCGAATTTTGTCGCTGGACATACGATACTCAGTTGCTGAACTCACCATCGCACCAGTTCTCGCAGGCCTCGATGGAGGTTCCATTTGTCGCGATTTGCCAGCACCGCGCCTTTTGCGCTGGATCCTTCAGCTTGCGGCAAACGCTTCGCGTCCAACCGCCCCCTGGTGGCAAGCATCTTTGCACGCGCTGAGCTTCGACCTCCTCGCTCCACAGATGCCTCCACCCGAGTCGAGCGGCGTATCGGCGTCATCCTCGGGTATCGCTGGAGCTCCGCCCGAGCCACCGGGGATGGGGGGCGCGTTCGGATCGAATGGCGCGCCATCGGATGGTGTGCAATTCCAGATTCCCGTCACGCACATGGCGCCAATCGTCGTCCCCAGGCCTGCGCCGAGCGCCGCCCCAATCGGGCCGAATGCGGCTCCCGCCGCAGCTCCAGCGACGGTCGGGCTGCGTCCGCTTTGGTCGACGAAGTTGGCCGGATCGTTGTTCGCGTACGCGTAGAAGTTCAGGCCACCACCAAAGCGGCTTTGGTCCTTACTGGTCCACCGCCCGGTCGTCGGGTCGTAGTCCCGCGCTCCGAACCGCACCAGCCCCATGTCGCGATCCCACAGCCCTCCCGCGAACCCGAAGGGCTGGAAGCCCGGGTTCGTATCGCTGGTCCCCCCACGCATTGAAGTCCATTCGCTGCGCGACGGCACCCGTCGCCGCGTCGACGACGAGCCTTGGGCTGCCGAGGTGGTCCTTCACGAAGCGATACGTCGCGCCGCTCTTGAGCATCGCGTCCGGCGAGTGGCTGCTCGTCGCGTACACGAACCGCGCGACGACCGCGCCCGTGTGGTCCAGCTCCGCGACGACCCTCCTGCCGTCGTACACGAAGCCTTGCATGAGGCTTTCACCCAAACGCTTGCCGATACGGCGGTTCTGGCCGTCGATGACGTACTGGAGCCGCTCGAATGGCGCGGGGCGCGTCACCTCGCGAAGATTGCCGTGCGTGTCGTAGCTGTAGAGCGTCTCCGCCAGCGTCGCGTCGTCGGTCTTCTTCGAGAGCTCGCCGTTCGGGCCGTACACGAAGGAGAGGCCACCGTGCGTCAACTGCCGATCTTGCGCGTCGTGCGTGCCATCGTTGCGGTTGCCGTTGTCGTCGTAGCCGTACTCCTGCTCTGGAGAGGAGGCTCCGTTGACGAACACTTGCCAGAGTCGGCCCGCCGCGTCGTACGTGTAGCGTTCGCTGCGCGCGACGCCGCCGAGCGTCTCCGCCTTCGTGTCGATACGCCCCGCCGCGTCGCGTGTGTACGTCGCCGCGTAGCTCGTCGCGCTGCCAGTCACGGCGTGTCCGACGACCTCGCCGTAGGCGTTGTAGATGGGCCCCCACCCGCGCGGCTGCGCCGCGCGGGTGGGGGAGGGCATCCTGATCTCCATCGCGGCCACACGCGCTGCGCGAGTCATCCAGTCCGTGCCGGAGTCGTCGCGCGTCGTGGAGACGCGATCGCCGTGGATGACGCGGGCCGTCAATCCCTCGCGTGCGGCCGCCGGCGCCGTCGAGAGCAGCGCGGTGAGCAGACAGAGGAGCGCGAGCAGCACGCTGCGCGCTTGTCCGCGCTGTCGCGTCGACGGCATCATCCCCCGCTCTTCGGCTCGGCAGATGGCGGCTTCGCGTTCTCGGCGGATAGCCGCATGAGCTCGACGACGAGCTGACGAACATGCGGTCATGCCGTCAACAGTAGTCGAGAACCGCACTGCGAGCATCCTGCGACGATTGGCCCTCACGTCCGCCCCCAGGGACGTCTGCGTCTCGGCGCTCTCGCGACATGCCACGCAACCGATCCAACCGAGCACCCGATAGGCCGGATGACCACACCGAGGGAGATCCTACCGGGTCGGACCTACATGATCACGCGCCGCTGCTCTCAGCGGCAGTTCCTGCTGCGGCCGGACAAGAAGACCAACGCGATCCTCGCCTATTGCCTCGCCGAGGCCGCCAGCCGCCATGAGATCTGCCGTGCCGGCCGCCTCGGCCTTCGACACGCCCAAGACCTCGGAGCCGCGCAGCAACCTCCGACCCGCCGTCGCCTGCAAGGACAAGGAGCGACGCATCGAGGCCCTCCGAGGACAAGGCACTTCCGGCGCCGCCGAACGATATCGCGCCCATCAGTCGCTCCAGTTCAGAATCGTATCGTACCAATGAGAGATTGCTTCGTCGTCCGGCTCCGCGAGCTTTGCCTTTCCGATCTCTCTTTTCGCGAGTTCAAGATCGCCGATTTGAAAGAAGGCTCGTGCGAGAGAGAACGATTCGACGGCAGGGGTCACCGGCACGTGTTCGGCCACAAGTGCCGACGGAACGAATATCTGACCTCGCCGTGCGATGAGGGTTTGCCGGGCGGGTATCCAGATCAATGCCCGAATGGAGCGCGCCAACTCGTGAATGACCGACGAGGCAACTTCCTCGTGAAGCTCGAAGGCGACTTGCTCCCTTTTTCGGTGGATCAACCGTTGGCCCACGCCACTCCAGTCGACATGAGCGGTACTCCTCGCCCCGGCGGGCTGGACCATCGCCTCTCCCAGAATCCGCCCCTCGTCCGTAACGACGACGGCCTCGCGTTCTGCAACTGCGCGGATGTGACCGGTCTCGGCGAGGCAACGAACTGGGTTTGTTTCGGAGCGGCATAGAACGAATGACCCCAACCACGTGACAATTTCGTGTTGTTGAATTGCGCGAAGTCTCGCCACAGTCGACGGTGCCGAGAAATCTTCGACCAGACGCTCCCTAGCATTGGCAACATCCCGCGCTCGATGCCTTGCGTTAATCGCTTCTCCGACGAATCCATTCCACTCAGCGGCCTCCGCAAGGGACGACCAGTCGCCATAGTTCCCTCGTTCACCTGCCGCGCGCCGCGCAAAGCGAAGGCGTAGTGCCTCCTTGTCGAGGTCAAGGGCACACGTTGCGACACATGCTGCATACTCAGCAGCATCTTCCACGCGGCGCTCTCGAACGGCTCGAAGACGTTCGCGCAGCGCGAGCCTAAGCGCCAACTCTGGATCCTGACGCAGAAGGACGATGAGGTCGTCGGGCGACATTGGCCGATTCACGGCGTTGCACTTTCACTCAGAGTTTCGGAACTCCATCCCCCATGCACGCGCTGAAGACGGCATCGTACGCTCCGCGAGGCCTGTCCGGTGGCCCCGCTTAATGAGCTCATCGACGGCGTCTTGGGCTCTCTTCTTACACGCCTCCCGTTTCTTGTCGGTGCATTGAATCCCCGACTCGGGGGAGCGTCATCCGTCGTACCGTCGCCGTCGCTCGCGTTCTGGTAACCGCCGGCACCGTCCTTGCGATCGCCGTGTGTAATGGTCGGGGGCTCGAAATCATCAAGCTGATGGACGATGTCCCATGCGGCCAATCCGATGAATCCCGCTCCGGCCAGCACGAATCCGCCTGCAAGGATGGCGCCTCCGGCCGCACCGGCGCCCAGGCCCACTCCGATTGCGGCAGCTGCTGCATGCCCGGTTGGATCGACGAAGTTGATTGGGTCGTTGTTGGCGTACGCGTAGAAGTTCAGCCCCCAGCCGAACCTCGAGGAGTCTTTACTGGTCCAGAAGACGATCAGCTCGACGGTCGTAGCGGGTACTGGTCCCTCAATGCTTCGGGCGCGAGAGACGGTCTCTCCCGATAGAGCGGGTCGAGTGCGTCGATGACGAGCGCGCCCACGATCCCGGCAAGCCGCTCTCGCCAGATCTCGAACTCATCGGCGGAACACTCCTCCTTTGCAAGTCGAATCGCGAGGCCCAACTCTTCATTCGCCGAGCGAAGATGCCGAACCAATTTCTCTGCCGTCTCGTCCGTCATTAGTCACCTCGCCATGCATTCGGCAACGCATCGATGGAAGTTCGAACTCTGAAGATCGCCTTGAGGATCTGGCAGTAGGTGCCTACATGCCGCGATACACTTGTTTCGCTTACGGTCGTCCTTCTTGTTCTTATCACCGCCGCAGATGCCGCCACTGTCGTCGAGCGGTCCAGTGTCCGGGACTGGAGGCGCTGGCGGATCCCAAGGTGGAGCCGTCGTCGGCCCGCCCATCGGCATCTCCGGGTCGTAGGGCATGTGTGGGAAGTCAGGCATCGAACCTGGCCGCGATTGGCTATCCGCGTAGTTCTGCAGCGCCGTGTACGTCAAGTAGCCAGCCACGAGGCCGATGCCGACCCCGATTGCTACCGCCACGGCGGGAGTGTGTCCTGTTACGTCGACGTAGTTGATCGGGTCGTTGTTCGCGTAGGCGTAGAAGTTCAGGCCGCCGCCAAACCGCGAAGCATCCTTCGTGGTCCACCGCCCGGTCGTCGGGTCATAGTCCCGCGCCCCGAACCGCGCGAGCCCCGCGTCGCGATCCCACAGCCCGCCCGCAAACCCGAAGGGCTGAAAGTCAGGGTTCGTGTCGGTGGTGATGTTGCCCCAGGGGTCGACGTCGAGGCGCTGGACGAGAATGCCGGAGGAGTCGAAGACGAGACGCGGCGTGCCGAGGTGGTCCTTGACGAAGCGATAGGTGACACCGCCCCGCACCATGAAGTCGGGGGAGTGGCCGCCCGTGGCGTAGACGAAGCGCGAGACGAGGACGCCGCTGGCGTCGAGCTCCGCGACGATGCGTGCGCCGTCGTAGAGGAAGCCCTGCACGAGGGTGCCGCCGACCTTCTTTCCGATGCGACGGCCGCGACCGTCAATGACGTAGTCGATCGGCGCGAGCGGCGCCGGTCGTGTGACGCTCCGGAGGTTGCCCTGCGCGTCGTAGTCGTAGAGCGTCTCGACGTGTGTGATGTCGTCGGTCTTCTTGAAGCGCTCGCCGTTGGGTCCATAGGCGAACGAGAAGCCTTCGTGCGAGAGCTGACGGTCCTGCAAGTCGTATGAGCCGTCGGTGCGGTTGCCGTTCGCGTCGTAGGTCCACTCGGAGAGCGGTGTGGAGGCGCCGTTGACGAAGACCTGCCAGAGGCGCCCGGCCGCGTCGTAGGTGTAGCGCTCGATCGTCGAGACGCCGTCGATCGTCTCCGTCTTTGTCTCGATGCGTCCGGCGGCGTCGCGCGCGTAGGTGACGGCGTAGGTCGTGGCGCTGCCGGAGAGCGCGTGGCCGACGACTTCGCCGTGGGCGTTGTAGCCGAACGTTTCGGTGAGCGCGCCGAGCGTCGTGCTCTTGAGGAGACCGGCGCTTCCACGCGTGACCGTCATGGGGCCGGCAGCGGTGACGAAGCCGTCGCGATCGTAGGTCAGCGCGACCGTGTCCGCGCCGTCGACGTTGGACGCCGAGACGCGCAAGAAGTTGTCGTACGTCTTGTTCAGCTCGTGGCTGAACGGCCCGGTGATGGCCTGCCTCGCGAGGAGCGAGCCGTCGTACGTGTTCGTGAGCGTGACGCCGTCGCTCGTCGTGATGCTCGAGAGGCGTCCTTGTGGATCGTAAGCGTACGTCCTCGCTACCGCGTCCGTCCTCTGGTGGGGTCGACCGAGCGCATCGTATGCGAACGTCGTCGGCGTCCCCGGCTGTGCTACGTGAAGGAGGAGTCCGTCGTTGTCGCGCGTGTACGTCGTGTCTTTCGGTGCGAAGCTCAGGTCTGGTGGCGCGTACGCGGCGAGGCGATTGGTCGGATCCCACGAGAAGGAGTGCGGGGGCTTGCTGGGCGGGGTGACCGAGAGCACGTTCCCGCTCGGATCGTAGCTTAGGCCGAGGGCGCGACCGCCCGGTAGGTTGATGAGCGTGGGGCGGCCGTTCGCATCACGGGACGCGTAGCTCACGTCGAGACCGGCGGGATTCGTCGTGCTCTCGACCCATCCGGTAGCGGGATCGTAGCTCGTCGTGTACACGCGAGTCCCGTGCGTGATCTGGTCGACACGACCGCGATCGTCGTAGTGGTAGTGGATCGGGTGAAGGACGGGATCGGTGCCGAGCACCGAGACGCTGCTGAAACGGTCGAGGGTGTCGAGCGTCACGCGCGTCTGGCGGCCCACGGGGCTCGTGGTGGTCCAGGTCGCGGGGGAGCCTGCAGCGAAGACGCGGGTGGAGGTGGCGTTCGGCAGACCGGCCCCGGCAACCGTCGTGGTGATGGTCTGGCCGCTGACGGCGAAAGGATTGTCGGGCGTAGCGAGCGTGGCCGTGCGCGACTCGCTGCGGAGCATCGAATGCGTCACCGCCGGGAAGCCGACGTCGGTGCGTATCGATGATGCGTACGTCGTTCCCCAACGCGGATCGGTCGCCGTCGCGAGAACGGTGACCTTCGTGCCGTCGGGCTCGGACGCGTTCTGGAAACCGCTCACCAGGCGATCGAGGACCGTTGCAACCGGTGAGCTCGTATTCGGGCCTCTGGTTATGGTCCGCCGCTCGACGATCTTCGTATCGCCGAAGCTGATACCGCGATCGACACGGTGGCGCGTCACGCGGTCCTCGGGTGACGTGACGTCAACGGACCAGCCCATGCCGTGGGTCGACGCGGCGAGCCGTGTGCCACTCGACCCGGGAATGGCATCACTGTCCTTGATGAGCCGGCCGTCATCATCGTAGTCGAAGTGATGGACGCGGCCGCCCGGACGGACGAGGTCGGTCAAGAGGCCGCCGGTGTCGTGTACGACATCGATGACGTCGGTGGACATCGGGCCGCTCAGACGCGCAAGGTGGCCCTTCGAATCGAGCATGAGCGTCGTGATCTGTCCGTGTGGAGCAGTGACCGTCACTCCGTCAGAGGTATAGGCAAAGCGCGTCTCGTTGCCGGAGGCATCGGTGACGGACTGGAGGTGACCGGTCGCTGGATCCTGGACAAACGTGTAGATCGGTGTGCCGCGCAGCGCAGAGAGCGTACGGAGATGGCGACCCGCAGCGTCCACTTCGTAGATCTCGCTACCGTCCTCACTAGAAATGCGGAACGACGAAGGCCCAGCGGCAGGAAACGTTAGCGGTCGTAGCCTGCGGATGTAGGGCCTGCCGTTGAATGCCATGCCAACGAAGAGCTCACCCTTCTGTCCGAAAGCCAGCATGCTGAGCTGCTGAAAGTGTGCATGGATTGCAGGGCCTCCATCGCCTGACAGACCGAAGACGTCCGGCTGACCGGCAATCCGAACCATCGCTCCTTGGGGCGAGCGCCGCAGAAGGTGACCGTAGCAGCCGACCATGAACCCGCCGTTGTCTAGTGGAACGATTTGCGTTGTGCTCGGCCCCGATGATTCTTCACACCACTGCTGAAGCTCCAATGGAGCTTGCGTTACCGGATCGCGCACAGTGGACTGGGTGCCGCTCGGGTCGATGCGAGAGAGAGCCGAGAAGTTTTCCACCAGGAGTGTGCCGTTGGACTGCAAATGGAGCCCAAACGGTAGCGATGCAACGCCATAGGTGGAGATTGTGCCCTCCGGCCCGATCCGTCGAATCCACTGATCGCTGGTCACGAAGACCGTTCCGTCGTTTGCGACCGCGAGATGCCTGGGAAACGGTAGGTCTGCTTGCCGGGCATCACCACCGTCACCGCAATTGGTAAAGCAGTTGCGATTAGGCGCGGGCTTGCCCGCGACGTGTTGCAGTGTGGGCGTGGGCCCTGGCACTATCTTCCATACCTGGTGAAGGGCTTCTTCGGCGAAGTAGATAGCACCATCGGCGCCGACTGCTATTCCGGCGGGGCGTACCTCGGCATGAAGCGCGGGCGCGCCGTCCACCTTCGGTACAGTCGGAGGCACTCCGGCGAGCGTCGAGATGCTGCCGTCCGTTCCAACGGCGCGCACGCGGCTGAGGCCGCTGCTACTACCATCGGAGACGAAGTAGAGCGTCCCGTCCGGTCCCGTTGCCATCTTCAATTGGGTGCCGAGATACGCCTGCTGGGCATCGCCACCATCGTTGAAATTCGGATAGATGCCGCCGCCCGCAAAGGCGTCAACAATGTAGCCAGAGTCTGGTTGGCGCTTGGTCCGGCCGTCTCCTCGATACAGCGTGAGCGCTTCCATGTCCGCCGCATGCTGAACGTCGAGCATCCAACCGCCGAACCCCGCCGGCGCGATCGGGCGCATGACGGAGCTCGTCGCAGTCTGCCATATTGTTATCGTACGCGCGTCGCGATTGCCGTCGATCGGGAATCCCGAGATCGCGCCGAAGACGGCCGTGCTGAACGTCGTAGACGCCGCATACTCGTAGCCGACACGGACGCGCACGTCAAACCGCCCGGCACCGACATCACGCCCGTACGCGTCCCGATTGTCCCAAGTCCATTCGAACGTCTCTTTCGGCACAATAGGGGGATACTTCACGAAGGTCTCTCTCCGGCCAGCGACCTCGATCTCTATTCGTACGCGCTGGAGGGAGGACGGTGGCGGCGTGTCACCCGCAAGCCGCATCCGAATTCGAGACTTGAACCCGGAGCTTCGGGAGCTCAGGTACCGAAGGTTGAACGGGGTGCCAATCAGCGGGAGTGTCTCCCCGAGCGTTCGTGATTCGCATCCAATGATCGAGCCATCCCGCTCACACGGGTCATCGACCTCGTCGTCGGCCGGGTCCGGAGTTGGAGGCGGCACCGCTCCATCTGGGGGACCGAACCCCCAATTGCAGTCCCACGCTGAGAAATGGCTCATCGTCACGCGCCAGAGCTCGGCTCCGACGGGGTGTTGTCCCGCGAGCGCCGATAGCTCGCTCGTCGTGATTCCGAGATCCGCGAGTGCAGCACCCGTGTCGGCAACGCCATCGCCGGTGACGTCGACCATCGCCATGCCGCCGGTCACACCCACGATCTTCAGAATGCGTCCGGACTTCTCGGCCATCCACGCGCCCTTGGCGCGGTCGTAGTAGCCAAGAGGCACCGTCTCGCCGACGGGATAGTGCGTGAAGTTGTCGACGTAGACCGAGACATCTCGATCAAACGTCACATCGGCGACGCCCGCAGCCGTCGCCGCTGGGAAGCCCAACTCGAAGGCATAGGTGTACCCACTCGTCGGAGGAAGCTCCCCGGGCATCCGACTCTGTCCTCGCGGACCACGCGTGTACTCGGTGACTTGGACTTCGAGCGGCGTCCCGTCGGGAACAGCATAGTTGGTGAAATGGGTATTCGGTGGAAAGACAATCAGCGCCTGCCGTTCGCCGTCAGCATCTTCACCACTCGGCGTTACAAGACCACGAACTACTTGAGCTGCGTCGCTGCCGCTGATGAAGAGATCGGCACTGGACTGAGGCCGCGTAAGGACGATGTCCTCGACGATTCCCCAACCATGCCAACCGACGCTTCCGCGACGCTGCACCGGCAGGTAGCCTGCACCTCGAGCGTCGACGACGTAGCTGGTCCCGCCGTTGACGGCGAGGTCATACGTCCCGTCCGCGCGGGTTATTGTCTGCCCGAACTCCGGGTGTCCATTGATGCGGACGGTTATCCCGGCCCTTGGCGTCACCTCATCTGCGTCGAAGACGCGTCCGCGAAGGACCGCGACGCGCTCCGGCGCAATGATACCGACAGCAACACCAGTCTGCACGGGTGACGATCCAGAGTAGAGGAACGCCATGCGGTCAGCCGTGCTTGCGGCCACAGTCGGATCAACTGGCGGTGGTTCGAGAACCGGCGCACAACCAGGTGCGCCGACAACCGGCGTGAGCGTGCAGCCGGTCGTGGGTTCGCACGAACCAACGAAACACGGATCCGCCGAGGCGCAACTGGGCGCTGCCTCGGGCTGACATGCACCCGCGGCCGTACACCTGGCCGTGCCATTGCAGACGTTCATGTCCACATCGCATACGGTCCCTTCGGCGACAGGGGTGAGAACGCATCCAGCCTCCAAGTCGCATGTCGCGGTGAGACACGCAGATGTCGAAGTGCACGCGATCGGCGCGCGGGGCACGCAGGCGCCAAGCCCGTCACACGTGGATTGACCCGCGCACGCAGGCCCTCCTCCGCAGACAGTCCCTGCGGGCACCGGCATGAGCTGGCAGCCGAGAGTCGGATCGCACGTCGCGATGACGCACGGCTCCGGTGCTACGCAGGCGGGTGGCGACCCGTCGATGCAGTGGCCGCTTCCATCGCAGGACGACGTTCCGTTGCAGGCGTTGCCGTCGGTCTCGCAGCTCGTCCCGGGCGGTGCATTCGAAACGACGCAGCCAACCAGTAGGCGTTTGGCTGCGCGTAGGACGAGCCGACCGTCGACCGGGACCGCGCAGCCGAAACGTCGAGTTGAACGAAGCCGAGCTGGGTGTTCGCGGTGGGTCCGCTATGGGAGAAGTGGCCAGCGGCTCGGCGTCGGTGAGGGGGCGCGAGCAGATCGCCGGGCGGGACGGCGCTGGGTGGATCGCGAGATCGTGGTGTCGTGCGGCGTGCGGAGTGGGACCGACCGGTCGCCCGACGTCGACGCCGGAGACGCGGGCAACACGTCGCCGTCGACGGCGGCCGGAGCGACCTCGCGGGGCGACACGATCGGGAAGCGGAAGTTCGTGCTCATGAAGTGTCCGGCGGCGTCGGCCCGGCGAGGGTCAGGGGGAGCGGGTGGCGGCGCATCGCGAGCTCGCCGCAGCGGGGACAGCTCCGGAGGTCGACGCCGGTGAGCGCGAGGAGGAGTTCGCGGAAGTCGGCGGGGCTCCGCGAGACCTCGGGAGCAGCGGGCAGCGGGGCACGATCAAGGAGGCGACGAGCCGCGACGAGCCGAGTCGTGACGTTGCTCGCGGCCATCAGGCCGTGGTGCCGGATCTTGACGTAGCCCTTCGGCAGGACATGAAGGAGGAAGCGCCGGAGGAACTCGTCGGGCGCGAGGGTGGCGGTCCGCTCGCCGTGCGTGCGGAATGTGACGCCGCGCTCGTCGAGCGAGACGAGGCGGCGATTCGAGAGGCCGACGCGGTGCGTGTAGCGGCCGAGATAGCGGAAGACCTGCTCGGGGCCGCCGAAGGGGCGCTTGGCGTAGACGACCCATCGCGTCCGATGGAGCTTGTCCTTCACACGCGCGAAGCGCGTCTTGTCGGCGAGCCCCGCGGCGGGACCGTCGAGCCGAAGCGCGCCGCGATCGTAGAGGCGGGCGAGGCGGTCGAGGAACTTGCCGCGGAAGAGCGCGCCGAGGACGCGGACCGGGAACAGGAACTCGGGACGCGCGGCGATCCATTCGGTGCCGTCGGGGGAGAGGCCGCCGCCGGAGACGACGCAGTGGACGTGGGGGTGGAAGCGAAGGTCGCGCGTCCACGTATGCAGGACGCTCGTGATCCCGAGCTCGGCGCCGAGCCACCGGCGATCGCGCCCGAGCTCGAGGAGCGACTCGGCCGCTGCGGCGAAGAGGATGTCGAAGATCTCTTCGCGGTTGACGAGCGCGAGGCCGTGGAGCTCGGAGGGGATCGTGAAGACCACGTGGAAGGCGTGGGTCGGCAGGACGCGCTCCATCCGCCGGTTGATCCATCGCGACTGGCTCAATGCCTGGCACTTTGGGCAGTGACGGTTGCGGCACGAGTTGTAGGCGATCGCGCCGTAGCCGCACGCGTCGCACACGTCGACGTGTCCGCCCAGCGCCGCCGTCCGGCACCGCGCGACGGCGCGGAGGACGGCGTGCTGATCCGGCGAGAGGGCGTGCGCGCGCACGAAGGCCTCACCGTGGAGGCGGACGATATCCGCGACCTCGAGAACGGGCCTACCTTCGGCGTGCACCCCGGCGGGCGGGTGCGCGTGCGCGACCAGAGCGCGTTAGCCGATCATCTTCTGCTTCGGCGTGCCGAGGACGTCGGCTGGGCTCTTCGTCTTGGCGAGCACGCGGCTCGTGACGCGCGTGTAGCGGACGGTCGTCCGGATCGAGCGATGCCCGAGGAGCATCTGGATCACGCGGATGTCCGTACCGAGCTCGAGGAGGTGGGTCGCGAACGTGTGCCGGAGGATGTGCGGCTTCACGCGCTTGGCGACGCCCGTCTTCTTGGCCGCCGCGTCGAGGTGATACCGCACCGACGCCTGCGACAACGGACAGCCGGCCTGGGCGCCACCGAAGAGCCACGGTTTCGTCGGGCGCTCGACAGCCCAGTATCGCCGCAGAAGGAAGAGCACCCGCTCGGGCAGCGGGACGTACCGCGCCTGGTTCCCTTTCCCGTGGCGGACTCGGATCGTCATCCGCTTGCTGTCGATGTCCTCGACGCGCAGCCCGCAGACCTCGCTGATCCGGAGCCCGGCGCCGTACGCGGTCATGATGACGGCGCGGTGCTTGACCGACTCGACGGCGTCGAGGAGCGCCGCGACCTCGCTGCCGCTCAGGATCTCGGGTACGCCCTGCGGCACCTTCGGCCACGGGATCCTGGCGACGACATCCGGCCGCCGCAACGTGACCTGGTAGAGGAACTTGATCGCGGCGACGTGCATCTTCCGGTGGGCCGGGCTCACCTTCCTCTTCTCGACGAGGTGCATCAGGAACTCGCGGACCTCGAGCTCGCCCATCTGCTGCGGCGGCTTGCGGTGGTACGCTACGAACGCCCGCGCGCAGTCCACGTACGACCTGCACGTTTTCCGCGCGTAGTCGCGAAGCTGAAGGTCCTCGATCATCTGGTCACACAGCTTTCCCATGGCGATCTCCTTGGTCTGCTCGGCGCTGGAACGCCGAGATGGACCAGGATCGCCGCGCTCGAGGACGGACGGATCGCACGTGACGCTGCGCGCGGGCTCTTCCCCGCCAGCGGCTACGCCGACGACGTGATCAGCTCGTCACGACCCCGGCCGAGCTGCCGGCGAAGCCGGCTTCGTTCAACCGTCGGATCGCAGACGGCCGTCTCGCATGGGCCAGGAGACGTGCACGTGACCGGAGTACCGCCCGTACACGCGCCATTCGCGCAGAACGCCGCGACGCAACGGTCGCCGCTATCGCACGGCTGGCCGTCCGGCGCAGGTGGATTCGAGCACGTTCCCGTCGACGGATCGCAGGTGCCCGCGACGCGGCATGGATCGAGCGGAGCGCAGATGACGGGATCTCCACCGACGCACGTGCCGCCTTGGCACGTATCCGTGAGCGTGCACGGATTGTCGTCGTTGCAAGCGGTTCCATTCGACACAGGCGTGTGCTCACAGGAGCCGGACGAGCACGCGTCGGTCGTGCAGGGATTGTTGTCGTCGCACGAGTCGCACGTCCCCGAGGAGAAGCCGTCCTCGAAGGTCACGCGCGCGTCGAGGTTGACCAAGACGTCGCGCGCGAAGAGAGCACCGGTCGCGTTCGTGCGATGCCCCGTCTGCAGTGTCCCGTTCGGCACGAGCACGAGCGCGCGGACGACCGTGTCGTTTCCGAGCACGGCCGCACGCGGCGTCGCGTTCAGCGCTCCCGAGGCGCCGTTCTGGCCGTGGACCTCGAGCCGCATGTCCTTCGCCGTGAGCGAAATCCCGCTCGGGACGATGCGTGCGCGATCGCCCGTCGCGAGGCGGCCCGCTATGCGAACCGTCGACGACGCGAGGGCCTGAAGCCTGGCGTCGTTGCCGAGCATGAGCGACGCGAAGTCATACGTGCCGCCGCCGAGGTTGAGGGTACCGTTCACCGTTACCGCGGCGTACGCGCCGGCCGCCAGCGTCTGCGTTTGTCCCGAGGGAACCGTTCGGGGCGTGCTCCCTGGGATCGCCGCAGCGGCCTCTGGAAATGCGGGCATCGGCGGGAGCGGATACTGCTGCGCGAACACACCAAACTGGTTGGTGATGTGTGTCGCCTCGACGTCCCCCACGGTCGCGCGGTCCTTGAGCAAGACACGCTCCGCGAGGAGATCGCGGCTCGTATCGACGCGCGAGTCCGCGGCAAGGGCGGCCTGGTAGCCGTTCACGAGGAAGGGCCCGCCTGCAGAGAGCTTGACGCCCACGTGACCGCCGGCGACGACCACGCGATCCATGAGCGCCACCGAGTTCGACGCATAGACGGCGAACTGCGAGATCTCCGGTGTGGTCACGAGCGCCGTGCGGGCGCTCGCGACCAGCGGCGACGCGTTCGTAGTGGCCGACTCGTCCCGCTCCGGACCGCACGCCACGAAGAGCCCAAGCACGACGAACGGCCACACCCCACGACGACGCTCGGACATCTTCCCCTCCCGGACCATCTGCGAAAAATCGCAACGACGGCAGGATCGAGAAGTTACTTTATGACCTATGCATCGTAAAGCACGAAAATACCGATACGTAAAAGCACGAGTAATGCGACCACAGCGCCTGTCACGCACCCACCGCTCCGCACCAGCATGGTGGATACTCTCTGTCCTTTTCATGGCCCGCACGACGTCTTCGCTTCGTTTCGGCGTGATCGCGTGGGGCGCGGGTGGGTCTTCTCACCTGGGGCGTCTCACGGGGGAATCGGGTACGTGGGGGCGGCGTTGAGCGCTCCCATGCTTGCAACATGCACGCGACGGCGGCTCCTTGCGGGTGCGGTTGCCCTTCTTGCTTCGGCTGGCTGCGCGCCGGCCGCGCGGGGAGGGGCGTGCGCGCCGCGGCGTGAGCCGATCGGGCGCGGAAGGGCTGTCGCGGCGGGCGCGACGATGCCGCGACGAGCGGAGGAGCACGTCGCGAGCAGCGCGATCGCGAGCAGCGCGATCGCGAGCGGCGCGATCGCGGAGGTGGAGCGGCGGGTCGGTGGGCGGGTTGGGGTGTTCGCGATCGATACTGCGAGCGGGCGCGCGATCGCGCATCGGGACGATGAGCGGTTCGCGATGTGCTCGACGTTCAAGTGGGTGCTCGCGGCGCTGATGCTCGAGCGCGTCGATCGAGGTGCGCTCGACCTCGGCGAGCGCCTCGCTTACGGCGATGGCGAGCTGCTCGAGCACTCGCCGGTGACGCGGGAGCATGTCCGCGACGGAGGCATGAGCGTCGAGGCCCTCGCGGAGGCGGCGGTCACGGTGAGCGACAACGCCGCCGCGAACCTCCTGCTCGCGCGGCTCGGCGGCCCCGCCGCGCTCACGAGCTTCGCGCGCGCGCACGGCGACGAGGTCACGCGGCTCGATCGCACGGAGCCCTCCTTGAACGAGAACGCGCCGGGCGATCCGCGCGACACGACCTCGCCCCGCGCGATGGCGGGGCTCATGCGCGCGCTCCTCTGCGGCGAGGCGCTCACGACCACGAGCCGCGAGCGACTGCTCGGCTGGCTCCGCGCATCGACGACAGGCAAAGACCGCCTCCGCGCCGGCTTCCCCGCCGACTGGAGCGCGGCCGCCGGCGACAAGACCGGGACCGGCCCCCGCGGCGCGACGAACGACGTCGCGATCGTATCGCCGCCGGGACGCGCACCGATCCTCGTCACCGCCTACCTCAGCGACGGCCACGCGGACGCCACCGCGCTCGCCGACATCGGCCGCATCGCCGCCACGCACTTCGCGTAGCGACATAGCGACCGACCCGCGGACGCCACCGCGCGGCGAGACCGGCCGCGTCATCGCGTAGCGACCGGCATGCGGACGCAGCGGTCGCCGAGATTGGCCGCGGCGTCGCCGCGCGCGGAGCGGCCTTGGCGTGGCGTGCGCGCTAGGGGCACTCCGTCGTGATGTTGCCCGTTTGATCGCCCTTCAAGAAGATGCCGCTCACGAAGCCGACGGCGCCGTCGGCGTCGATCTTTACCCAGCGGTCGTGCTCGTAGCCGTTCGAGGAGACCGTGTCGCCGGTCGTCCAGCAGACCGCCGGGTAGCTCTTCTTCGCCGTCGCTTTGCCGATGACGTCTGCGTCCGTCTCTGCCGAGGCGCGGACGTCGGTCGTCTTCCAGACGTCGACCGTGACGCCGTCGTTCTCGTCGTCGCCGTCGGCGCCGTCGTCCTTTGCGCCCGGCGGGGCGACGTCGTCGTCCGTGAGCGTCGCGCCGCTCGGCTTGCAAGGCAACGAGACGCCGCGCGCCTTGAGGTACTCGGTCGGGCTGATGCCGTTGCCGGAGCCCGTCTTGTTGGCGCTGCGGTACGTGCGGAGATGGAGATGCGGACCCGTCGAACGACCCTCGGACCCCATGAGCGCGATGCGCTGCCCCGCCTTCACGCGAACGCCGACCTTCACGTCGCGCCGGTACATGTGGCCGTACTCCGTCATGCTGCCGTCGTCGTGCTTGATGCGGATCCACTGGCCATAACCCTGCGCCGGACCCGACGCCGTGACCACGCCGGCCGCGACCGCGAAGATCGGCGTCCCCTTCGCGTTCGCGAGATCGACGCCGTCGTGACCCTTCTTGAAGCCCTGCGACATGCGCCCGTCGGTCGGGCACGCGCCGCCGGCCGCGGAGACGATGCTGCTCTCGGTCGAGCCTTGCTCCTCCTCCTCTTCTTCGAGCGGTACAGCACAGCCGATCGGCGCGAGGACGGTGAGGCAGACGAGCAGCAGAAGGAGCCAGTTCTTCATCGCACTTACGGCGATGTGGAGCACGCTGTATGCCGCATATCTGAATCTGAAAGAGCCTCGTTTCGGCCGTATTTTCCGGCTTCAGAATACGAATTGCGCAATCGCCTCCGGCGCGTGCCCGAGCCGGCGGTCCACGATCCGCGCGATCGGACTGGTGTCTTCCAGGACTGGTGTCTTCCAGAAGAGACGCGCGCCGCGCGATCGTGCGCGCACGATCCAGGACCCATCGCTGCTAGGCTCGCCGCCCATGCGTCGCGCGGTCCCCTTCGCTCTCGTCTTCACCCTCGGTGTGGCCTGTCACCTGCCAAGCACCAGCACCTCCGCGCAGACGCAGCCACCACCGCAGCAGCCGTACCCGTACTACTACCCGCCGCAACAGCAGCCGCAGCCCTATCCGTCGTACCCGCAACCCGGCTACCAACCCGCGCCCGCGCCCGCACCGGCCCCCGCGCCTGCGCCGGCACCCGCGCCCGCGCCGGCACCCGCGCCTGCGCCTGCGCCTGCGCCGGCACCCGCGCCTTCGCAGCAGCCGGGCCAACCCTACAACCCGTGGCTCACGCTGCTGAACGATCTCCTGAAAGGCGGCGCCCCGCCGTTGCCGTGGCCCGTCCCTCCGCAGCCCCAGCCGCAACCGCAACCCCAGCCGCAACCGCAACCGCCGTCCGGGATCGACGCGCGCGGGCTCGAGCTCGCGAACGCGATCAACACGTACCGCGGCCAGAACGGCCTCCCGCCGATCCCGATCTCGAAGTCGCTGTCGAAGGTCGCCGCCGCGCACGTGAACGATCTCCGGTCGTCGCCGCGCGTCTCGCCCGCGTGCAACGGACATAGTTGGACCTCCAACGGTCCGTGGACCCCGTGCTGCTACACCGCCGACCACGCCCAGGCGAAATGCATGTGGTACAAGCCGCAGGAGATCGCGGGCTTCAAGGGGACCGGCTTCGAGATCACGATCGGCCAGCCGGGCGAGATCAGCGCGGGCCTCGTCCTCGACTCGAGGCAGGCGATCTCGATCTGGCAGAGCAGCGCGCTCCACAACGACGTCATCCTCAACAAGGGGTCGTGGACGTCGATGACGTGGCGCGCGATGGGCGCAGGCATGATCGACAGCCACGCGAGCGCGTGGTTCTCCGATCAGGCCGACACCGCGCCCTGAACCAGAGCCGAATCAGAGCCGAATCAGAACGACCAGCCCGCGGAGAGGAGGAGCCGCGGCAGCACGTGCGGCGCGGTCACGTTCACGTTCGGCGCGCCCGGCGGCGGCGTCGCGGACCTCGGCGGATCGTAGGCGAGGTACATCGCGCCGATGCCGCCGCCGACGGTGAAGCCCCAGCTCGTCTGCACCTGCACGCCGACGTCGAGCGCGCCGCCGAACGCGTGGAACGACACGACCTCGGAGCGGAAGTCCGGCGTGAGCCGCGGCAGCGCGAGCGGCATCGCCACGCCCGAGACGCCGGCGAAGAACCCGTGCGCGCCGCGATCGCCGGAGTAGACGCGGTAGCCGAGCTCGCCGCCGAACCTCGCGTCGGCGCCGCGGCTCACGTCGACCACCGAAGGCATCAGCACCTCCAGCATCCGCGGCGTGAAGGTCTGGTAGAACGCCGTCCCCACGATCGCGTGATGCCGGAACGGCAGCACTTCGACGTTGACGCCGTAACGACCGGCGATGATCGGCAGCGGATTGATCCCCACCGTGAAACGACGGAGCGGATCGGGCGGCGGTGCGATCACCTTGTCCGTATCGTGCGCCACGAGCACCGGTGCCTGTACAGGTGCAGGTGCAGGCTCTACAGGTGCAGGCGGCGCGACGGGCGTGACCTTCTTCGTCGCAGGCTTCGGCTTCGTCGTGCGCGCGCGCGGACGATGACGCGGCGCCGCCGCGACCGTGCTCACCAGCGTCAGCGTCGCGAAGAGCATGCCGAAGAGCATCGCCGCGCGCACATCGTGACTCGTTACAAGTCGCGTGCCGCCGCGCGCTCGCTCGGGAAATCACGCGTTCTCGTCGTTCGCGTCGCGCGCCTGGATCGCCGATGGCTCGAATGTGTCCGCTTGTCCTTCGAGGTGGGTGTCGGACATGACCTCGAGATTTCGGTGCAACAGGTGAGCACCGGCACGTGTCTTCTTCGCGATGATGAGAAGCGACGGGCACGGGGTCGCGATGTACGATGCGCAACGTCCCCCACGAGGCAACAGCATGGACGCGATTTACGGCATGACGATGGAGATGCTCGCCGAGACGATGAGCAAGCACGGCGAGCTCCGCGCGCAGTTCGGCGAGCAGCAAGGGATGGTCGAGTTCGACCGCTGGCTCGGCGGCAAGGGCTTCAACCAGCACACCTGGTCGATGGCCCACAACGCGTGGCACGACCGCTTCAAGGCCGACCCGACCGGACGCCAAGAAGCGCAGTTTCACATGATGCTGCAGCAGCTCACGGCGAAGGCGCACTTCGGGGACGTGCGCGACATGAGCCAGGACAAGGAAGAGGGCATCACCCTCGACCAGTACGCGCAGATCACGGTCGCCGTGAGCCGGCAGGGCGCGGACGTCGATCAGATCGTGAAGGGCTTCGGCCTCCAGGACGCCGCCCACTGGCAGCGCGCCAACGCCGCGTGGTCCGCCAAGATGGGGCAGGACACGACCCACAAGCTCACGATGCAGTTCGGGCAACTCTACCAGAAGTACGCGGGCCCCTCGTTTCAGCAAGAGATGGTGGACCAGACCGCGGGCTTCCTCGCGGAGGCGAACAAGCCGCGCGACGTCGTCGACGAGCCCGAAGAGGAGCTCACCCCCGACCTGTGTCTCCAGAAGATGCAGTCGCCGAGCCGCAACGAGCGCTGGAAGTACGCGCGGCACTACGCGCACATGGCCGACCTCGGCAACGTGCCCGACAAGGCCGCCGCGATCGCGACGGTGACGCCGATCCTCATCGACATGATCGAGCAGCACGACGAGCACACGACGAGCGACGCCGAGGACGGCGCGCGCAAGCTCTGGGACCTCGGCGTCCGCCACGACGACTTCCGGGGCGCGATCGGCCGCTGCCTCAACCGCGCCGAAGAGAAGCTCACCTCGCTCCAGGCGGCGTTCGCGCCGATTCAGAATCAGGCGGTGCCCGAGCGCATCACGCTGCAAACCCGTATTCAGGATTACCAATCGCTCATCGGCACGATGCGCGATTACATGAACGAGGACTGGAGCTCCGGCGGCGGCGGCGAGGTCCCCTCCCCGTTCGGGGCGCCTGCCCCCGCGCAGGCGCCGGGCGGCTGGGGCGGCATGCAGAGCTCGCCGGGCGGCTCCGGCCCCGTCGGCTTCCCGTCGATGCCGGGGATGTCGGCGATGCCGGGGCTCCCGAAGATGGGCGGCGGATTCCCGAAATGGATCATCGCGCCGATCGTCATCGTGCTCGTCGTCGGAGGCATCGCGGTGTCGAGGGGCCGCGCGATGCTGAACAGCGCCAAGCACGAGAAGGCCGTCGCGAGCGCCGCGGCTCAGGCGTCCGCGCCCGCGGCGGTCGCCGCGAAGACGCCCGAGAAACAGGAAGAGAAGCCGGTCGAGAAGGCGGCGGACAAGGCCGAGGAGCCCGCGGCCGAAGCGCCCGCGCCCGTCGCGGCACCGAAGGCCAAGGCCGGGAAAAAGAAGAAGAAGAAGTAACGATGAATTGTCCCCACTGCGGCGCGCCGCCTCCGCCGGGGTTCGTCCCCCCGCCCGGTCAATTTTCGTACACGTGCCAGTACTGCCGGCAGACGTCGATGCAGGGACAGGCCGCCGCGCCGCAACCGCAACCGCCGACGACGGGACCGATCTACATCGTCATGGGTCATCACGGCCACGACGACGACGACGACGATCATCACCCGCACCATCAGTACCAGCAGCAGTACCACTCCGCCGTCGCGCACGCGGCCGCGGCGCGGAGCATGTCGTGGATCGTCTGGCTGATCGTCGTCCTCGTCGTGAGCCTCGGCGGAAGCGGCGCCGCGATCATGCGCTGCACGAAGCACAGCACGGTGCTCTCGAGCCTCGTGTGGGACGGGTCCGAGCCGCTCCACTGCAGCGGCAACGAGAAGATCTCGGTGAGCGGCGTGACTGCCAACTTCAACGCCGGAGTGGCCATTTCGGCGGGCGGCAATTGCCAAGTTCGTTGTACGAACTGCACCATCACCGCGCCCACCGCGATCGAGGCCGGCGGCAACGCCGAGGTCATCATCATCAACGGAACGATCACGGGCACCGCCTTCCTCGCCGAGGCGAGCGGCAACGCGCGCGTGAACATCTCCGGCAACGTCACCGCGTCGGGCGAGGTGAAGAAGTCCGCGAACGCGAAGGTCTCCGCGCCGACGCCGCCCGCCGCCACGCCGGCGGCGCCCACGACGCCGACGCCCGCCCCGACGCCGAGCCCCCCCGCCGCAAAGGCCGCGAAGCCCGTCGCGAGGCCCGCCCCGAAGCCGAAGCGGTGATGACGAGACGCGTCGCGGTCCTCTCCCTCGCCTTCCTCGCGGCCTGCACGCACGCCCAAGCCGCGCCGCCGCCGCCACGCCCCGCGCCGCCACAACGCCCCGCCGCGCCCGCGCCCGCGCCGCCGCGTGACGATCCGCACCGCGTGCACGTCGAGGCACGCGCGCGCGCCGCGCGGTTCGCGGAGGCGGGGGACTTCGAGAGCGCCGCGAGCGCGATCGTGTCGATCATGCCGGCGCTCGCGAAGCACCCCGAGCTCCCCGACGAGTTCTGGGCTCACAACGCGATGATGATGATCCGCGTCGCGCAGGGCGATCCCGCCGCCGCGCTCGCGGAGAACGATCAGGCGACGCTCTGCGCCGCGCGTGGCACGTGGGACCCGGAGGGCCGCGCCGAGCTCGCGCTCCAGAAGGACCGCTGGCATCGCGCCTACCTGACGCGCATGCTCGCCGAGTCGCGCAGCGGATCGACGAAGACGGCGCTCGTGCAATACGCGGAGGCGGCGCTCGCCGAGTACCGGCCGATCGGGTACCCGGACTCGATCGCGATCCTCGACGCCTACTTCGCCGCGCTCGACGGCAAGAAGGACGAAGCGCTCGCCGCGGCCCGCCGCGTCGACGCGACCAAGAACGACGACATCGAGGACCTCTACCTCGTCGTCGTCGGCCTCGAGGCGGGCGGCGATCGCGACGGCGCGGAGGCGGTCCGCAAGGTGATGCGGAAGACGCCGGCGGGGAGCGTCGCGCGTCCGATCATGCTCCGCTGGCTCGAGATCGACGCGCGCGCGCCGAAGCCGGGCGACTTCTCGCCCTGGCGCGCGCAGACCCGCTGAGCCGCGCGGCTACTTCTTCCCCGCCAGCGTGTCGAGGCGTCGGCGCGTCGCGAACCTGGCGTCGCTGAGCCAGAGGCGGCACACCGCGCGCGCGGTGAAGACGTAGCCGAGCGCGGTCGTGCTGAGCCCGAGACCGATCTGGTTGTCGTTCTGGCATCGCAGCGGGAAACCGGGAGCGAACTCCTGCGGCGGACGCTCGCCGTCGAGCGCGAGCACCTTCTGCGCCCAATCCTTCGCCGCGGCGGCGTTGGGCTCGTTCTCGGCGAGCCAGCGATAGAGGAAGATCGCGGTCTCCTTCATCCCCTGCTCCATCGCCTGCGCCGCGGCGGGCACGGCGTGCGGGCGGAGGTCCGCGAAGGTCGCGCCGCGCGCGAGGCTCACGTTGAGCCAGGCGATGACGTGCGGCTCCCCCGCCGCGCCGCCCTCGGCCGCGCCGTCCCACAGCGTCAGCGCGTCCTGTCCCGCGCGCCGCAACGCGTAGGCGCGGTTGTTGCGGAGTCGCGCGCGCTGCGACGAGAGCATCGTCTCCGCCCGCTCGTAGAGACGCGCGACCTCGTTCCACGACGCGCCCTTGTTCCCCAGCGCCTCGAACATCGCGACGTCGGCGAGGAGCGACTGGCGGAGCCCCTCGCGATCTTCGTCGGTGTCGGGCGGGATCGCGTCGAGCGCGGCGCGCATGGACGGCAGCGCCTTCGTGTCGTTGGCGTCGGCCATCAACGTGAGCACCGTGCCGACGCGCTCGAGCGCGACGTCGACGTCGCGCGGCGGCGAGCCGTACCCGGCGTCGTCGAGCGCGAGCGCGAGGCCGCGCGCGGGCTCGGGATGGCGCGCGGCGTACACGAGCGCGATGCGCATCAGATCGACGTTGGCCGGCAGCCGCTTGCGCAGCGCGGCGATCTCCGTCGCTCCGTCGCGCATGACGCGGTCCATCTTCTTCGCGCGCTCCTTCTCCGTGAGGGAGAGGAGATCGCGGACGCGGTTCGCGGCGTGAACGACGCCGGCCGCGCTGTCGGCGTCGAGCTTGGCGAACCGCTCGAGCGACGCGTCGACCGGCGCCATCGCCGCGACGAGCTCGCTCGGCTTCGAGCTCTCGCTCAGCTTCGCGGTCGCGGTCGCGATCTCCATGCCCGCGAACGCGAGATCGAGCTGCGCGTCGTCGAGCGAAGGCGCCGTGATCGGCACCGCCTTGAGGACGGCATGACCGTCGCTCGCCGCCTCGATCAGGCCCTTCGTCACGAAGCCGCGGCGGAACGCGCGATGAGCGAGCCGCGCGCGGACGCGTCCGTCGCCAGGCGCCGCGCGCTCGAGCGCGTCGAGCTCCGCGTCGGCGTCCTTCGTGCGCGCGAGGTCGTCGAGGAGCGTGTAGCGCTCGAGGCGCGTCGCGACGTCGTCGCCGCGGAGCGTCGCCAGCCGCTCCACCGCCGCGCGCTTCCGCTCCGCCCGCGCGACGCGGGCGAGGAGCGGACGCTTGGCGCCGTCCACCTTCTCGATCGCGGCGCGCGCGGCGGCGACGTCGGCGTCGAACGTCGCGCGCGCGCCGTTCTGGGCGTGGAGCTCCGCGATCCGCGTGAGGTCCTCCGCGTCGAGCACCGGCTTCAAGCGGCGGTACTCCGCGATCATGCTCTCGAAGCTGCTGGCCTCGTCGGCGTTGCGGAGGAGCTGCCACAGCACCGCGACGACGGCGGGCCGCGGCGCGCCGGCGCGGAGCACGCGCGCGGCGTGGAGCATCGCGTGCGTCATGAGCTGCGGAGCGAGCGCCTCGTAGCCCTTGAGCATCGCGGCCACCTTCTGCGCCTCGGCGTTCTCGAGCGAGGCCGCGGACGAGCGCAGCATCGCGGCGACCCCTTGCCGGGCCGCGAGCCGCCAGAGCTGCTCGACGAGGAACGCGCTCGCCTCGATCGAGGCGGGCGGCTCCCCCGCCGCCGCGCGCTCCGCGAGGGCGATCGCGAGGAGCGTGTTCGTCACCGTCGTCGCGTAGTCGTCCCGCGACGCCTGCGACGGCGGAGGCACCTTGTCCTCTGCGCGGCGCAAGAGCTCCGCCGACGAGAGCGCCTCCTCTTTCGGCGGGAGCGCGACGCGCAGCTCGAGCGGCATCTGCGGCTCGAGCGGGTTCGCCTCCTTCGGCTCGATGTCGTTCGCGAGCGCGACGAGCGGCGAGACCGGCGCGGGAGGCGCGACCGGCGCCGGCGGGCGGGGCGGAGGGGCCGGCGGCTTCCCGCAGGCTCCGAGGACGACAAAGGACACGAACGCGAGCGCGCGGATCTTCACGGATGCAGTCTACGCCGAAGAACCGCGGTATGAGGGTGCCGTGCAGCCGCGCGAAGAGCGACCGAGTGGAGCGATGCTCGCGCTTGCGCTGTTCGCGGTCTACGTCGTATGGGGCTCGACGTACCTCGCGATGCGGATCGCGATCGAGACCGTGCCGCCGTTCCTCATGGCCGGCCCGCGCTTCCTCCTCGCCGGCTCCGCGATGTACGCGTTCCTCCGCCTGCGCGGGATGAAGGCGCCGACGCGCGCGGAGTGGGGCGCCGCGGCGAAGGTCGGCGTGCTCCTCCTCACGTTCGGGAACGGCGCGGTCGCCGTCGCGGAGCAGTCGGTCTCCTCGGGCGTCGCGGCGGTCATCGTCGCCTCGATGCCGCTCTGGGCGGCCGTGTTCGGGCGGCTCTTCGGCGACGCGCAAGGCCGCCGCGAGTGGATCGGCCTCGCGCTCGGCTTCGCCGGCGTCGTCATCTTGAACCTCGGCGGCGATCTCGCATTCGATCGCCGCGGCCTCGTCTGCCTCCTCGCGCCGATCACGTGGGCGTTCGGCTCGGTCTGGGGCAAGCGCCTGCCGCTCCCGCGAGGCGGGATGGCGACGGCGGCGCAGATGATCTGCGGCGGCGCGGCGATGATCGTGCTCGCGATCGTCACGGGGGAGCGGTTCACGCAGGTGCCTTCGTTGCGCTCGCTCGGCGCGATCGCGTACCTCGCGCTCTTCGGATCGATCGTCGCGTTCACGGCCTATACCTGGCTCCTCCGCCACGCGCGCCCCGCGCTCGCGACGTCGTATGCCTACGTGAACCCGCTCGTGGCGGTGCTCCTCGGGCGCTTCGTCGGCGGCGAGCCGCTCGGCCTCACCGTCCTCGCCGCCGCCGGCGTCAGCATCGCGGGCGTCGCGCTGATCGCCCGGCGCAATTCATAATTCCGCAATTCGCATTTTCGTAACTCGGTATTTCAGCTCGCCATTCGGCGGCCGGCGTCGCGGAAGGCCGCCTCGACCGCGTGGACGACGGCGGTGACGACGCGCTCCGCCTCGTCGATGCGCGCGTCGTTGCATTCGCGCCCCGGCCATTCGAGCGTCACGCGGCCGCGCCGATAGGCAAGTACGACGTCGTCGCGCTGGCGGAAGCCGAGGAACGCGCGGCGCGTGGCGTCGTCGAGGACGCGGGTGGAGAGGCCGGCGGGCTGCTCGCTGACGTCGGGGGTCGCGGCGGGGCGGAGGACGAAGCTGCCGAGGATGCGCCCGCGCGGCCGCGCGCCGAGGCGCGTGCGCGCGTTCGCTTCGACGCCGAGGGCGGTGAGCTCGTAGACGACGTCGTCGTGCGTCCAGCGAACGCCGGGCGAGCTCCGGTTCGGCCACTCGCCGCGCGCGGGGACGTACTCGCGGACGCGGCGCGCGGCGAACGTCTCCCACGTGTCCTCGACGTGACGTCGCTCGCGGCTCGTCATGATCCAGAAGACCACGAAGCCGAGGATGACGAGCGGCGTCAGCGCGGCGAAGAAGAGGCCGCCGAGGAGATCGTAGCCCACGGAGGAAAGACTACTTGGCGGCGCCGAGAATGAAACCGATGCGCCTCCACGAGAATCGTTCGCCCGCGAATGGGATCCGCCCGGCTCCATCAGGCACGACGCAGGCGGAAAGCGCGCCGTCCGCGGACCTCAGCGACGCGGCGGCCCCGGCGGGTTGTACGCCGGCGGCGCGCCGTACCCCGGAGCGGGGCCGGGCCCGAACGCCGGCGGCGCGCCGTACCCCGGAGCGGGGCCGGGCCCGAACGCCGGCTGCTGCGGGTGCTGCGCCGGCGGCGGCCCGAAGCCATGCGGCTGCGGAGGCGCACCGTACCCGGGTTGCGGAGGCGCACCGTACGCGTGCTGCGGAGGCGCACCGTATGCCGGTTGCGGAGGTGCGCCGTACGCGGGCTGGCCGAAGCCGCCGGCGGGCTGCATCATGCCTGCGGGCTGCGGTTGGCCATATCCCATTTGTGGCTGCGGCGGGCCATATCCCATTTGCGGCTGCGGCTGTTGCGGGACCTGGTACGCCGTCTGCGGGCTCGCGCCCGCGTGGTCGTCGATGCCGAGGGTGGCCATGAGCTCGGCGCGACGCTGCGCGGAGCAGCTGCCGAAGATCTTCCCGAAGAGCGGGAACGCCCCGACGGAGAGGCCGGCGACGACGGCGGCCGCGACGCCGCCGATGACCTCGCCGTCGGCGAACGCCGCGATCGCGCCGATCGTCGACCCGATCGCGGACATGAGCGCGCCGCCGCGGAGCCAGCCGCTGACCGCGGCCTTGAAGCTGAACGGGAGCTTCACGCCGCGGTCGTCGCCGAGGAGGAACATCGTCTCGATCGGAACGAGCGGCACGAACATGATGTGGACGAACCTGCACGCCACGTGGCCGACGCCTTCGACGGCGTCCGCATGTCCCCAGAACCGCGTCCCGTAGACGATGATCATGAGCCGAATGGTGCATGGAAGGCCCGACCGCGCCAAGACACGCGAAACGCGCCGCTGCAGATGCGTGGGGACAGGTGGGCCTCGGCCCGCCATCGACTCGTAGCTCATGACGACGAGGTCCTTCCGTTGCTAAGCAGACGCCATGACGCCCGCCGCGCGCTCGCTCGATCTCGTCCGCTCCGCGCAGTGCGCGACGCTCGCCACCCTCGCGCGCGATCCGGCGGGGTACCCGTTCGGATCGCTCGTCGCCGTCGCGGCCGACGCGCGAGGACGCCCGCTCCTCCTCCTCTCGAAGCTCGCCGAGCACACGCAGAACCTCCTCGCGCGCGCGGAGGCCTCGCTCCTCTTCTGCTCGGAGGTCCCCGCCGGTGACGATCCGCTCGCGGCCGGACGCGTCACGGTCCTCGGCCGCTGCGAGCCCGTCCCCGCCGCCGAGCGCGACGACACCCGCGCGCTCTTCCTCGCCCGCCATCCGAACGCGACGGCGTACGTGGACTTCGCGGACTTCGCGTTCTACCGCCTCGAGCCGGAGGCGCTGCGCTGGGTCGGCGGCTTCGGCCGCATGACGTGGGTGACCGCGGACGACTATCGCGCCGCCGCCGCGGCGCCGTCACCGTAGTACGCTCCGCGCATGTACGACGATCGCGATCTGAAAGGATCCGAGGTCCGCCTCTGGAAGATGATCGAGGAGCGCGCGCGTCCGGGCGCCGACGTCGAGCGGATCGACGAGCGCATCTGGGACCTCTTCGGCGAGGAGCGGGCGATCGTCTTCACGGACCTCTCCGGCTTCAGCCGCAAGGTCGCCGAGTTCGGGATCGTCCATTTCCTCCAGATCATCTTCGAGCAGAAGCGCCTCCTCCTCCCGATCGCCGCGCGGAACGACGGAATCCTGATCAAGGTCGAAGCCGACAGCTTCCTCATCGTCTTCAAGCGCGCCGCGGCCGCGGTCCGCGCCGCGATCGACATGCAGCGCGCCTGCCAGCGCCACAACGAGGGGCTGCTCCCCGAAGAGCGGGTGCTCCTCTGCGTGGGGATCGGCTACGGCCACATCCTCCGCATCGGCGACAGCGACGTGTACGGCCAGGAGGTCAACGCCGCCTCGAAGCTCGGCGAGGACACGGCCAAGGCGAACGAGATCCTCGTCACGGCCGCGGTCAAGAACGCCGTCGAGCTCGAGGGAATACGGTTCGAGAAGCTCGACCTCTCGGTCCCCGGCTCGGAAGACAACTACCGCCTCGTCTACGATACGAAGTAGCGATGCTCGATTATCCGGAGCCCACCGTCTACGCGACGCCCTTCTTCATCGCGACGGTCGCGATCGAAGCGGCGCTCCTCGCGCGCTGGAAGCGGGACGGTCGCGACGTCGTCGGCTACGAGAAGCGCGACACGTGGGCGAGCCTCGGCATGGGGATCGGCTCGCTCGTCACGGTGACCGCGATCAACGCCGGCATCTTCTTCCTCGCGACGTGGCTCTGGAGGCACCGCCTCCTCGACCTCGGCACCGGCGCGCTGGGCTGGCTCGTCGCCGTCGTCGGCTGGGACTTTCTTTATTACTGGCATCACCGCGTGGAGCACGAGAGCCGCTTTTTGTGGGCGAGCCACGTGAACCACCACTCGAGCCGCCATTTCAACCTCTCCACCGCGCTGCGCCAGCCCTGGACGCCGTGGACCGGCCTCCTCTTCTTCCCTCCCCTCGCCTTCTTCGGCGTGGCGCCGTGGATGATCATGGTCTCGGCCGGCATCAACCTCATTTACCAATATTGGATCCACACCGAGGCGATCGGCCGAATGCCGCGCTGGTTCGAGGCGGTCTTCAATACCCCGTCCCATCACCGCGTCCATCACGGCTCGAATCCCGAATATCTCGACAAGAACTACGCCGGAATCCTGATCGTCTGGGACCGGCTCTTCGGGACCTTCACGCCCGAAGACGCGCGCGTCATTTACGGACTCACGAAGAACATCGAGACGTTCAACCCATTCCGCATCGCGTTTCACGAATACGCGGCCATCGCGCGCGACGTCCGGGCGGCGCGCACGTGGCGGCGCCGCGCCGGCATCGTCGTACGCGGCCCCGGCTGGAAGCCGAGCGACGACGTCACTTGAAGTCGTCGACCTCCTTCGCCGCGCGCTTCACGTACCCCTCGAGCGTGTCGAGCTGATAATCGGCATAGTCCTTCGCGCGCTTCAGGTCGTCGGCCGCCGCGGCCGAGATCCGGTCGATGCTCGTCTTCGCCTGCACGCGCTGATCGTCCACCGCCTTGAGCGCGTCCCGCGCCTTCGTCGTCGCCTTGGCCCCCGCCCGCGCGACGACGTCGCGGAGCTCGTTCGCGCGAGCGTCCGCCTTCTCGAAGCGCTCGAGCGACTTCGCCTTCGCGACCTCCCGCTCCTCGACGAGCTTCGCGTCGGCTTCCACGCGCTCGCGCGTCGCCTCGGGCTGCCCCGCCGCCGACGCCGTCGTCATGCGCCGTTCGTGCTCGGCCTGGTCCTGCGCCTGATCGCTGCGGCGGTCCGCGGCTTCTTGTTGTGCCTTCCGCTGCGCCTCCGTCTCGGCGTCCCGCGCGTCGGCGGCGTTCTTGTTCGGATCACTCGCGCAAGCCGACACCGCAAGCGCGAGCGCACCGAGGAGGAAAATGGATCGCTTCATCATGCCGCCCGCCAAGCGAGCCACGTGCCATCGCCCAACTCCCGCCCAACCACGGTCACCACGACAGCGCCCAAGCCACAGCCGAGACAACTCGCCCCCGCCACATCGCCGCGCGCTCGAGTCGTTCAGTGCTTTTTAATGGCCTCGCACTGACCTCGTCTCCCGCTTCGCACGTCTCGGAGTGGGGCGCTTCACCCCTCGTCTCGACCTACGAGGTCCTCACGATGCCCCGCCTCACCGCGTGCTCGCGCGGCACCACGTCGTCGGGCAGATGGCCGAAGTCGCTTAGTCTGGTCCCATGCGGGCCGCGCGACGCATCCTCATCGTCGCCGTCCTCACCATCGCCGTCACCGCGTGTGCCCGGCGCCCCGCGGTCGGGGCGAGAGTCGACGACGGCGGGGCGCTCGTCGCGGCGGAGGGCGACGCCGCGGCGTCGGTGGATGCCGTGCGCGTGCTCGAGGGTGCGGAGCAGATCGAGCTCGCGGTCGACGGCGGGGCGCCGCTCGGGGTCGTGGCGGTGCCGGTGGGCGCGCGGGCGCCGCGGCCGATCATGATCGCGCTCCACGGCGGGAGCGATCACCCCGAGTGGGCGTGCGCGGCGTGGCGCGGGATCACGAGCGCGTATCCGTTCGTCGTGTGTCCGCGCGGGGTCGGGGCGACGAACGCGCTCGCGTGGTCGGGGCCCGCCGACACCAGGGCGCGGGTCGACCGCGCCGTCGCCGCGACGCGCGCGCGCTTCGGCGACTGGGTCCGGCCGACGACGACGCTCGTGCTCGTCGGCTTCTCGATGGGCGCGACGCAGACGGCGCTCCTCGCGCAGTCGGAGCCCAAGCGATACCCCCGCGTCACGCTCGCGGAGTCCGCCTACGCGCCGGAGCCCGCGCTCGCGTTCGCGGCGCCGTGGGCGCGCGGCGGCGGAGAGCGCGCGATCTTCTTGTGCACGACCGACGGCTGCGAGGCCACCTACCGCAACGCCGCGCGCAACGTCGCGGCGCAGCGCTCGCGTGCGCGCCTCGTCATCGCCGGCACGCACGCGCACGGCATGTGGGACCAGGTCGTGCGCGCCATGCGCCGCGACTGGCCCTGGCTCGTCGAAGGCGCAGAAGGCTGGAACGAATACGTCGCCCCGACCGAAGATTTCCCCGGCCGAAGCGAGTCCTATTGAGCGCGCCGGTAGTGCATGGCGACCGCGCCGCTGCGGAGCGGCTTCGCCGAGACCAGCTCGAGCCGTCGCGTGCCGGGCAGCCCGCCCTGGTACAGGGTCGGGCCGTGGCCGGCGATCCTGGGGTGGACGAGGAGCTGGTACTCGTCGATCAGATCCAGCCGGTCCAGCTCGGTCGCGAGCTTGCCGCTACCGAGGAGCACGCCGGCCGGGGTCGCGTCCTTGAGCTTCTGCACGCCCGCGCGCAGGTCGCCGGCGACGTGGTGGCTGTTGGTCCACGGGAAGTCCTTTCGCGTCGACGACACCACGTACTTCGGCTTGGCCTCCAGCTTGACCGCCCACTCGCGGATCGCCGGCGGCGCCTCCTCGTCGCCGCGGGCGACCGCCGGCCAGTAGCTCTCCATCATCTCGTAGGTGACGCGGCCCCACAGCATCGCCCCGCCCTCGTCCATGAGGCGGGTGAAAAACGCGTGCGTCTCGTCGTCGGCGATCCCCTCCTGATGGTCGACGCAGCCGTCCAGAGTGACGTTGATGCTGAAGGTCAGGAGTCCCATGCAGCGACTCTACGCCATACACTCCTGGCGCTGGAACGGCAGGCCGTCGCCGGCTCGGTTCATTCACGATGAACAAGCAGCTCCGCAAGAAGAAGCACGTCGGCGACTGGGTCGCCTCCAGATAGGGTCGCATCGCGCGCTCGACGTGGCGCATGCGGGCGTACTTGATGCCGAGCTGGTTCCGGTAGCGGAAGCAGTCGATGAGGGTCTTCTCCGGGTCGTAGATGCGTACCTGTACGCCGTCGAGCTCGTGGGGTTCGATGCCCTCGTGGAACGCCGGCCCGAAGTGAATTGGTTTTGTCTCCAATGCCCGGACGATCCCTATTGAGCGAGGCTCACGCGGAAGCGGGAGCCTCCGAGATCCCACGCGCGGAGGCGGAGGCCGGTGAAGGCGCGGATGACCTCGATGTTGGTGCGGGAGTGGAGCGTGAGCTCGTTCGTGGTGTAGCTGCCGGCGCCCGCGAGGGCGATCGGGAGCATGACCTGATCGGCGAGGTGGCCCTCGACGCTCGTGCCGCTCTCGCGCCACGCGAGGAAGGACTCCGCGACGCCCTTGCCGATGTCCTCCGCGCGGACGCCGACGTCGCCGATGCCGGAGAACACGTTCGCGACGCCGGTGGCTTCGTCGCGCGCGACGAGCCACATCGCGTTGCCGGGGCCCGCGCTCTTCACCGTCTCGCTCGTGAGCGTGAGCTTCGTGCTCGCGAGGAGCTCCGCCGCCGCGGTGAGCTCGCGGCGCGCGATGCCCTCCGCGAGGTGACTCACGATCGCCTTCGCCTCGAGCGGCGCGAGGACGCCGCCGTCGCCGAGGTGGAGCGGCGCGAGCTTCTCGGAGGGCTGCGTCTTGAGGATCACCTCGCCGCCGCCGGCCGGGTAGAAGCCCACCGCGGTGAGCTCGATGTCGACGCGCGCGCCCGCGCGACGAACGAGCGGGAGCCACGCGTGCTCGAGGAACGGGTACGGCGGCGCCCACTGCGCGTGCGTGCCGCCGCGGATCTTCACGCGGCTCGGGTGCGCGGAGAGCGCGAGGGGAAGCGCGATCGTCTGGAGGACGAGCGCGACGGAGCCTGCGCTGCCGATGTCGAGCGTGTGATCGCCCGACACCATCGCGCCGGGACGGAACACGATGCGGGAGCTCCCGAGCTCGGCGCCTTCGACGTGCGCGCCAGAGAGGAGCGCCGCCGCCTTCACCGAGGTGAGGTGCTGCCGCATGAGGCCCGGCTTCTTGCGGCCGGCGCGGATCTTCTCGAGGACGAAGGGCGTGCCCGTCGCCATCGAGAGCGCGAGCGACGTGCGAAGCATCTGCCCGCCGCCCTCGCCCGCGCTGCCGTCGATGACGAGCGGGCTCGCGTCGCTCGCCTCGCGGAGGACGACCGGGATGTCGATCGCGACCTCCGTCCCCGCGTTCGCGGCGGGCTCGGGCGGCGTTGCGTCCGCCGCGGTCGCCGCGACCGTGCGCGGCGTGGCGAGGCCTCCCGTCTTCGACCAGATCTCGGCGCCGTCCGCCCCGACCACCGCGAGGAAGCGATGGTACGGAACGAACACCGCGTCGCTCTCGTCGTTCTCGGGCGTGAGCTCGATGCCGGCCGAGCGCACCGCTGCGATGCGGCTCCCGCCGATGACGCGCCGGTCGCCCGGCGCGCCCCGGTGGAGCACGTGGATCTCGAGCGCGTGAAGACCGGCGTCCTTCCAGCGTGCTCGATTCAGGATGTCGCGTAGCGATGACATGGCTCAACCCTTCACACAAACGACCTGCCGCAGCGTGTGGACGATTTCGACGAGGTCAACCTGCGCTGCCATGACCGCGTCGATGTCCTTGTACGCGAGCGGCGTCTCGTCGATGACGTCCTCGTCCTTACGGCACTCGATCCCCGCCGTCGCCGACGCGTGGTCCGCGAGGGAGAAGCGGCGCTTCGCCTCCGCGCGGCTCATCGCCCGCCCTGCGCCGTGCGAGCACGAGCAGAACGAGTCGGGGTTTCCCTTCCCGCGGACGATGTACGAGCGCGTTCCCATCGAGCCCGGGATGATCCCGAGCTCACCCGCGCCCGCGCGCACCGCACCCTTCCGCGTCACGAAGACATCCTCACCGAAGTGCGTCTCCTTCGCGACGTAGTTGTGGTGGCAGTTCACCGCCTCGGCGTCGAGATCGAACGCGCGGAGCTCACGCCCGAGCGCGGCGATCGTCGCCTTCATCATGAGCTCGCGGTTCTTGCGCGCGAAGCGCTGCGCCCAGTCGAGCGCCTCGACGTAGTCGTCGAAGTGGCTCGTCCCCTCCGCCAGGTACGCGAGGTCCTGGTCGGGGAGGTTCACGTGCCACGTGCGCATCTCGTTCTTCGCCAGCTCGATGAAGTACGAGCCGATGCGGTTCCCGACGCCGCGCGATCCGGAGTGCAGCATCACCCAGACGCGGTCCGCCTCGTCGAGGCAAAGCTCGATGAAGTGGTTGCCCGTGCCGAGCGTCCCGAGGTGCGCGACGTGGTTCGACTTCGCGATCTTCGGGTGCTTCGCGCAGATGCGCTCGAAGTCCGCCGCGAGGTCCGCCGACCACACGTCCGTCACCGCCGCCGGCGCGTCTCCCCACGCGCCGCGGTCGTTCGTGCCGGCCGAGCGGCCGTGCGGGACCGCCGCCTCGATCGCGGAGCGAACCGCGAAGAGGTTGTCCGGCAGGTCCGCCGCGCGGAGCGTCGTGCGCACCGCCATCATCCCGCAGCCGAGGTCGACGCCGACCGCCGCCGGGATGATCGCCTTCGACGTCGGGATCACGGACCCGATCGTCGCGCCCATCCCCCAGTGCACGTCCGGCATCACCGCCACCCACTTGTGGATGAACGGCATGCCCGCGACGTTGAGGAGCTGGCGGCGCGCGTCGTCTTCGACCGGCACGCCGCGCGTCCACATCTTCACCAGGCCGGAGCCCACATTCATTACGTCGTAGTTCCGCTCGTTCATAGTGCCGAGCCGTAGAGCGACGAGCGTGCCGGCGCGTTTTCCTCGTGATTTTGCGGATCCGGCTCGGCGAGAGCTATCTGCAAGGATAAATTTGTATCCTGGCCGATAAGTTAGAGCTCGGCGCGCTGGAAGCCGTGCCGCTCGACGAGCTCGCGGACGTAGCCCGGCACGTGGGCGCGGCCCATGACGACGACGGCGGCCTCGGGGTCGGGGTGCTCGCGGAGCATCCGGACCGTTCCGTCGGCCATGAGCGCGTCGCGGACGGTGACGAGGCCCACCGCGGGGTGGATGAGCCACGCCCACGGCTCACGGCGCAGCAGGTAGGCGGGGACCAGCGCGAGGAGGTGGAGCTGTAGCAGCGCGGCCGCCGCTACGAGCCACGGCACGAAGACGCCGAGCAGGTTCAGGATCGCGGTCGCGTAGAGGACGCTGAACAGGACGGTGAGGTAGACGGACGCGACGTGGAGGGCGAGCGGGACGTCGCTCGTCGGCTCGAGGTCCGCGGTGTGACCGTGGTCGAGCGCCTTCGCCTCGGTGATGGTGCTGCCCTTCACGAGGCCGAACGTCGCGACGCGGAGCAACGTGCGCGGCGCCTGGATGAGGACGCCGAGCAGCGTCCCGAGCACGACCTGCTTTCGCTGGAACGTCTCGACGCCGCGCAGCTCGAAGCGCGAGACGACGCCCTTTCCGAGCTCCGCCGCCTCGGCGAGCTTGATGTGCGCCTCACCGAGGACGACGACCGCCCGCGGCCGCGGCCCCGGCGCGACGACGTACGCGGCGGTGTAGCTGAGCGGCCGCGCGAGCGCCTTCTCGATCGCAGGGCGGGCGCCGGCGGGCAGGAGCTCGTGAACGTGCAACGCTTGCATCGCTCATTCGTAGCGCGTTCGCGCGCCGCGTGGGCGAACGCGCTCGTATCCTGAGGGATAGCTTCTTATCCTATGGGCGATGGCTCGCCCCGCGAACCTCCCCACCGTCGTGATCGGGTTCTTCGGGACCACGATGGACTCGGCGCGGGGGCCGAAGCGGTGGGAGCGGTGGCGGCCGACGCTCTCGGCGGTCGCGCAGCCGGACCTGCTCGTCACGCGGCTCGAGCTCCTCAGCGTGAACGCGGAGCCCGACGCGGAGGAGACGCTGATCGACGACATCCGGCGCGTGTCGCCCGAGACCACGGTGAACGTGCATCACCTCGCGATCGAGGATGCGTGGGACTTCGAGGAGGTCTACGAGGAGCTCCTCGAGCTCGCGCGCGCGTACCCCTTCGACCCGGACAAGGAGCGGTACCTCGTCCACATCACGACGGGCACGCACGTCGCGCAGATATGCCTGTTCCTCCTGACCGAGACCGGCTTCTTTCCCGGCGCGCTCTTGCAGACGGAGCCGCCGAAGAAGCAGGCGGTCACCGGCGGCTACAGCGTGATCGAGCTGGACCTCGCGCGCTACGACCGCATCGCGCGCCGCTTCGAGGCCGAGCGCCGCGAGCGCTCCGGCGTCCTCAAGGCCGGCATCGCGACCGCGAACCGCGAGTTCAACGCGCTCATCGATCGGATCGAGCGCGTCGCGAGCACGTCGCGCGCGCCGATCCTCCTCGGCGGGCCCACCGGCGTCGGCAAGACGCGGCTCGCGCGGCGCATCCACGCGCTCAAGCACCAGCTCGGACGCGCGAGCGCCACGTTCGTCGAGGTCAACTGCGCGACGCTGCGCGGAGACCAGGCGATGAGCGCGCTCTTCGGCCACAAGAAGGGCGCGTTCACGGGCGCGGCCCTGGACCGGCGCGGGCTCCTCCTCGCGGCGGACGGCGGCGTGCTCTTCCTCGACGAGATCGGCGAGCTCGGGCTCGACGAGCAGGCGATGCTCCTCACCGCGATCGAGGACCGGCATTTCACGCCGGTCGGGGCCGAGCGACAGGTGAGCTCGGACTTCCAGCTCGTCGCGGGGACGAACCGCGATCTCCGCGTCGACGTCGCGCGCGGGCGCTTCCGGGAGGACCTCCTCGCGCGCATCGACCTCTGGCATTTCGAGCTCCCCTCGCTCCGCGACCGGCGCGAGGACATCGCACCCAACGTGGAGCACGAGCTCGAACGCATCGCGCGCGAGACCGGACGCCGCGTGCTCTTCCACGAAGACGCGCGCCAGCGCTTCCTCCGCTTCGCGACGAGCGCCGCCGCGCTATGGCGCGGCAACTTCCGCGACCTCGGCGCCGCGCTGACACGCATGGCCACCCTCGCACCGTCGGGCGGCATCCGCGTCGCCGAGGTCGACGACGAGATCGCCCGCCTCGAAGCGAGCTGGCGCCGCGACGCCGGCGCCGCCGCGAGCGATCCGCGCGAGCGCGGGCTCGGCGGCGCCGCCGGCGACCGTGTCGTCGAGGTGCTCGGAAGTGAACGTGCGAACGGGCTCGATCTCTTCGATCGCGCGCAGCTCGCGATCGTGCTCGACGTCTGCGCGACGGAGCCGAGCCTCTCCGCGGCGGGGCGCCGGCTCTTCGCGAACAGCCTCGGACAGCGGACGAGCAAGAACGACGCGGACCGGCTCCGGAAGTACCTCGCGCGGTTCGACCTCGACTTCAAGTCCGCGCGCGGCGAAGGGTGAGCGCCGAGGTCCGCCGCGAGGGCACGCCCGGTAGGCGCGTTGGCCGTCGCTTCGAAATCGACGGCTGAGGACCCGCGCGCGTATCGGTGGGGCGACCGTACGTGTACGGTGCAGCATGGCGGATTCGGAGCGTGAGATCGTCCTCGAGGAAACAGCGCGGGGGACGGCTCGTTCGTGGACGACAGGCTGGCTCCGATCGCTCGCTGCCGATGGCCGTCCCGTCAAAGGCGGCTGGCCCGGAACGATGAACGAAGCGCGCGCGCGCTTCGAGGGCGACGCGTCGCGCGCGCTGGGTAGCGCGTCCTTGTCGCCGCTCACGCGCGACGAGCTCGCGCGCCTCACGCGCTTCACGTACGACGAAGCACGCAGGCTCTGGCGCACGAACGTCGTGCCGAGCGGTTGAAGCCTCGAACGCGACGAGCGAACGGCCGCCTGTCGCGCGACTACTGGAGCGACACCACCGCGACGTCGGCGCTCGGGTTGGAGAGGCGGTTCGCCTTCACGCGCAGGTCGGAGATCGAGAAGACGACATCGTCCATGATCACGCTGCGCTTCACCTCGGAGCTCGCGTTCGTCCACCAGTTGTAGCAGCCGCTCGAGTTGTAGCCGTCGCCCGTGGAGACGCTCGGGTGCGCGACCTGGCCACGCTTCTGGAAGCCACCGGCGGTCGTGACGTCGTAGAGCATGAGGCCGCTGAACGACATCGTCATGCCGTAGCTGCCGCCGCCGCCCTGCGAGTCCTCGCAGACCGTCATCGGGAGCGCGAGGAGGTTCTTCGGCGCGTAGTACGTGAACGCGAGGTGGTTCGTGAGCGCCTCCGAGCTCGAGCCGCGCGTGCCGATGATCTCCTTGTGCGCGAGGCGCGGGTTCTTCATGTCGGAGACGTCGAAGACCTGGAGCATCACGCCCTGGAAGTACGCGAAGGAGCCCTGGTCGTCGGCGTCGTAGCCGATCGTGAGGAGGTGCGACGCGTCCATCATGTGCATGTACGTCGAGAAGCCGGGGATCTTGAGCTCGCCGGTGATGCGCGGGGCCGTCTTGTCGCCGAGGTCGAAGACGTAGAGCGGGTCGGTCTTCTTGAACGTGACGATGAAGCCGCGCGAGCCGTCGAAGCGCACGCTGCGGATGTCCTCCGTCGGCGCGATCTGGTCGACCTTGCCCGTGAGGACGAGGCCGGGGCCGCGGCGCTCGAGGACGGACATCGTGCTGTGCGTGTCCTTGCTCGGCGCGCGACCCGTCGTCGTCGCGACGCGGAGCGCGCCGTCGTGCTCGTCGAGCGCGAACTGGTTGAGGACGCGGCCCTTCACGACGCCGCTCGCCTCGTAGCCGGTGAGCGCCGGCGTCGCGCCGACGCGGAACTTGTGGACGACGCTCGCCTGCTTCTCCGACTCCATCCCGGTGTACCAGGACAGGCCCTCCGAGCGGCGGTGCGGGACGCTCATGTAGAGGCCCGTCTCCGAGGCGTAGACGACGCCGGGATCGCTCACGACCGTCGCCACCGTCGACGCGCCGCCGTCGATGTCGACCGAGACGAGCGACGTGAGCGTCGTGCCCTCGGCGACGTTCGGACGGAAGTAGCCGCCGCACGCCGCGAGCGCAGAGGCGCCGTTCTCGGTCACGGCCGGGAGCTGCTTCATGACGTCGACCTTCGCGATGACGGCGAGGTTCTCGGCGCGGAGCGCCTCCCAGGACCTGATCGCGCGCGACCGCCAGCTCGCGGTGTCGTCCGCCTCGCACCAGTCGCTCGTGTCCTCGGGGTACGACCTGAGTCCCTCGACCCGGGGCGGCGTGTCGACGACGACGGTGTGGACCGCATTGCCGATGCGACGCGCCGAGAGGAGCGAGCCGGAGAGCGCGATCTCGCGCACCTTCTTCGGCGCGCGGCGGTCGGCGATGTCGAAGACGACGAGCTTCGTCGCGGTGCCGTCGCCGCTCGGGACGCAGTCGTAGCCGTAGGTGCACTCGGAGCCGGAGGAGTACCCGACGCCGTTCGCGTACGAGTCGCCGTTCGCGTCGCCGATCTCCCGCGGGACGGAGACGTACACGAGCGCGCGGTCACCTTCGACGAAGAGCTTCTTCGGCGTGCCGTCGATCGCGATCTTCGCGACCTCCGCCATGCTCTCCGCCGGCCACGCCTCGACGACGCGGAACGCGCCGTTCGACGCGAGGTAGAGGTACTTGTCGTCGTTCTTGATGAAGTCCGCCTCGTCGACGCCGGCGGTCTGGTTGTTCGTCGAGGACGACTCCTTCGCGCTGTCACCGCTGCTGCTTCCGCTGCCGTTGGTGTTGGTGCCGGAGCTGCCGCTCGACGAGCCCACGCTGCCCATCGCGTCGTCGTCGTCATCGCCGTCGTAGCCGACGTAGCGCGAGCAGGTCTCACGCTCGTTGACCGACTTGATCGCGGCGTCGATCCGCCGGTTCACGGCGTCGGCGAGGCGCCCGCGGAGGTACTGCTCGACCTCGCCGCAGCCCTGCAGCGGGACGAGCGCCTCGAGCGGTTGCGCGACGTTGCCGGGCGCGCTGGGATCGTTCGGGTCGGCCTGGAGGTAGCCTCCGCCGCCGGCACAGGCGAGGAGCGTCGAGCCGGCGATGAAGGCGAAGACGGCACGGTGGGAGCGCATGACGTTCGCCATCAGCAGAGGTCGTGCCGAGCGCGATCTCGCGGAAAACATGCGCTCTCGAGCGCGCGTGCGCCACCGGCGTGTGCCACCGTGAGCCGAGCGGGCACACGCGGATCGCCGATGCACCACGGGAGCGAGAGGCCTCGCGATCATGAGGGGCCGAGATCGTGCCGGTCGGTTGCCACGCGCGCCTCGCGGTGCCGCCGTTGCGGCAGCACGAGGACGGCCACCGCAAGCCGCGCTTGAATCGCCGACGCCCAGCGCGTAGGGTCCCGAAGACGGCCATGGCCGAGCGGCAGCGCGTTTCGGTCGGCGATGAAGCTACGAGGCGCCGCGCGTGAGCGAGCGTGCGCGTGTCGATCGCCGAGATCGGGGAGTCGCTGCGAAGCGGCTCGTCGCGCAGAACCGCGCGGCGACGTTTCACTACGAGATCACGGAGCGGCTCGAGGCGGGGATCGTCCTCAAAGGCAGCGAGGTGAAATCGCTCCGTGAGGGGAAGGCGTCACTCGTGGAGGCGTACGCGGCGGTGGAGCGGGGGGAGGTGTGGCTCAAGCAGATGCACATCGCGTCCTTCTTCGCCGCGCGCGCGTTCCCGCACGCCGAGCGCGGGGCGCGGAAGCTCCTCCTGCATGCGCGACAGATCCGTCACCTCGAGCGCGCGGTGTTGCGTGAGGGATACACGTTGATCCCGCTCGCCCTCTACTTCCAGAACGGGTGGGTGAAGGTGCTGCTCGGGCTCGGACGTGGGAAGAAGCTCCACGACAAACGACGAGCCATCGCCGCGCGGACCGAGGAGCGCGAGGCGCTCGAGGTGATGCGCGAACGCCGCCGCGACGGACGCGACTGACGCGACCTCCGCGGGAGCTCGACGAACGAACACGGCCGGTGAGGACCATGCCCCACCGGCCACGTCGGTCGGCGTCAGCGCCGGCAGGTCAGGTTCTGCATCGGTGAGATCGCGGCGGCGGTGCCCATCGTCCAGCGCGCGCCCGCTGCGTCCCACTTCAGGTAGGGAGGGGTCGACAGGCCGAAGCCGCTCGCCGTGTCGTAGCCGTTGCCCGTGATCGAGCCGCAGATCGCGTTCGCCTCCACGGGCCCGAGGTACACGTCGATGCCGTTCAGCTTCAACCCGCGGCACTCCGTCGTCGCCGGCGTCTCGTTGACCGTCGTGCACGTGACGACCGCTCCCTTCGCGACCTGGCTCGGAAGGAACTGGCCGAGCCGCGTCTCCGATCCCGACGCTCCCGGGTCGCCCTTCTCCCCCGGGTCGCCCTTCTCCCCCGGGTCGCCCTTCGTCCCCTGCGCGCCCTGATCGCCCTTCGCCCCCTGCGCGCCCTGATCGCCCTTGTCGCCCTTCTCTCCCTGCGCACCTTGCTGGCCCGTCGCGCCGGTGTCGCCCTGATCGCCCTTCGCGCCGTCGAGGCCGTTGCAGGCGACGAGGCTCGTGCCGTCGCCCGCGTCGATCGCGACGCCGCCGTTCGGGCAGCGCGGATCGCCGGGGAGGATCTCCTCGACGCTCGTCGACGCCTCCGCGCCGTTGCAGACGAAGGAGCGGCTCGTGATCTCCGCGTCGTCGAGCGTGCCGTTGCCGTTCGTGTCGACGCCGACGGAGAGCGCCTGCCCACCCTCCGCGCAGCTCGCCCCCGCCGGCTCCGCCGTCGCACGCACCAGCGTGCTCGCGCCGCGCGCGCCGTCCTGTCCCGCCGCGCCCATCGCGCCGTCCTGTCCCGCCGCGCCCGCCGCGCCCATCGCACCCGCCGCGCCTTCCGCGCCGCTCTCGCCGGCGCAACCGACGAGCGCCGCCATCCCCACCACCGCCACGAGACCACCGAGCCAACCCTTGCGCGACATCACGAAAATCCCCTTCGAATTGAGCGGGCACCGTTTGCGCCGCCGAAGAAGGATTGAGCAACGCGCGGGCCAGACGTCCCGACCCACGAAATGCCGTAAATCACGCCCGACTCGAGGCGTTCATGCGCGATACACGCTGATACAGCGAGACAGGCTCAGGGCACCGCGACGTCGAAATGCACGGACCAGTTGTGGAGGTCGTAGCCGTGCTTCGACGGCGTGTCGTCGGAGTCGCGGAGGTTGCCGCGCGCGCCGCGCGGCGTGCCGATGCAGCCGCCGACGTCCTGGTTCATCGCGTAGCGGAGGCGCTTCTTGCCGCCGGTCGGCGCGGCGGCGAGCGTGATCGTCACCGTGTCCGGACCCGAGAGCTCCACCTTCGCGATCGACGGCGGGCTCGCGTCGTCCGTGTACGAGAAGCCCATGTCGGGCGCGGCGGCGACCTTCGTCGTGTCGAGGACGAGCGGCGGCTTCGGGACGTGGAACGTGACGGTGATGACCGCGCCCGCGAGCGTGATCGACTTCGGTCGCACCGGCTCCCACGCCCTTCCTTCGAAGACCACCCGCGCGTAGGCCTTCGCGAAGTACTCGCCGAGGCGCCGCGAGCCCTCGTTCGTGTAGTGGAGGCAGTCCTCCTGGCTGAGCGGGATCGCGTAGGCAGGCGTGACGAGCACCACCTTCCCCGGCGCGCGCTCGTGGGCGTCGAGCTGCCACTGTGCGATGCGGCTCGCGACGAGGTCGTTCCAGCCGCTGATCTGCGAGACGAAGAGCGGCACCGGCTGCGCCTGGCCCGTGATCGCCTTCACGCTCGCCTCGTAATCGCGTTGCCACTCGACGAGACCGTCCGCGTAATCCTTTATCGCGTCCTTGGTGCCGTCGGTGCCGTCGAGCGGGAACTCCTGCGAGCCGTCGGAATAGGAGTAGTGGTCGCTCTCGCCGTGCACCGCCACGACCGCGCGGACGACATACGACTTCTTCGCCTCCTCCGCGAGCTTCTTCGCGGCGGCGACCTCCTTCATCCCTTGCTCGAACGGCTCGAGGTATCCTTGTTTGTAATTGCAGCCGTCCTTCCGGAGGCACTGATAGGTATTCCCGCTCCGGCCGTGGACGCTCGCGAGCACCACGTGCCCGGCGCGGAGGTGCGTCACCTCGTTCGCGAGCCCGGCGGCGGGGGTCTCGACCGCGTAGTCGAAGAACGTGTCGCCCTCGACGAGCGGCACGAACGACGTCGGCTCGTTCCACGTCTTGCAACCTTCCCCGTCGCAGCGGCTCATCGGCATGACGCCGGTGTCGAACATGAGGTTCGCGAACGGCTGCGTCGTCGAGAGCGGAGGCGTCCCGCCGTTCGCGACCGAGTTCGACTGGCCGGTGACGAGCACGTGATTGACGTCGAAGTCGACGTACGGCTCGGCGGGGGCGCCGCTCGTGCCGCCCGAGGACGAGGTCGACGTCGAGCCGCTCGACGACGAGGCGCCGCCGTCGGGAAGGGCCGTAGTCGCGGGAGGATCGCTGCTGCACGCGCCGAGCCCGAGCACGACGAGGGCGACGCGGAGCTTCATCGCTCCACGTTAGCAGCGGACGTGCACCGGCAGGTACACGCCGAACGTCAGGCCGGCCCGCGCCGTGCTCTCGACGTCGATCGCGCCGCCGCACTCCTTCACGATGCCGTACGTCGACGCGAGCTCGGGAGCGTCGCCGCCGCTCCCCGCGCCGCGCACCGTGAGCTGCACGTAGGTGCCCGGCGCGACCGCGAGCTCCGCCGCGCGCTCGGCGCCGACGGCGGCGTTCTGCGTCGCGATCGTGATGCGGCCGCCGCCGGGCATCGCGTCCCGCGCGTGGACGACGAGGTTCATGACGACGTGCTCGATCCGCGCGCGATCGAGCCTGAACGCGTGGAGGTCGTCGCTCCGCTCGATCCGCAGATCGACGCCCTCGCCGAGGACGCGGCGCAGGAGCGGCGCGAGCGTGTCCACGACCTCGTCGAGGAGGAGCGGCGCCGACGGCGCGCGCTGGCGGCGGCCGAACGCGAGGAGCTGGCGCGTCCGCCGCTCCGCGCGGCGACCCGCGCCGGCGATCTGGGCGAGGTCCTCCTGCGCGGCGTGCTCACGCGGGATCGCGTCGCGCGCGAGCTGGGCATACGAGACGATGACGGTGAGCAGGTTGTTGAGCTCGTGCGCGACCCCGCCGGCGAGGCGGCCGATCGCCTCCATCCGCTCCTCCGCGAGGCGACGATCGCCGAGCGGCTTGATCGCGCCAGAGAGGACCACGTGCCCCGTCGCCGGATCGTGCGCGAAATACGTCTGCGCCTCGATCCGCATGCGGCCGCCGTCGGCGCGGACGACGTCGAGCTCGTCGACGTAACGCGCGCGATCGCCGGCGAGGAACGCGGCGTGGCGCGCGGGCTCGACGCGACGGAGGTACGTCGCGGACTCGTCGCTCCACTCCGCCCCGCGCGGGAAGCCCTCGAGCCGACGTTCCACAGCCCTCCTTTAACGGCGGGACGCGCGCCGCCTTCAGTCCTCGCCGCGGTATGCTGCGCCGCGATGTCGCCCCGGAAGCTCTTCCTCGGTCTCTCTCTCTTCGGGCTCACCAGCTTCGGCGCCCTCGCGTGGTGGACGCCGGCCGGGTACGTCCCGCTCGCCCTCGTCGCCGGCGTCGTCGGGCTCGGCCTCTACGACATGATGCAAAGGAGCCAGAGCATCCGCCGGAACTTCCCGGTCGTTGGGCGGCTCCGCTACCTGTTCGAGGCCTTCCGGCCGGAGCTCCAGCAGTACTTCGTCGAGTCGAACTCCTCGGGCCGGCCGTTCAGCCGCGACCTTCGCTCGCTCATCTACCAGCGCGCGAAGAACGTGATCGACACGGTGCCGTTCGGCACGGAGAAGGACGTCTACGAGACCGGCTACGAGTGGATCAATCACTCCCTCGTCGCGAAACATCCGCACGATCCGCACCCGCGCGTCCGCATCGGCGGCCCCGACTGCAAGCAGCCCTACGACGCCGCGATCCTCAACGTCTCGGCGATGAGCTTCGGCTCGCTCAGCCACGCCGCGATCCGCGCGCTCAACCGCGGCGCCAAGCTCGGCGGGTTCGCGCACAACACCGGCGAAGGCGGCCTCTCGCCGTACCACCTCCAGGAGGGCGGCGACGTCGTCTGGCAGATCGGCACCGGCTACTTCGGCTGCCGCGACGAGGACGGGGGCTTCCACCCCGAGCGCTTCGCGGAGAAGGCGGCGACGCCGGCGGTGAAGATGATCGAGATCAAGCTGAGTCAGGGCGCGAAGCCCGGCCACGGCGGCATCCTCCCCGCGAGCAAGGTCACGCCGGAGATCTCGAAGATCCGCGGCGTGCCGATGGGCGCGGACGTCCTCTCTCCGCCCTCGCACCGCGCGTTCAAGACGCCGCTCGAGCTGTGCGCCTTCGTCAAACAGCTCCGCGACCTCTCGAAGGGCAAGCCGATCGGCTTCAAGCCTCGTCTTCGTTCACAACGCGCTCGTCGGCTGCGACCTCCGCGATCGGATCAAGGTCATCGCGAGCGGACGCGTCGTCACCGGCTTCGACATCGCGCACAAGCTCGCGATCGGGGCGGACCTCTGCAGCTCCGCGCGCGCGATGATGTTCGCGCTCGGCTGCATCCAGGCGCAGAAGTGCAACAACAACACCTGCCCGACCGGCGTAGCGACGCAGGACCCCGACCTCGTCGTCGGCCTCGACGTCGACGACAAGGCGGTGCGCGTCTTCAACTACCAGAAGAACACCGTGCGCGCGTTCACCGAGCTCCTCGCCGCGGCCGGGCTCGACAAGCCGCACCAGCTCCGGCCGTGGCACGTCATCCGCCGCGTCAGCCCGACCGAGTCGAAGCACTACGGCGAGATGTACGAATACGTCGAGCCGGGCGCGCTCCTCCGCGACGACGTGCCGAAGAGCCTCGAGCGCGCGTGGCTCGCCGCGCAGGCCGTGAACTTCGAGTCCGCCACCGCCGATCCGCCGAGCATCCATAGCCAGTGAATCTGTGCCGGCGCGGGAGCGGCGCGGCTGTGCCGCGACGGGCGCCGGCGCGGGCTCTACGCTCGGGCGATGATCCGGATCGTCGGGCGGAGCAGCTCCCACTACACGCGCGTCACGCGGATGTTCGCCCTCGAGCTCGGGGTGGAGCACCGCTTCGAGCCGATCCTGCAGCTCGGATCGGTCGACGCGTCGACCTACGCCGGCAACCCCGCGCTGAAGATGCCGAGCCTCGTCGACGACGAGGGCCCGCTCTTCGGGACGGAGAACATCTGCCGACGCCTCGCGCGCGGACGGCGCGACGTCGTGCTCCGCGGCGACGTGGAGGTACGCGTGGTGGCGAACGCGGAGGAGCTCACGCTCCACGGCATGGCCGCCGACGTCGACGTGATCCTCGCGAAGCTCGCGGGGCAACCGGCGTCACCGAAGGTCGTGCGCGGGCTCGAGAACAGCCTCGCCTGGCTCGACGAGCACCTCGCCGCCGTCCGCGCCGCCCTCCCGGCCGGGCGCGCGCCGAGCTTCGTCGAGGTGGCGCTGTATTGCCTCGTCGAGCATTTGCCCTTTCGCGAGGTGGTCGACGTCGCGCCGTATTCGCGATTGGCGACGTTCTGCCAGGAATTCGGCGCGCGCGCGAGCGCGGTCGAGACCGCTTATCGCTTCGACGCGAAGGCCTGAATCAGGAAATCGCCCGTCCGCTGCCACATATCGGCCCACTCCGGCTCTTCGACGAAGTGCGGCGTATTTGGATATTCGTGGTGGACGAGCGACGCGCCCGCGCCGGCGGCCTCGTAGAGCGGGCGGAGGCGCGCGGCGAGATCGCGGGCCGGGCCGGGGCGGACGTTGTCGTCGGCGCCGCCGTTCAAGAGGAGGAGCGGCCGCGGCGCGAACGCCTCCGGGCGGTGATGGGGAGACTCGGCGACGGCCTCCCGGAGATCGTCGGGGACGGCGCCGTCGCGCGGGGTCCAGTCCGGCGTCCCCAGGATCGACACGAACGCGTCGAGGCGCGGCTCCACCGCGGCGGCGGCGAGCGCGATGAAGGCGCCGAACGAGACGCCCGCGATCGCGACGCGCTCGTGGCCGAGCGCGCGCGCGTGATCGACGAGGGCGGGGATCTCCGCCCGTGCCTCGCGCAGGAGACGGAGGAGGACGTAGTGCCCCTCGAGCGTAAGCGCGTCCGGCATCGTCTCGACGACCTCGGAGGAGCGGCGGCCGTGGTGCGGGGCGTCGACGCCGAGGACGGTGAAGCCGCGCGCGACGAGCCAGCCGGCCTCGCGCGCGAGGGAGTCGGCGCCCATGCGGAGGCCGTGGAAGAGGAGGACCGCGCCGCGGCCCTCTCCCCCGGGCTCGGGGGCCCAGGTCAGGAGCGGAATGTCCCCCGCGGTGCTCGGCGTCACTACTCGATCATCGACGGCTTGAAGATCTTCTCCGCGATCGCCTTCCACTTCGGGCCCATCGCCTTGTCCTTGAAGATCGTCTTGTGGCGGATCGGCTTGCCCGCGATCGCCGCCGGATCGTGCTGGAAGGCGACGCCGTTCTTCGCCGACGCGTCCTTCACGACGCGCCACGCCTGCGCGGGGGCCTCCTTGTTCGTGGCGGGGACGTAGAGGACGAAGTCGAACTTCCCGTCCGCGTCGGTGTCGTAATAGACCCAGTCCGCGCCGCCGTCGCCGAGGCCGCGATGCACGATCGCGACCTCCGCGTCGAACTTCCCGTCCGCGACGATCTTCGGGATGTCGGGGTCCTTCGCCGGGACCTTCGAGTCGCGATCGACGTCGACGAGGATGACGCTGGCGGAGCCGGCCTCGCTCTCGACGATGGTCGAGGCGGGGAGGCCCTTGACCTCGCGCGCGCGGAAGCGGCCGCGCGCGGCGGTGGGATCGGGGACCGAGCCCATGCCCTCGTCGGCGGCGACGTCGGAGCCGAAGTAGCGGAACGCGTTCGCGACGCGCGGGTGCTCGGGGAGGAGGCCCGGGCGCAGCACCTTGCGGCCGACGTTCTCGGGCGCGGGGGCGAGCTCGCCCTTGTCGCCGATCTTGTAGGCGCTCGTGGCGATGAGCGACGACGGATCGCCGCCGTTCGACGCGACGAGCGCGAGGTCGAACTTGCCGTCGTTGTTCGTGTCGTACTGCGCCCAGAGGGTGGTGCCCTGGACGACGATCGCCACCTCGGCGTCGACCTTCTTCGCCTTCACGAGCTCGTCGGCGGAGGCGCCGACCTTGAGCGTGCCGAGCGAGTCCTCGTCCGCGTCGATGAGGACGCCGCGGCTGAAGGCGCCGCGCACGGCGGCGAGGTCGGGGCGGCCGTTCGCGTCGGTGTCGAGCACGCGGCCCTGGTTACCGCCGCCGAGGAGCGGATCCGGGAGCGTCGTCGTCGCGGACGCGGCGGCGAGGGTCTTCGCCGAGATCATCTTCGTGCCGCCGATCGCCTGCGCGATCTTGGCGAGGCGGACGTGGAGCTTGGGGTCCTTCACGAAGCGCGCGCTGAGGTCGTGATTGGGGATCAGCGATTTGTCCTTCTCCTCCGTCAGCGCGCCGTTCGGGCCGAGGTGGAAGAGCTGCTCCGGCTTTCCGTCGTTGTCCTTGTCGACGAGGAGGACATCGAACTTGTTGTCCCCGACCGTGTCGTACCAGACGTACGTGGTATTGCGGATCGTGAGGAGGGCGATCTCCGCGTCGAAGGACTCGGCCTGGCCTTCCTTCGATTTCTTGCCCTGGTCCTCGTCGAGGTCGATGAGGAGCGAGAGCCGATCGAAGCTGCCGAGGAGCCCCTGATTGCCTTTCGTGACGAGCGTCTCCGGGACTCCGTCGAGGTCGACGTCCTCGAGCGTGGGGTTGAACCCGCCGTCGCAATACGGATCAGGGAGAATGGGGACTCCCTCCTCCGGGTATTTGCCGATGAACTCGCGGAGCTCGTCGAGGTGCACGTGGAACGAGACCGTCGCGGCGTCGACGGCGATGCTCTGGTTGAGGCCGACGACCTCGCCGACGACGTTGACGAGCGGGCCGCCGCTGTCGCCGTGCGTGATCGCGCAGTCGGTCTGGATCGCGAGGCCCTGCGTGGCCGCGTTGAGCGCGTCGGTCATGCGCTTCTTCGCCTCGTCGCAGCGGGTCTTCTTCGCCTCCGCCTCCGCGGGCGGCGCGGCCGGGTCCAGGTTCGCGCAGTCGAACGCGGCGAGCATGCTGACGTCGCTCTGGCGCTCGCCGATCGTGGCGACGCTGCAGGTCTTCGCCGCCCAGAGGAAGCCGATCCCGGCGTGGCCGACCGCGATCACCTTCTCCGCGACCTGCGGCGCGCTCTTGGCGAACTTGGCGACCTCGAGCTTCGGCGGCGGGTCCTTGATCTTCACGATCGCGACGTCGCGCACGGGATCGGACTTCACGACGACGCCCTCGTAGGTCTTCTCCTGCCGGACCATGCGCCCCGTCGGCGCGAGGTCGCCGAGCGTGACCTTCACCGTGATGACGAAGTCGTGCTTCCGGCCGTCGGCGACGACGTGGTTGTTCGTGAGGACGTAGCCCTTCGGATCGATGACGACGCCGGTGCCGAGCCCGTTGTCGGTGCGGATGAGCACGGTGGAGGGGGCGACGACGCGGTAGGCCTGGTTCGCCGGGATCCTCGCGGCGCCGGCGGTGACGCTCGACGGCGGCGGCGCGGCCTCGGCGCTCTGCTCGAACGGCTCGATCGGCGCCTCGTTCTTCTGCCCGAGGAGCTGCGCGACCTTCTTCCGCGCGGCGCAGACGTGCGGGACGACGCGCTCGTGCACCGTCGGCGGCGGCGCGGACGCGACGGGCGGCGCGCTCGCGACCACGGGCGCCGGGTTCTTCGGCTCGGTCTTGCCGCACGCGAGCGCGCCGGCCGCGGCGACGGAAACGAGGAAAAGAGTGAGCGTCTTGGCCTTCATCGGCGGCCAGCGTAGACGTTTCTCGTGACGGCGAGGGAGGAAGAGAACGCGCCCCGGCGGAGGAGGACGCGCGCGCGATGATCCGACGCTGACAATTTCGTCGCCGTCTCGCGCGCGCCTATCCTCGCTTCGTTGACGCTCGACGACGTCCCGCGTGAAGCGCTCGTGGCCCTCGCCGCGGTCGCGATCGCGTGCGCACTCCTCCTCTGGGTGCGCGGCTGGCTGCGCGGCCTCGCGATGCGGCGCCGGTTCGATCGCGGCGCGGAGGGCGAGCGCGAGGCCGCGCGCCTCCTCGAGGCGGCGGGCTTCACGATCGAGGGGCGGCAGGTCGCCGGCGGCTACACGCTCGCGGTCGACGGCGCGCCGGTGACGATCGCGGTGCGCGCGGACTACCTCGTCTCGAAGGCGGGCGCGCGCTTCGTCGCCGAGGTGAAGACCGGCGCGGTCGCGACGCGCATCGAGACCGCCGCGACGCGGCGGCAGCTCCTCGAGTACCAGCACGCCTTCGAGGTCGCCGGCGTGCTCCTCGTCGACGCCGACGCGGCGCGCGTGCACCGCATCGAGATCGCGTAGGCGTCACGCGCCGGGTGACGGTGGAGGGCTGCCGACCTCAGCCCCCGCCGAGAAATACGGCGGAATTCCCCGGCACGCGGAGTGCTCAGGGCGCCACCATGATGCTTGCTCACCTTTCCACGGTCGTCCTCGTTCTTGGTCTCACCGGCTGCGCCGCGGCTTCGTCGGAGGACGCCGCCGCCTCGTCGAGCGCGGTGGCTTCGGAGTGCGTCGACGCGGGGGCGGCGCTGAGCGACTTCGTCGCGGCGAACGTCTCGCTCTCGATCGACGTTCGCTTCGCGCTCCTCCATGGCGCGCCGCTCTCGCTCGAGGAGCTCGACGACCTCGTCGCGACGTCGACGGTGCTCCACGGCCACGACGACACGTGCACGACCTGCGACGAGCAAGTCGATTCCTGGGTCCTCGACGTCGACGGCGAGGCGCGCACGTTCCAGCGCGTGACGAAGACGGCGACGGGCGAGGTCACCGCGCGCCGCGGCCGCTCCCTCCCCCGGAACGACGGCTCGAACCTCGCGAAGTACCTCGCGGCGCGACGCGCGCTCGTCGCGTGCTACGGGCCGCCGTCGGGTGGGGGCGCGCCGGCGTCGGTGACCTTGCCGAGCGGGAGCGAGCGGAGGTAGGCGAGGATGCCGTCCTTCTCGGGCTCGGTGAGACCCCACTTGTGGGTCGTGAGCGTGAGCGGACCCGAGGGCCGGAACGCGCTCGTCGTCGAGCTGCCGGCGCCGCCGTCGGGGTAGGTCGCGTCCTGGATCACGCCGAGGATCGTGGGATCGTCGAAGCCCGCCATCTTGAGCGGCGAGTGGTCGACGCCCTCGGGCTTCGTGTGGCAGTCGGCGCAGGGCTTCCGCGCGGGCTCGGCGCCGTTGGTCGCGTCCGTGTCGTAGCGCGCCTTGCCGAGGACGACCTGCTCGTCGGTGTAGCCCTTCACGACGAGCTGCGCGTCGAGGACCGTGTCGCCCGAGCGCACGTGCACCGTCGTCTCGCCCGCCTTCGTCGTCGTCACGAGCGCGAACTTGAGGTTCGAGACGTCCACCCCCGGGATCGACGGCGGCACGGTGGGCGCGATCGTGCCGATCGAAGGATCGTCGATCGACCACTCCGGCGCGGGCGCGCTCGTCGCGTAGACGACGTTGAAGCGCGTGGTCGCGTTGAAGCCGGAGTGCGCGATCTTGGGGAAGAGGCCGAACTCGTAGGTCGGCTTCTCCACTTCGTCGGTCTGGCATGCGAGGGCGCCGACGGCGCCGACGAGGAGCAGGGCGAGCCCGAGACGGGACATGGCGCCCAGCGTATCCCACGCGAACGGGCGGCTCAAAGGCGCCTAGCCGCGTGCGCTCTGCACGTGCTCGGCGACGAGGCGGTTCGTCTCGTCCGCGCGCGTGATCGGGAGACCGTGCGCGGCGTCGCACTCGACGAAGCGCGCGCCCGGGATCGCCGCCGCGAGCGCGCGGCCGAACGCGGGGAGCGCGAGGCGATCGTGCGCGCCGCTCACGACGAGGGTCGGGACGTCCGCGAGCTCCGCGAGCCGCGCGCGGACGTCGTGCTTCGCCGCCGCGCCGAGCTGCTTCATCGCGATCGCGGCGGGATCGCCGAGGTCGCGGCCGAAGAGCGGCGCGAGCTCCGCCGCGTAGTCGTCCAGCGCGGAGGCCCGCGCGGCGCGCTCCGCGGGCGAGAGGAGGATCTCGAGGAAGGCCCGCCGCCGCATCGAGCGCGTGCCGACGTACGTGCGGAGCCCGGTCCACACTATCCACGGCGAGAGGCGGCTCGCCTCCGCGCCGCGATGGAACGTGCACATCAACGTGAGGCTCGCGACGCGGGCGCGCGCCTCGAGCGCGAGCGACTGCGCGACGAGGCCGCCGAGGCTGTGCCCGACGACGTGGGCGCGCTCCCAGCCGAGCGCGTCGAGCACCTCGAGCGCGTCGGCGCGCCAGTCGTCGATCGTGAACGCGCCGTCCGCGCGGCGGCTCTTGCCGGTGCCGCGGTTGTCGAACGACGCGCAGTGGAAACGATCGGAGAGGCCGGCGAGCTGCGGCTTCCACCCCGCGCCGGGGACGCCGGCGCCCTGGATGAAGAGGACCTTCTCCGCGCCGCCGCCGGCCGCCTCCCACGCGATCGTCACCGCGCGAGCGTACGATAAGAGCCGGTCTTGAAGTGGGCCGACTCCGGCTTCGCGGAGGAGACCGTCTCGAGGTCGTTCTCCTCGTGCGAGGTCCCCCAGCGCACGCTGTCGAGCGGCTGGAGCGTGACCGGGAACTGGAGCTGGAGCGGGAGCGCGACGCGGCCCGCCCACGACGCGGTGTGGTGCGCCTGCCCCGGGAACACGAGGCGATGCAGATCGAAGCCGACGTCGAAGCCCGCCTGCGTGAGCGCGCGCAGCATCGAGCGCGTGTGATGGAAGCCGTCGACGAGGCGGACGTCCTCTTCCATCGGCTGCGGAGCGGCGCCGGAGTCGAGGTAGAAGACGGGGCGCGGCTCCGGCGGCGGCGACGACTGGACGTGGCGCACCGCCCAGCGGTCCGCCCACCAGAACGAGCTCGAGAGGCAGGCCGCCTTGCCGAAGACGTCGGGCCGCGTCCACGCCGCGTAGAGCGCGAAGAGGGCGCCGAGCGAGCTCCCGAGGATGCCGGTGTCCTCGCGATCGGCCTCTGTGCGGAAGGTGCGGTTCACGTGCTCGACGACGCCGTCGACCATGAGCTCGAGGAACTCCTTCGCGTTGCCGCCGCCGTAGTGCGGATCCGGCACCGGGGTGAGGTTCTGGAGGCGGTACTCGGACGTATGGACGCCGACGACGATGAGCTCCGCGATCGCGCCGAGCTCGTAGAGGAACCACAAGGTCCCGTCCATGCCCCACGTGCCGAAGGGATCGGTCGAGTGCTGCCAGAGCGCCTGCCCGTCGAGGACGTAGAGGACCGGGTAGCGCTTCTTCGGCTGCTCGTCGTAGCTCGGCGGGAGGAGCACGTCGAGGCGCTGGGACTTTCCCTTGTGCTCGACGATGACGTCGCGCACGAACTTCGGCTCCGGGCTGTCGAAGTACGGCTCGATGCGCAGGTGCTCGCCCGCGTGCACGACGTAGTTGCGGCCCTGCGCCCAGTGGTCGTCGCGCACGACCTTGAGCTCGACGAGCTCGCCCTCTCTCATCGGCACCGAGAAGAGGTGGTGGTCTCCGATGCGCCGGGTCGGCGCGGTCGTGTGCTCCCAGGAGAGGGGCGCGTGACTGCCACGGAGACCAATCACGCCACGGTTTGCGGGATAGCTGACCTCGATCCAGGTCGGCAGGATGTCGTTCGATTCGTCGGTCACGGGTCGTCGATTTTTTCGCGTCTACGCGTGCGCATGCGCGCGGAGCGGTCGCTCATACTTCCTTCTCACCTTTGCCCGCACCGCGTCGAGACTAATCTCACCGCCTCCCGCACCAGCGAAGTAGGCTCGACCGCACGTCATGGCGATCGAGCTCCTCATCGAAGGACGGCCGCGCGATCTCGGAGGCTTCTCCGTCCGCCGCGTGCTCCCCGCAGTCCAGCGCCGGCTCGTCGGGCCGTTCATCTTCTTCGACCACATGGGGCCCGCCGACTTCGCGCCCGGGGTCGGGTTCGACGTGCGGCCTCATCCCCACGTCGGGCTCGCGACGGTCACGTACCTGTTCGCCGGCGAGATGCAGCACAAGGACAGCGTCGGCTCCGATCGCGTCGTCCGCCCCGGCGACGTGAACTGGATGATCGCCGGTCGCGGCATCGCGCACTCCGAGCGCGCGACCGCCGAGGGCCGCAAGAACGGCCTCGCGATGCACGGGATCCAGAGCTGGGTCGCGCTCCCGCTCGAGCACGAGGAGACGGAGCCGCGCTTCGAGCACCACCCCCGCGCGACGCTCCCGCACCTCAGCGTCGACGGCGCGTCGCTCGACGTCATCGCCGGCACGGCCTACGGCAAGACCTCGCCGGTGGGCGTGCTCTCGCCCACGATCTACGTCCACGCCCGCCTCGACGCGGACGCCGAGCTCCCGGTCGACGACGGCCACGAGGAGCGCGCGGTCTACGTCGTCGAGGGCCGCGTCCGGCTCGGCGAGCAGGCGCTCGGTCCCGGCGCGCTCGCGGTCCTCGAGCCCGGCGCGCGGGTCCGCGTCGTCGCGGAGGAGGCGGCGCGCGTCATGCTCCTCGGCGGCGCGCACCTCGAGGGCCGCCGCGAGATCTATTGGAACTTCGTCGCGAGCTCGAAAGAGCGAATCGAGCGCGCGAAGGACGACTGGAAGAACCGGCGATTCCCGATTATCCCCGGCGACGACGTGGAGCTCATTCCGCTCCCCGAAGTTTAGAAATTTGGAGAACCATTGGAGCCCTCGCTGAAGCTCGCCGAGATCCGCGCCCGCTACGTCGACGGCGACCGGCCGCTTCCGAAGGAGCTCGAAGAGCGGCTGCGCGAGGACCCGCGCTCCGGCGCGCAGGCGATCCTCCGCGCGATCGAGCGGCGCCGGCGCGCCCGCCGCGCGGAGGGGCAGCGCCTCCGGAGGATGCTCCGCTTCGAGCAGGAGCTGTGGACGAGCGGCGTCGTCCACGTCGCCGGCGTCGACGAAGCGGGGATGAGCCCGCTCGCCGGTCCGGTGTCCGCCGGCGCGGTCGTCCTCGCGCCGGGGACGCGCCTCGCCGACGTCGACGACTCGAAGAAGCTCACCGCCGCCGAGCGCGAACGTCTCGCCGTCGTCATCAAGGAGAGCGCGGTCGCGTGGGCGGTCGGCTTCGCGACGCCGGAGGAGATCGACCGCATCAACATCCATCACGCCGGCCTCCTCGCGATGCGCCGCGCGGTCGAAGGGCTCGCCGTCGCGCCCGCGCACCTCCTCCTCGACGCGCGGCTGCTCAAGGACCTCGCGATCCCGCAGCAGAAGATCGTGAAGGGCGACTCCCGGAGCCTCTCGATCGCCGCGGCGTCGATCCTGGCGAAGACCGCGCGCGACGCGCTGATGAGCGAGCTCGACGCGACCTACCCGGGCTACGGATTCGCGCGGCATAAGGGCTACCCCGTGAAGGAGCACGTCGCCGCGCTGCAGAGGCTCGGCGCGTGCGTCGTCCATCGCCGGTCGTTCGCGCCGGTCCGCGAGGCGCTCGGCCTCCCGCCGCTCGCGCCGGATCACTGGAAAACGACGCCCAGAGACGCCCCGATGACGACGGGATGACGACGGGATGACGACGGGATGACGCCACGGATAGCGACGAGCCGTTCTTCCCATTCGGCGGCACGCGCGTATGATGCGGCCGTGCTACGTCCTCGGTTTGCCTTTGCTTTAACGGCGCTGGCGCTCGCCATCGGCTGCGGCGGCGATGACGATCCGGCCGTCCGCTCGAACAACCTCGCGTTCGAGGGCGTCGCCTGGGTCGTCCCCGACGAAGCGGGCAAGCTCGTCGTCGCGTGGAAGCCGGCCCCGGACGCGCAAGACTACCGCGTCTACATCACGCGCCTCCCCGGTCGCGAGCTGAAGACGATCCCGATCAAGACCGACGGGACCGCGGTCACGATCACGCCCGAGAAGCAGGGCGAGCGCTACTACGTGATCGTCCGCGCCGCCGACGCGAGCGGCCTCGAGGACCGGAACACGATCGTGAAGTCCGCGATCGCGTCGCCGGACACGGCGCCGCCGAGCTTCAACGGATTGAAGACCGCCGAGCCGTCCGGCAACGCGGGCGCGAGGCTGACGTGGGAGCCGGCGACCGACGATTTCACCCCGCCGGAGGCGATCGTCTACGACGTCTACGCGGGACGGCCGCGGACCACCCTCACGCGCATCGCGCGGACGGGCCCGGGAGACACGACCATCACCCTGAACGAGCTCGGCGTTCCGCGAGAGCCGTTCGTGTTCGAGGTGCGCGCGCGCGACATCGCGAACAACGAGTCGGCCGGGGGCGCGGTCGTCAACTCCGCGCTCGGTCAGGACGCGACCCTCCCCACGTTCGCGGGCTGCGACGCGGCGACGGCGCTCGGCGCCACCTCGGTCGAGGTGACGTGGTCGCCCGCGACCGACAACCACTCGCCGGCGTCGGAGCTCACGTACGAGGTCTTCACGTCGACGAGCGCGGGGCAGTTCGACTTCACCGCCGACCCCGCGGCGAAGGTCAGCGCCGCGACGGCGGTGACGCTGACCGGCCTCCAGCCGGGCGTCACGTACTCCTTCGTGTGTCGCGCGCGCGACGCGGCCGGCAACGCGGAGGAGAACACGGTCGAGCGCTCCGCCACGACCGCGTCGGACGTCACGAAGCCCACCTTCGCCGGCATCAAGGGGTTCGACTTCGATCCCGTGATGCGCAAGGTGAAGCTGAGCTGGGACCCCGCGACCGACGATCAGACGCCGCCGGGGAACATCGTCTACGACGTGTTCGAAGCGCGGACCGCCGGCGGCTACGACTTCGACGCGCCGCCGCGCGCGACGAGCGCCCCCGGCGCGCCGTACGTCGAGCTCTCCGACCTCGCGTCCCGCGCGACGCTCAACTGGGTCGTGCGCGCGCGCGACGCGACGAACAACCGCGACGATAACCTCGTCGAGAGGAGCGGCACGACGGACACGAGCTACAGCATCGACGTGCAGGGCGTCTTCAACAAGAACTGCGCCGTCGTCGGCTGCCACGTGAGCGGACCCACGGCGGGCGGCCTCAACCTCGCGCCCGCGTTCTCGTATGACCAGCTCGTGGACGCGCGGTCCATCCTCGGCAACATCGACGGCCGGAACATCCCGCGCGTGACGAAGAGCAACCTGCAAGAGAGCTGGCTCTCCATCAAGATCAACCCGAACCCGCCGCGTGGTCTCGTGATGCCGGCGCCTCAGACGGGCAACGCCCTCACCGCCATCGAGAAGGACATCATCACGTCCTGGATCATGCAGGACGCGCCGAGGAACTAGATGCGCGCGCTTCGTCTGACCTCCCTCTCCGCTTTGCTCACGACGGCGGTCGCCGCCGGCTGCAGCCTCGTCAACTCGCTCGACGACGTGAAGCCCGCCGACGACGGGCAGTTCACGAGCGTCACGCGCCCCGACGCCGCCGGCGTGACGGTGGAGGAGACCGGGCCGCCTCCGACGACCGTCGACGCCTCGGAGACGTCGACGACGGGCGAGGCGTTCTCGCCGCTCGTCGTCGGCGGCGAGGTCGCGTCCGACGGCGGTGTCCTCGAGCCCGTGCTCACCGTCCTCGACAGCAAGAGCGGGCGCGAGGTCTCGACGCGCGAGAGGATGTGGGTCGCGGGCATCGCGCACGATGCGCCGCGCGACCTCTGGTACATCTTCGAGGCCGCGACGCACTTCATCGCGAACACGACGGAGGACGTGAAGCTCCACATCCGCCGGCTCGACACCACGACCGGCGCGTGGACGGAGCTGTCCGCGGTCGCCGTCGGACCGCTCGTCTACTACGACGCGATCGGCGTCACGAGCGAGCGCGTCTCGATCGTCGCCCACCCCGCGTCGGGCTCCGCCTTCCGCCTCGTCACGATCAACACGACGAACCCGGCGTCGCCGGTGGTCGCGACGCCGATCACGCTCCCGCAGAACCCGCGCGGCATGGTCGCGACGCGGAGCCTGTCCGGCACCGGCGGGTACCTGAGCTTCTACAACCCCGGAGTGCCCCCGGCGACGCCGCCGAGCGACGCGGGAACCGAAGACGCGGGGCCGCAGCCGACGCCCGAGTGCGAAGGCCCGCAGGGCAACATGGTCTGCGTCGTGCGCGCGCGGCAGTACTTCCTCCCGAACGGCACGGACGTGCCAGTCGCGCAGGGCTCGCACACCTACGGCCGCATGGCGCAGACGGGACAGCCCGGCTTCGGCTCGATCGTCTGCAACGCGGGCCCGGACGACGTGACGCTCCTCCCGCTCGCGGACGGCGTCCACGCCCTCTACACGCGCCCTTACCTCCAGCCGGCCACGAGCCAGCTCCCGCTCCGCACCTTCACGATGTCGACCGAGGCGACCGCGCCCACCGTCCTCCGGAAGGCGGCGATCGACAACGCGCGCCGCCTCGTCTTCATGGTCGAAGCGAACGCCGACACGAACCTGCACGCGATCTCGCTCGATCCGAGCGTGCTCGTGCAGCGCGTGTCGATCCGCCACTCCGGCCAGTCGGTGTACTACGACCCCGCATCGGAGACCGTCTTCGCACCTTTCAACCAAGGCGAGGGCTACACGTTCAGCCCCTTCCTCGTCCGCGGCGGCCCTTCGTCGTTCAACCTCCAGGAGCGCACCGCCACGACGCCCGACGCGCCCTGGACCGCCCCCCCGGACCTCCGCCCCACCATCCTCGGGATCCGAGAGCCGCTAGATCTATGCCAATGATTCCTACTTTTTGTCCTCTCTTCGGGTGAGGAATTTTCCACCCACCGTTGCTATGCTGCGAGACGTGCGGCTTCTGACATTTTGCAGCGCGGCGGCGTTCGCCCTGATGTGCAGCGCCGCCCCCGCGTTCGCGCAGGGAAAGCCGGCGCCTCCCGCCCCGGCGCCCGCGCAGCAGCAGGACGCGCTCCAGCAAGCGCGCCTCCACTTCGCCGCCGGCGTTAACCTGCTCCGCGATCCGGCGAAGCCCCGCTACGAAGAGGCCTACCGCGAGTTCAAGGTCGCGTACCAGCTCTCGCCCGCCGCGCAGATCCTCGGCAACCTCGGCCTCTGCGCGATGATGCTCGAGCGCGACTCGGAGGCGATCGAAGCGTACGAGAACTACATCAAGGGGATGATCGAGATCGCCCCCGCCGAGCGCGAGCAGCTCGATCGCGACCTCCAGACGTTGAAGCTCGGCGTGGCGCGCGTGACCTTCACGAGCAACGTCCCCGAGACGACGATCCTCGACCGGCGCATCCCCACCCAGGGCGACTCGATCAACAACGTCTACGGCCCGCTCACCGCGACGGTGCCGTTCCCGGTCGGCATCCGGCAAGGTCATCACATCATCACCGCGCGCGCGCCTGGCAAGCAGGAGATCGTCTGGGAGGTCGACGCGACGGCGGGCGATCTCGGCGTGCACCCGTTCGAGTTCCCGGAGGACAAGGTCGCGGTCGCTCCGGCGCAGCCGAGTCAGATCGTCTACGCGCCGCCGCCCCCGCCGCCGGAGCGCCCGATCCCGAAGAGCTTCTGGTACGGCGCCGGCGCGACCGGCATCCTCGGCATCGCGACGGTGGTGACCGGCATCGTCGCGACGAGCACCGCCTCTTCCTACGAGAGCGCCAACGACGGCACCAACCCGGAGCGCGCCGACGAGCTCCGGAGCCGCACGCTGGGGCTCAACGTCACGACCGACGTGCTCCTCATCGGCACGATCGTCGCGGCCGCTTTCACGGGCTACGTCTACCTTACGCGACCGGAGAAGGAGCGCGCGCCGGCGACGACGGCGTTTCTGAGAGGATTCATCCGATGAGCGCAGGCCTCCCCGCAACCGGCGAGCTCCTCGAGGGCAAGTACCGCATCGAGCGCGTCATCGGCGAGGGCGCGTGGGGCGAGGTCCTCGAGGGCGTCAACGTCCGCATCAAGCGCCGCGTCGCGATCAAGGTCCTGAAGGCGCAGTACGCCTCGAACCCGGCGATGGTCGGGCGCTTCGAGCGCGAGGCGCTGGCCTCGACGCACATCGAGTCGCCGCACGTCGTCCAGATCTTCGACGCCGGCGTGCTCGCCGACGGCCGCCCGTACATGGTCATGGAGTTCCTCGTCGGCGAGGACCTCGGCAAGCGCATCGACAAGGCGAAGGGCAACAAGCTCTCGCTCATCGAGTCGATCGGCTACTGCATCCAGACCGCGCGCGGCCTCGCCGCGGCGCACGCGGCCGGCATCTTCCACCGCGACATGAAGCCGTCGAACGTCGTCATCGCGAAGACGAAGTCCGGCCGCGAGGTCGCGAAGATCGTCGACTTCGGCATCTCGAAGCTCCTGAACGATCAGGAGGCGACGTCCAACACGCAGACCGGCACGATCATGGGCTCGCCCGTGTACATGTCGCCGGAGCAGGCGCGCGGCGCGAAGACGACCGACCACCGCTCCGACATCTACTCGCTCGGCGTCGTCCTCTACGAGTGCGTCACCGGGCGCACGCCCTTCGTCGCCGACAGCTTCAACGAGCTCCTCTTCAAGATCGCGCTCGAAGAGGCCCCGACCCCGCAGAACCTGCGCCCGGACATCGACGACGACCTCAACGCCATCATCGTCAAGGCGACCGCGCGCGCGCCCGAGGCCCGCTACCAGACGGCGGCGGAGCTCGAGGAGGCGCTGATCGGCTGGCTCCAGAAGAACGGCGGCCAGGCGGGCGACTGGGCGACCGACACCGGCGGCCGCGGGCTCGACCTCACCGCGTCGCCGACGCGCGGCAAGTCGCTCCCCGAGATCCTGATCACCGGCGAGACGCCGAACGCCCCCGCGACGACGACGGGCGCGAACCAGACCGACGCGAGCGTCTCTCCTCCCGCCACCGTGGGCAAGGAGACGAGCACGAGCCTGTCGAAGACGGCCGACCCGCTGAAGGAGTCGGCCGGCGCGCCGCCGAACGGCTCGAAGAAGAAGCTCGTCTACGCCGGCGCCGCCGCCGCGCTCGCCGTCATCGGCGTCATCGGCATCTCCACGATGCGGGGCCCGGGCACGACGGAGGTGAAGCCCGACCCGAAGACGGCGTCGAGCGGGATGCAGACCGCGGACACCGCGACTACCGCGGACTCCGTGAACACCGCGGGCACCGCGGCGCCGAAGCCGTCCGAGACGGCGCCGGCGATGGACACCGGCGACTCCGCCACGACCGCGGCGGCGGACGCAGGCGCGACCGCGACGAGCGCCACCGCCGGCACGAAGCCCGCGTTCACCCATCGCCCAGCCCCGGGGCCCGCCCCCGCCGCCCAGCCGGCGACGAAGCCCACGACCCCGGCGAGCGCGCAGACGAGCGTCGGCGGCCGCACGATCCGCACGGACTTCTGAGCGCTGGCTCCGACCGTCGTCGTCACGGGCAGCACCAAGGGTCTCGGGCTCGGGCTCGTCCGCGCCCTCGTCGCGCGCGGCGCCAACGTCGTCGTGTCGGGGCGGAAGGACGCCGACGTGGCGAGCGTCTGCGCCGAGCTCGGCGACGACAAGGCGCACGGCCGCGCCTGCGACGTCTCGAGGTACGACGACGTCCGCGCGCTCTGGGGCTCGGCGCGGGAGCGCTTCGGGCGCGTCGACGTCTGGGTGAACAACGCGGGCACGAGCAACGCGCAGCGGCCGTTCGTGGAGCTGCCGCCGAGCGACATCGCCGCCGTGGTCGGGACGAACCTCGCCGGGATGATGAACGGCTCCCGCGTCGCGCTCGAGGGGATGCTCGCGCAGGCGCCGCACGACGGATTCCACGGCCTCCGCGGCGCGGTCTACAACATGGAGGGGTTCGGCGCCGACGGCGCGCGCCAGCGCGGGATGGCGCTCTACGGCAGCACGAAGACGGCGCTCCGCTACTTCACGCGCTCGCTCGTCGACGAGACGCGCGACAGCGGGGTCGTCGTCGGCACGACGAGCCCGGGCATCGTCGTGACCGAGCTCCTCACCGGCGTCTACGAGCGAGGCGAGCCCGAGCTCTGGCGCTCGAAGCGGCGCCTCTTCAACTTCATCGCCGACCCGGTCGAGACCGTCGCGCCCTGGCTCGCGCGGCGGATCCTCGACAACACGCGCCCCGGCGCCCACCTCGCGTGGATGACGGTGCTCAAAGGGGCTCTGCGGTTCTTTCGACCGAAATACTGGCGGCGCGACCTCTTCGCGAAGGGCGGGTGAATCGATGAAGCTCTTTCGCCAGGCGCTGATCTTCACGTTCCTCGCGCACGGCGCCGCGATGCTCGGGATGGCCGCGTTCCTCCTCCCGCTCGTCCCCGGCGGCGGCGGCGCGGGCGACGACGTCGAGCGGATGATCCGGATCGCCGATTCCCCCGTCGCCTATCGCCTCGGGTGGCTCGGCTGGCAGATCACGGCCGTCTCCGACATCGTATTTGCCATTGCGCTACTTCGAATTACGAAGCCGGGGACGAGGCCGCGGACGTTCGCGATCGTCACCGCGGTGCTCGTCGGCCTCGCGGTGCTGCCCGATCAAGCGGCCCAGTTCCTCCTCGTCACGCGCGGCGTCGAGCTCGCGCGCGAGGGCGCGGAGGTGCGTGACGCGACCGACTTCCTCGCGTTCGAGGGCGTGATGTTCCCGCTCACGTCCGGGTGGGCCGCGATCCTCTACACCGGCGCCGCGATCGCGTGGACGCTCACGCTCCGCGTGCGCGGAACCTGGAGCAAGCTGCTCGGCCGGCTGTCGCCGCCGATGCTCCTCCTCTTCGTCGCGATCTCGCTCGCGCCGCTCGTCCCGCGCGCGGTCCGCCCCTCCCCCGAGCTGATCGGGGCCGGCAACGCGCTCGCGTTCACGGTCCTGGAGGCGTGGTTCGTCGCGGTGTGGATCGTGATCCGGAAGCCGTCACTCGAATGAGAGGTCGGCGAGGTCCTTGCCGAAGTGATCGATCTTCTGCACCTTCGCGCGGTCCTCCGCGATCGAGTAGACGAGGTCGTCGAGGAACACGCTCCGCTTCACGACCGAATTCGCGTTCGACCACCAGGTCTGGCAGTTCGCGCCCCGCGCGCCGTGGTCGACGCCGCCGAGCCGCGTGAAGCCGCGCTCGACGTCGACGTCGTAGACGAGCAGGCCGCTGAAGGCGAGGTTCGAGCCGAAGCTGCCGTTGCCGCCGCCCTCGCAGATCGTCATCGGCACCGCGAGGAGCCCCTCGCTCGGGAGCCAGTTGAACGCGAGGTGGTTCGTCGCCGCCTCCGAGCTCGAGCCGCGCGTGCCGATCGTCTCCTTGTGCGTCAGCTTCGGGTTGGTCGGCTCCTTCACGTCGAAGAGCTGGAGGATGACGCCGTTGAAGTAGGCGAAGTCGCCCTTGTCGTCGGCGTCGAAGCCGATCGACATGAGGTGATCGGGATCGATGCGGTGGAGGTACGTCGAGAAGCCGGGGATCTTGAGCTCGCCGAGGACCTTCGGCTGCTGCGGCTGGAACATGTCGATGACGAAGAGCGGGTCCGTCTTCTTGAACGTCACGATGTAGCCGCGGTCGTCGTCGAAGCGGACCGCGCGGATGTCCTCGCCCGGCGCGATGTGGTCCACCGCCCCGACGCGGACGAGGTTCCCGCCCGCGGCCTCGGCGAAGATCGAGATCGCGCTCTCCACCTTCGGATCGGGGACGCGGCCCTTGGAGGTGGCGACTCGCAAGTAGCCGTGCCACTCGTCCATCGAGAACTGATTGAGCACGTGCCCCGGCACCGTCCCGCTGCCGACGTATTTCGTCTCTTTCGGTGAGCCGCCGATACGGAACTTGTGAATGTCGCTCACCTCGGGCGTCGACGAATAATGCGAATACCAGCGGTTGCCCGCCGTCCGCTTGTGGACGACGGAGACGTAGAGCGCGCGGTCCGACGCGAACACCGCGCCGGGGCGGCTCTCGATCGTGGACGTCGCCGGCGCGGTCTTGTCGTCCGTCAGGTCGAAGGAGACGACGCTCGTGAAGGCCTGTCCGTCGCGGATCGCCGGCTTCAGGATCCCGCCGCACATCGTCCGCTCCACGCCGTCCTCGGTCACGGTCGGATATCCCGCTTTGTGCTCGCTCCGGATCCTCGCCTCGTTCGCGGCGCGGAGCTTCGCGAACTTCGCGCGGACCTCCTCCTCCGGGGTGCCGCACATCTGGAAGTCGGCGGGCCAGCGGTCGAACGCGGGGCGATCGACGTCGCGATCGGCCACCACGGTGTGGACCGCCTTGCCGACGCGGCGCGCGGCGATGAGCGAGCCGGAGAGCTGGATCGAGCGCACGAGGCGCGGCTTCGCGCGTTCGGCGAGATCGAAGACGAGGACCTTCGTCGTCGTGCCGTCGCCGCCGAATTCGCAGTCGTACGCGTAGGTGCACGCCTTGCCCGCGTGGCCGTTCGAGACGTAGACGACCGCGCGATCGCCCTCCACGAACATCTCGCGCGGCTTGCCGTCGAGCTTCGTCGTCGACACGACCTTCGGGTCCATCGCCTCGAGGACGCGGAGCGCGCCGTTCGCGACGACGTAGACCCATCGGCCGTCGGTCTTGACGATGTCGGCCTCGTCGACGCCCTCGACCTGGGTGTTCGTCTTCGACATGACCTTCGCCGATCGCGGCGCGCTCCCGCGAGCGCTCCCCGCCGCCGAGCCCGCGCCGTATCCGATCGTCCCGATCGTGCCGAGCCCGATCCCCTCTCCGCGTCCGCCGCCGCCCTCGCCGACGCCCCAGAGACGGAGGCCGTTGCCGTCCTCTTGCGCCTTTCGCCAGCGGTACTCCTCGCGCATCTGGCGCCAGCACGCGGGCTGCTCGTCGTGCCACTCCTTGTACGACTCGGCGAGCGCGGCGCGCATCTCGCGCAGCACCGGCTCGACGTCCTCCGACGTCGTCTGCTCGCACGTCATCGAGGTGAGGCGCGCCTCGGCGAGCTGCGCCGGCGCGGGCTCGCCGGGGAGCGGGGTCGTGATCCTGAGCTGCGGGACGCGCCGCGGGGCGACCGCGCGCGCGGTGCGCGGCGGCCTCGGGTTCGAGCCGATCGCGGGCTCCGGCGCGTTCGGCGCGTCCGGCGCGCCCGGCGCGGGCGCGTCCGCTCGCGGCGCATCTTTCGGCGGCGGAGTCGAGATGGCGTGCTGGGCACACCCGGCGACGAGCACGGCCAGGAGCGAGATCCTTCGCATGCCCCGTCCGGACAACCGCGCGCGGCACAAGTTCCGGCCGTCAGAAGCGCATCGCGAGGGCGGCGGTGAAGATCGGCGACCACGCGACGGAGCCCCCGTGCTCGGAGACGTCGAAGGCCGCGAAGTCACCGCGGAGGACGAACGCGCCGCCGACGGTGCTCGTGCGGAGGAGGTCGATCCCGAGCTCGGCGCCGGCGGCGAGCCCGTAGACGCCGCCTCTCCTCATCGCGCCGTTCTCGACGACGACGACGTGCGACTGCGTCGCTCCGACGAAGATGCCCGACGCGCCGATCCCGACGAACGGCGCGATGTCGTTCGCGGTGAAGTGGTGACGCACGCCGCCGGAGAACCCGAGGAGGATGTTCGTCCTCGTGTCGATGCTCCCCACCGCGCCGACGCGTGCTTCGCCGACGAACGACCAGCGATCGTTGCCGCCGGAGAGCGCGAACCCGCCGACCGGCCCGACGCCGATCGGCGGGAGGACGACGCCGCCGAGCGAGAGCCACGCGTGCATCTCCGACGGCTTCTTCTTCGGGACGCGCGTCTCCTCGCCGAGCACGTTCGTCACCTGCAGCGTCTCGGCGAGCGGCTTCTTCTCTTCTACCGCCTCCGCGAGGCGCGGCGTGGCGACCGGCAGCTCATCGATGTTCTGGAGGATGACCTGATGCTCCGACGGCCCGCGCCCACCGTCCGAGAGCACGGTGACGATCAGCTTCGACCCGAGCTTCCCGACGCGGACACGCACGACCGAGCCCGGCGCCGCCTCGCGGAGCTTCGGGCAGAGCACCTCCTCCACCGCGTCGCGATCGGCGTCCTCGACGCCGGGGCGCGCCTCCACCACACACGGCTCGGCCGCGTGCGCGAAGCGCGCGAGCGAGAGGAAGCCGACGACCGCGAGCACGACGCGAAGGACCTTGAGCATCGACGGCCCCGCTTGCGAAGACTGGACCACTGGTTGAACCACTTGCAACTGGTTGAACCAGTTAGCTACTGCGAACGGCCGTGCTCAGCGGCGGTGTGAACGCTTCGCGGTCCGCCGCTTGCGTGGGAGGCGAGCATGAAGGCGAACGCGCCCTCTCGAGCGTCTGCACGCACCTCGGTTGCACCGTGAAGTTCAACCCCGCACGACGCCGCCCGACCCCACTCGCGTCTCGCCTACACAGCGCGCAATTTTTAGGCGTGCACGACTCTCCAGTCCACTGCAACGCCTTCGGTATGCGGCGTCGCGAGGATCTGCCTTTCCGCTACGCATCGCGCCCACTTCCCAGCCAAGGCCCCCTCCGTCGCGACCAGCGATCCGCGCCGTCGCGGCTCAACCTCCCGCCATCCACCCACCCCAATGGCGCCACAACCGCGACCGCAAGCCGAGCGAAGAGCGATGACCTGCGAAGCGTTCTCACCCGCGGGCGGACGCGAGCCCCTTTCAGCTCCTTCAAATCATGCACGCGTGCGGCTCTCAACGTCGGGGCTTCGCCCCGACACCCCACCCCAGACACGGCCCTCGCGCTGCGCGCTCGGGGCGCTTCGCGCCCGCTTCTCAACGTCGGGGCTTCGCCCCGACACCCCACCCCAGACACGGCCCTCGCGCTGCGCGCTCGGGGCGCTTCGCGCCCGCTTGCGCGGCCGCTTCTGGGGCCCTGTATTGCGCTTGCGCGAGGTCGACTATAGAGGCGCCGTGATGCGGCGGCGCGTGGCTTCGTTCTTCTCGGCCGCGCGGCGACGGGGCGTCGGCTCGATCGTCGCGGCCGCGCGGCGACGGCTCACCCGGCGGAACGTCGGCTTGGTCCTCGCGGCCGTGCGGCGACGGCTCACGCGCCGGCGCGTCGTCGCGGCGTTGCTCGCCGTCGTCGCGGCGCCGTTCGTGATCGTCGCGATCGTCGCGGTCTTCACGCCGCTCCCGGCGGAGCTGCGTGAGCCGGCGCCGCCGTCGCTGCGTGTGCTCGCGAAGGATGGGAAGCTGCTCCGTGAGGTGCGCGCCGATGACGGCGCTCGCGCGCGCCCGCTGCCGCTCGCGGCGTTTCCGAAGCGCGTGACCGACGCGGTGCTCGCCGCGGAGGACCGCCACTTCCGCTCGCACCTCGGCGTCGACGTCGCCGCGGTCGTGCGCGCGATCGGGAGCAACGTCGCGCACCGCCGCGTCGTGTCGGGCGCGTCCACGATCACGATGCAGCTCGCGCGCACGGTGCGGCCGCACAAGCGATCGCTCTGGGGGAAGATCACGGAGGCGGGGCTCGCGGTGCGGATCGAGGCGTCGCTCTCGAAGGACGAGATCCTCGAGCAGTACCTGAACCGCGTCGTCTACGGACCCTCGATGCGCGGGTTCGCGGCCGCGGCCCATGGCTATTGCGGCGTCGCGCCGGACGGCCTCTCGCTCGCGGAGGCCGCGCTCGTCGCGGGTCTGCCGCGCGGGCCCTCGCTCTACGCCGTGACGAAGCGGCCCGAGCTCGCGCGCAGGCGGCGCGACCGCGTGCTCGATCGCATGGCGGACGCGGGCTTCGTGACGAACGAAGAAGCGGAGCGCGCGAAGGCGGAGCCGATCGCCGCCGCGCTCGACAAGCCTGCCTTCGGCGCGCCGCACCTCGTGCGCGGCCTCGCGTCCGGCGCGCTCGCGTCGTGGCAGCCAGGGCTCGCGGAGGCGCTCGGGGAGCGCAAGACGATCCAGGAGATCCACACGACGATCGATCCGGAGCTCCAGCGCGTGGCGGAGGACGCGGTCGTCACCTCGCTCGCCGCGCTCGCGGACCGGCACGTCACCGCCGCGTCCGTCGTCGCGATCGACAACGCGACCGGCGACGTCCTCGCGTGGGTCGGCTCGCCTGCGTTCTACGACGAGGCCGCGCTCGGCCAGAACGACGGCGTCGTCGCGCTGCGCCAGCCCGGCTCGGCGCTGAAGCCCTTCGTCTACGCCGAGGCGATGCGGCGGCTCGGCTTCACGCCGGCGACGATGCTCCCCGACGTCGAGATCCACATCCCGCTCCCCGGCGGCGGCGACTACGTCCCCCACGACTACGACCAGAAGCAGCGCGGTCCGGTCCGGCTCCGCGAGGCGCTCGGGAGCTCGCTCAACATCCCCGCCGTCGACACGATCCGGCGCGTCGGCACCGAGAACGTCCTCGCGCGCTTGCACGCGTTCGGCTTCGAGTCGCTCCGCGAAGAGGCCGAGCACTACGGACCCGCGCTCGCGCTCGGCGACGGCGAGGTCACGCTCGTGGAGCTCGCCCGCGCGTACGTCGCGCTCGCGCGCGGCGGGACGACGAAGCCGCTCCGCGTCGTGAAGCGCGTCGTGCGGTCGCCCTCCGACGCCGTCCTCCTCGCGCCGCGCGAAGGCGAACGCGTCGTCGACGAGCGCGTCGCGGCGATGCTCGCCGACGTCCTCGCCGACAAGACCGCGCGCATGTCCGCGTTCGGCGATCAGAACGTGCTCGAGGTCCCCGGCGTCGAGGTCGCGGCGAAGACCGGCACGTCGAAGGGCTTCCGCGACAACGTCGCGGTCGGCTTCAGCCGCCGCGTCACCGTCGCGGTGTGGGCCGGCAACTTCGACGGCTCGCCGATGCAAGGCGTGAGCGGCATCAGCGGCGCGGGCCCGATCTTCCGCGCGGTGATGACGGCGGCCTCTACCGGCGAGAAGCGCCGCCCGTTCATCGCGCCGGAGAGCGCGGAGCAGCTCGGCCTCGCGCGCACGTCGGTCTGCGCGCTCACCGGCGACGTCCCGGGGCCACATTGCCCCCACACCGTCCGCGAGTGGCTCCCGGCCGACGCGGCCGAGCACGGCGCGACGTGCACCGTGCACCAGGCGGTGCGCGTCGACGTACGGAACGGCCTCCCCGCCGGCGAAGCGTGCGGCGGCGAGCTCGTGCAGACGCGTCTCTTCGAGGCGTGGCCGCCATCGTACCGCGCGTGGGCGGAGCGCATGAACCGCCCGCTCTTGCCGCGCGAGAGCTCGCCCGCGTGCCCTCTCGCGCCGCGCGACGACGACGACGGCGCGGCGCCGACGATCACGTATCCCGTCGACGGCGCGCGCTTCGTGATCGATCCCGATCGCCCGCGCGACCTCCAGCTCCTCCACGTCGAGGCGATCGGCGACGACGTCGAGGTCGACGGCGAGAAGCTGCCGCCCACACGCGAGTGGCGCCTCGAGCCCGGCGACCACGTCCTCACCGCCCGCCGCGGCGCAACGACGAGCAAGCCCGTCCGCTTCACCGTACGCTGACACGCCGCGCGAACCGCCACGCGCGCGGACGCGTCCTCGTGGAGGCGCAGCTGCCACGCCGGCGGAAGCCCTCGAAAGGAGACGCCCGAGCACGAGGCGGCGAGCCGCGCGAGCGTCGCGTCGTCGATCGGCGGCTGTGTGTCGTGGAGGATCCGGTCCGCGAAGACGGCGAGGTGCACGTCGGTCAGGGACCGACGACGCGGTTGCGGCCGCCTTGCTTCGCGGCGTAGAGGCGCTTGTCGGCGGTGCCGAGGAGCGTGGCGCGATCGCGGCTCTCGCCGCAGCACGCGAGCGAGGCGACGCCGCCGCTCGAGGTGATCTTGATGTCCTTGCCGTCGAAGTGGATGGTCTCCGCTTCGACCGCGGCGCGGAGGCGCTCGGCGAGGACCTCTGCCTGCGCGACGTCGGTGCCGCGCGCGATGACGACGAACTCCTCGCCGCCGTAGCGCGCGAGGATGTCCTCCGGGCGGATGAGGCGCTTCAAGAGCGCCGACATGTGCTTGAGCACCGCGTCGCCGGCGAGGTGGCCGAGCGTGTCGTTCACCTTCTTGAAGTGATCGACGTCGATGATGATGATCGAGAGCGGCTCCTCGTGGCGCGTCGCGTACGCGAGCTCGGCGGTGAGGCGCTCCTCGAGGTGCTTCCGGTTGTAGACGCCGGTGAGGCCGTCGAGGTGGGCCGCCTCGAAGACGCGGCGGAGCGCGATCTCCTCCTGATCGTCGACGAACTGGAAGCGGAGGAACGTGCTCGTGCCGAGCTGCACGCGGTCGCCGTCGCGCAGCTCGGCGACGGTGGTGAGGCGCTGCTCGTTCACGAACGTGCCGTTCGTCGACGTGTCCTTCAGGATGTACGCGCCGCCGGCCCGCATCACGATCGCGTGCTCGCGCGAGAGGCTCTGGTCCTCGAACGAGAACTGGCACTCCTTCGCCCGCCCGAGCGTCGTCATCCCGTCCTTCGTGAGGACGAGCACCTGCCCGGCGTCGAAGCCGGCCGCGACGATGAAGACGCCGTGCCGGCGCGCGGAGTGGGGTTGTGCCTCGATCGCACGGGTCTTGTCGGCGCGGGAACGAGGCGGCTGGTCTCCAGACATGCCCCACCAGGGTGCTCCCGTCCGCGCCGTTCGTAAAGGGTCGTGGAATAGGTCGCGGCTCGACGCGCGTTTCCGCGCACCCCCTGATCACAGGGGCCCTGATATAAGGGCCGCGCAATGCCGTCTCGTCGACTCTCCTTCGGCTTCGTCGGGCTGATCGCTCTCGCGTCGTGCTTCCACGGCGCCGCCCCCGTCGCGACCATCTCGCCGCGCGGCGCCGACGCGCTCAGCGCGCGCACGCAGGGCCCGTTCGCGGTGGTGCACGCCGCGCCGAAGGGCCACGTCGCCGACCGCAAGCAGCCCGGCGTGACGGTGATGTTCTCGCGCGGCGTCCGCTCGGTCGACACCGCCGACGATCAGAGCCTGCCCGCGATCACGATCAAGACGAGGACCGGCGGCCTCGTGAAGGGCACGTGGCGCTGGACGGGGACGCGCGGGCTCCTCTTCTCCCCCGACGGCGAGCTCCCCGGCGGCAACGACTACGTCGTCACCGTTCCGCCCGACGTGCGCGCGCTCGACGGCTCCGTCCTCGGCAAACCTTACGTCCTCGAGCTCTCGACCGACGGACCGCAGATGACCCACTACTGGGTCTCGGGCGCCGCCGGCGTGACGGAGCGCTCGCTCCCGACCGATCCCGCCTTTCACGTCCAGTTCGATCAGGAGGTCGACCCCGCCGCCGTCGCCGCCGCGACGACGCTGCACGTCTTCGAGAAGGACGGCGACAAAGGCACGACGATGAAGGTCGTCGCGACGCGCGATCCCGATCACGCCAAGGTCACGCCGCCGATCCCCGACGGCTGGCTCGTTCGGCTCAAGCCGGAGAAGCCGCTACCGCCGAACCACCAGATCGAGCTCACGATCGCAGAGAGCCTCCGCGGCACCGGCGGCCCGCGCACGATGGAGGGCCCGATCACGCGCACGATGCGCACGCACGGCCCGCTCCGCTTCGTCGATTTCTACTGTCCGCGCCTCGAGGCGAAGGGCCGCTGCCGCCAGGGCGGCGACGTGAAGGTGATCCTCTCGAACCCCGTCGCGCCGGCGGAGCTCAAGGCGCACCTGAAGACGGACAAGCTCCCGCCGCGCCCGCCGCCGAAGCCCGGACAGAAGGCGCCGATCCGGAAGATCGACACGTCGACGGAGCACTGGCTCGGCGTCGCGCCGAAGCTCGGTGAAAAATACAAGGTCACCCTCACCGCGGGGATGAAGGACGTCTTCGGGCAGAAGCTCGAGAAGGACGCGTCGTTCGATCTCGTGGTCGAGGCGCCGCTCGTCGCTCCCCCCGCGCCCGCGCCGGCCGCGCCCGAAGAGGAGAAGGCGGCCACGCCGAAGAAGCCGCCCGCGCCGGTCGCGGACCTGCGTCCGCGCCGCGAGCGACTTCCCTACCGCCTCGACGTCGGGCTCAGCGGACAAGTGCTGGAGGCCAACGTGCCGGGCGGGCACAAGATCCCCGTCGGCGCGATCAACGTCCCGACCTACTCGAGCCTCGCCGCGCCGCTCACGGAGGCGCAGGCGACCTCGTGGACGCTCTCGCGCGGCTCCACGACCGAGTTCCTCTCCCGCAACGGGTTCGCCTCGACCTGGATCTCGAACCGGGCGCCGCAGAACGAGCGCGTCGTCGACTTCCTCGACCTCGACGCCGTCCTCGCCCCGAAGAAAGGCCGCGGACCGGCGCTCCTCGTCGTCTCCCCGCCCGGCGTCGTCAGCACGAACGGCAGCGGCCGCACCGAGTCGTTCGTCACCGTGACCGACCTCGGCGTGAGCGCGAAGATGAGCGCGTTCGGCTCGCTCGTGTGGGTGACGAGCCTCGCGACGGGGAAGCCGATCAAGGGCGCGTCGGTCACGGTGCGCACGACGAAGGGCGGCGACGTCTACAGCGGGACGGCGGACGACGGCGGCCTCGTCGTCGTCCCGACCGATCGGTTCGATCCGATGAAGAACGAAGGCGGGGGTCCGGCGCCGTCGCCCTACGACGACGACGGCGACGACCGCGTCCGCGCCGACGCGGCGCTCGTCGTACGCCACGGCGACGACTGGACGATCCACAAGATCGGCCGCTCGAGCGTCGAGAGCCGCCTCACGTCCGACTTCGCCAGCCTCTCGAAGGAGGGCCGCTGGGCGGGGATGGTCTTCGCCGATCGCGGCGTCTTCCGCCCCGGCGAGACGGCCAAGGTCGCCGGCATCGTGCGCGTCGTCGACGGCGACGCGCTCAGGTCCGTCGCCGGGCGCGAGCTCCGGATCGAGCTCAAGGACCACAACGGCGAGCAGATCTTCGACGGTCGCGCGAAGTGCGACGACTTCGGCACCTTCGCGGTCGACATGCCGATTCCCAAGAACGCGGAAGTGGGATTGGCGGAGGTCTCCGCCACCGCCCTCCCCGGCGGCAAATCGAATACGAAGCAGGCGGCAGTATTCAGCAGTCCGATCCGGATCCTCGAGTTCAAGCCGAACGAGTTCAAGGTCCTCTCGGAGGCGGACAAGCCCTTTTACGTCCGCGGCGACGAGGCCACGTTCACGACCCAAGGCGATTACCTCTACGGCGCGCCGATGCAGGGCGCCGACGTCGTCACGACCGTGACGCGCCAGGAGGTGCCTTTCACGCCGCCCGGCGCCGAGGCCTTCACCGTGTCGGACGACCTGTTCACCGGCGACTACGCCGACGAGACGAGGTCGGCGGCCGAGGTCGAGAGCGAGGACGGGAAGCTCGACGCGAAGGGCGGCTTCTCGCGCAAGGTGAAGCTCGCGTTCGACGATCAGCGCCGCCCCGAGCGCATCGTCTTCGAGGCCGAGGTCGCCGACCTCTCGCGCGCGACCGTGACCGCGCGATCGACCGTGCTCGTCCATCCCGGCGAGTTCTACGTCGGCATCAAGTCGCCGCCGGACCGCTTCGTCGCCGCCGGTGCGCAGATGCGCGCCGACGTCGCCGCGATCGAGCCGACCGGCAGCCGCCGCGCGAACGTGAAGGTGAAGGTCGAGCTCGTGGAGCGCCGCTGGTCGAGCGTCACCGGCGAGCAGCCCGACGGCCGGCCCGCGCGATCGAGCAAGCCCGTCGACACCGTCGTCGGCTCCTGCGACGCGCTCACCACCACGACGACCGGCACGTGCAACGTCCAGGTCCCGCACGCCGGCTTCTTCATCGTGCGCGCCACCGCCTCGGATCCACGAGGAAACGCGGTCCGCGCGAGCACCTCCGTGTACGGCACCGAGACGACGACCGCCGCCCAGACCGCGTGGGCGGCGGACGATCGGCACGGGATCAAGCTCGAGGCGAACAAGCCGCGCTACGACGTCGGCGACACGGCGAAGATCCTCCTCCGCAGCCCGTTCAAGGACGGCAACGCGCTCGTCACGGTGGAGCGCAACGGCGTCCTCTTCCACAAGGTGATCGCGATCAGCGGGCCGGTGCCGGTCGTCGAGGTGCCGATCGCGCCGAGCTTCTACCCGAACGCCTTCGTCAGCGTCGTCGCGCTGCGCGGCCGCGTGCAGGCGCCGCCGCCGCGGGGCGCCGACCTCGGTGGTCCGGACTACCGCTACGGCTGGACCGAGCTCGTCGTGAACGAGGAGGCGCATCGCCTCACGGTCGGGGTGAAGGCGGACAAGGCGGAGTACCAGCCGGGCTCGATGGTCGAGGCCGACGTCGAGGTGAAGGACAAGAGCGGCAAGCCGGTCGAGACCGCGCTCACGTTCTACGTCGTCGACGAGGGCGTCCTCGCGCTCACGAGCTACCAGACGCCCGATCCCCTCCCCGCCTTCGTCCAGCGGCGGAAGCTCGGCGTCTTCACCTTCGATAATCGGGAATCGCTCGCGCATATCCTCGCGATGAAAGCGGGAGAGAGGGTCGCCTCGCTCGGCTACGAATACGCCCTCGCGCGCAACCCCGGCGACGCCTTCGACAAGGGCGACGACGGCGGCGACGGCGCCGACGGGCTGAAGCGCGCCGATTTCCGGACGACGGCCTATTTCGAATCAGGCAAGAAGACCGACAAGAGCGGCAAAGCCCATTTCTCGTTCAAGCTGCCCGACAACCTCACGACGTTCCGCCTCATGGCGGTCGCGGCCGCGGCCGACGACCGGTTCGGCTCCGGCGACTCGAAGCTCTCCACCTTCCGCAAGCTGATGGCGCGCCCCGCGCTGCCGCGCCTGCTCCGCGTCGGCGACCAGGTCGAGGCGAGCGTGGTGGTGTCGTCGAAGCCGGACGAGAAGAGCCAGGACCGCTCCCCGATCCCGGTCAACGTCGCGATCGACGTCCGCGGCCTCACCCTGACGGGGCCGAAGACGAAGTCGATCACGATGCCGCGCGGCGGCCAGATGGAGGTCCGCTTCCCGGTGAAGGCGACCGATCCGGGCGAGGCGATCGTCACGTTCGACGTCGCGTCGAGCGCCGGCGATCGCGACCGGGTCGAGCTGAAGCGAAAGGTCGAGCTCCCGGTGTCGATCGAGTCGACCGGCGTCTACGGCGAGGGCTCGCGCGACGCGTCGATCGCGCTCGGCGACCTCACCCAGATGCGGAAGGACTTCGGCGGGCTCGACGTGCGCGTCTCCTCGAGCGCCCTCGCCGGCCTCGGCCTCGTCGTCGATCGGCTGAACGACTACCCGTACGACTGCACCGAGCAGCTGACGAGCCGGGTCCTCCCCCTCGTCGCCGCGTTCGATCTCGCGAAGGACGCGGGTGCGAAGATGCCGCCCGACGTCAACGCGCACATCGACGCGACGATCGAGAGCATCCTCAAGCGCCAGAGCTACGAGGGCGGCTTCGGCTTCTGGGACAAGACCACCTCCGAGCCGTGGCTCAGCGCGTACGCGATGCTCGCGATCGGCGGCGCGACGGAGCGAAAGCGCTTCGTCCCGCGCGACGTGCTCGAGCGCGGCCACGACTACCTGAACGGCGTGCTCGCGGCGTCGACACGGCGCCTCGCGAAGCCGCCGCCGTCGGAGGACGACGCGAAGAAGCCGGACGCCGACGCTGGCGCGGCGGCGGCGGAGAGGGCAGCAGAGAAGGCGCTGAAGGAAGAGACCGAGCGCGTGCTCGACTTCGTCAACGCGGCGATGGTGGCGGACACGCTCGCGTCCCTCGGCTGGCCCAACCCGGGCGCGCTCAACGTCCTCTACGACGCGCGCTTCGGCCAGCGCCTCTCCGGCCTCGCGTCCCTCCTCCACGCGATGACGAAGAGCAACATGCCGCCCGCGCAGATCAAGGCGCTGCGGAGCGAGATCGAGCAGCGGATCCGTGTCGGCGCGAACACGGCGGAGGTCGACGAGCCCGAGAGCGATCGCTGGGAGCCCGTCCTCGATTCGCACGTCCGCACGCAGGCGCTCGTCCTCCGCGCGTTCGTCGCGGCCGACCCGAAGGATCCGCTCGCGGCCCGCCTCGCGCGGCGCCTCCTCGCGCTCCGCCAGCAAGACGGCGCGTGGCGCACGACGCAGGAGGACGCGTGGGCGCTCATGGCGCTCGCGGACTACCGGCGCGCGCAGGAGACGAGCGGCCCCGGCCTCGACGTGCGCACGCTCCTCGGCGGCACGGAGATGATGCGCACGAAGATCCCGCGCGGCAGCTTCCGCGAGGACAAGCTGTTCATCTCCGCCGACACGCTGGTCGCGAAGGGTCCCACGCTCTCCTTCGACGTGAAGGAGGGCCGCTTCTTCTACTCCGCGCAGCTCAAGTACGCGACGGCGGCGCTCCCGACCAAGCCGGTGGACGAGGGCCTCTTCGTCGCGAAGTACGTGCGCGGCGTCGCGCCTTCGGCGGTGAAGGAGGCGATGAGCTCCATCCCGAAGAAGACGGCGACCGAGATCACGGCGGGCGACCTCGTCGTGGTCGATCTCGTCTTCGAGACGGCGGAGCCGCGCGACCGCATCGTGATCGCAGACCCGCTCCCGGCCGGCCTCGAGGCGCTCGACTACGACCTCGACACGACGTCACGCCACGACACGAGCATCCCGGAGGATCCGACGAAGCCGCGACCGACCTTCCTCGGCACGACCTTCCGCTACGCCGACTCACGCCGGCAGATCCACGACGACCGCGTCGACACGTTCTTCGCCCACGTCGACCCCGGCATGTACCACGTACGCTACCTCGCCCGCGCGACCGCGATCGGCTCCTTCGTCGTCCCACCGACCCGCATCGAGGCGATGTACGCCCCCGAGGTCTACGGGCGCACCGCGGCGACCGCGCTGGCGGTGAGGGCGAAGCCTTGAAGGTGCGGATGGCTTGCTATTCGCTTCGGACGAGCCGCGGGAGTGGCGCACGAACGAACGCCTGACGGATCTCGGCCCACGAAGGCAGGGACTCGTCGTCGTCGAGCTCGGCCGTAGCCGTGAGCGTCTACTGACGACGAGCTTGCCAAGGATGCAGGTCGGCCCTACCCTCAATTTTACCTCACTATTGAGGTACAGGAGCTCCCATGCGGCTTGAAGCAACCGTTCCCGATACCCGTGGCAGCGCGATCGTGCAGCTCGCGGAGGAGCTCGGGCTCAGCCGCAGCCAGATCGTCGACGAGGCGCTCGCTCTCTTCCTCAAGGCCGTGCTCGAGGTACGCCGGGGGCGGCGGCTGGTCACGCTTGATCCGACATCGTCGCAGCCCGCGTGTGAGATCGCGACGCCGACGCTCGCGGCGCTCGAGTGGGCGCAGAGGCCCGAGAAGCTCGAGCTCCCGTCTGAAGCGCTTGCGAAGATGAAGGCCTTGACTGAGGCTGCGTCGCAGCCGAGCCCGCGCCTGCGAGCGGCCGCCAAGCGCCACTCGAGATGAGCGAAGCCGAGTCCCTTTACGTCACGACACCGATCGAACCCGCCGACGCGAGGTCCGGCTTCTCGTGCGGCAAGCACGCGCTCGACGACTACTTCGCGCGGCACGCCGTGGCGAACGACGCTACTGGCCTTGGTCGCGCCTACGTATTGCGCCGGGGGGCCGAGGATCCAACCACGCTTCCCATCGTGCTCGGCTTCTACACGCTGAGCATGGCCGTCGCCGACTCGGCGCACGTCGCGCAGATACTGGAGAAGAAGCTCCCGAAGTACCCGATGCCCGTCGCGTTGATCGGGCGACTCGCCATCGACCATCGCGCCCAAGGACGACGACTCGGCGAGAAGCTGTTGATCGACGCCTTGCGCCGGGTCGTGGACGCCGCGAGCATCCTCGGCTGCCTGGGCATCATCGTCGACGCGAAGGACGAGGACGCCGAGCGCTTCTACACGAAGTACGACTTTGTTGCGATCACGGACAGCGGCTGGCCGAAGCGCATGTTCCTGCCGATCGGCACGGCGCGTGCCGCGTTCGCAGAGATCTGAACGCACGCCCTAGCTGATCTACTTGCCGATTCAGGTCCGGTTGTCGAGCGTCACGAGCGTGCTCGGCTTGAGCTGCGCGGCGGCGGGGCGGAGCGCGGTGGGGGCGGTCGTGACCGTGACCTTCGCCATCGCGGCGTGCTCCTCGTCCTCCGGCGGCGCGAGGCGGGCGTGGTCGAAGCCGGGCGCGACGCGCAGGACCTCGGGGACGGCGGCGTAGGTGTCGATGCGGACGTCGTGGCGCGGCGTGCCGTCGTCCTGCACGAGCGTGCGCACGCGGCGGACGCGATAACCGGGTATCCCGAACGCGGTGCGGCGCGCCTCGTCGGGGCCGACCTTGGGATCGGGCTCGAAGGTACGCGGGATCGCGGTGCGGTCGAGGACCTCCGTCGTCAGCGTGACGTCGCGGCGCGTAATGCCTTGAATCCGTATTTCGATGTTGCCGTTGGCGGCGCGGGCGACAATTCCGACTTCGTCCGCGGTCGAATTGGCTATTTTCAGGTCGATCTTCGGATAAGCGACGGTCGCGTCGAGCGCCATCCGGACGTAAGCGCTGGGCCGCGAGTGCGGGACGCGGAGCGCGACGTCGAGGCCGGCGAGGAGGGCGGCGGCGTGCAGCGTCGACGCGACCTGGCAGGCGCCGCCGCCGGCTCCCTCCGCGAGCATCCCGTCGCGGAGGACGAGCGCCTTCGCGTACCCGAACGCCGCGGTGCGCTCGCCCACGGCGTCGTTGAACGAGAAGGTGCCGCCGGCGGGGACCTTCTTGCCGTCGATCGCCTCCGCCGCGAGCTGCACGTTCGACGCCCGCGCCTTGTGCTCGGCGTCGAAGGCGTACGACGTCGCGAAGCGGCCGAGCGTGACGAGCGCGGGCTCGGCGCCGGCGCGGCGGGCGACGAGGGACGCGGCGCCGCCGAGCACGAGCGCGCGGCGCGGGAGCTTCATTTCCCTTTCGTCGCGACGACGAGGCACGCCTTCGCGGGTTGCACGTGGTAGCCGAAGCCGAAGGGGAGCGCGGCGACGCTGCGGTGCTCGAGCGCGACCTTGAGGTCGCTCTCGGCGCGGTCGGCGTAGGCCGGCGGCGGCGGCTCGTAGGCGCCGTAGAAGCGCATCGCCCAGCGCGCGTCGAAGCAGCGGAGCGGGACGCCGGTGTCGTCCTGCAGCACGACGGCGCTCTCGTCGAGGATCGTCTGACGGAGGTACGAGAAGCGGGCCTCGCCGAGCAGGTACATCGCCGCCTTGAGGAACGTGACGTACGGCGCGAGCGCGTGGATGTCGGCGACGAGCTGCGCCTGCGCCTTGAGGCCGGTGTTCGCGAGGTCGGTCTGGACGTAGTCGAGGCGCCGCGCCTCGCCGGCCTTGTTGATCCAGTCGATCCGCGCCGACGGCGGCGTCGCGCCGAGCTGGACGCTCGCGATCTTCCCGCCGAGCCGCGCGATCGTGCCGGCGAGCGCGGCGACGACGCCCTCGCGCGCGAAGTCCGACGCCATCTCCTGCGTGCGGAAGAACCCGAGGCGATGGAGGTCGGCCTGCGCCGCTCCGAGGCGCGTGAAATACCCGGCGGCGGGGGCGCGCGCGGCGTCGGGCAAGGCGCCGACGGGCTCGAGGCCGACGAGGAAGAGGCGCTTCGCCTTTCCGAAGAGCGCGACAGCGTGGAGCGCGTCGGGCCCCGCGAACGGATAGACGACGGGCCGATCGAACGGAAGGCTCGCGAGCTCGCGCGCCGACCAGTCTTCCATCGCCTTGATGCGCGGGGCGGTCGCCTGCCAGCGCTCCGTCTCGGTCTGGGCGAAGGCGCGCCACTCCGCGCTCGCCTCGAACGCGCGCGGCGGCTCGAGCCCCGCGAGCCATCGCGCACGGGCGTTCTCGCCCTCGTCGTCGGCGCGGGCGCGCCCACCCCCGAGCGCCGCCGCCGCGAACGCACCAAGGACCAGAGGACGCCGCCCAACCCGCACGCCCCCGTTGTTCCACAGACACGAGCCCGCCGCCACTTCGCGAACGCCGCTACTTCGCGGGCGACGCTGTCGCGTGCTTTCATGGGGGCGTGGCGCGGATCGGGATGTGGATCGCCGTCGGGCTCCTCGCGGTCGCGATGCCCGCCTGCCGCACGCACCGCCGAGCGCGGCCGCCAGTGACGATGGTGTCGATGCAGCCGCCCGCGGACACGCCGCACGCGCAGGCGAGCGTGCCGGTCGGCGGGAGCGTGACGTTCGAGGCGGAGCACGTCGTCTCGTGCGAGTCCGACGTGCCGGACCTCTTCCGCGCCTACGCCACGACGCAGTCGCTCACGCTGCTGGGGCGCAAGGCCGGACGCGGGACGCTGCACCTCCGCATCCAGGCCGGCGACGAGTTCTACCTCGACGTCGACGTCACGAGCGACGAGCCGGCGCGCCGGGCCCTCGCCGTCGGCGAGCAGCTCCCGCTCCCGCTCGATGACGTGAAAGACACGAGCGTGACCGGCGACGCCGTCACCACCGCGAAGTCGAGCGACGGCACGCAGCTCTTCGTCACCGCGGTGAAGCCGGGCATCGCCATCGTCGTCCTCGAAGCCAACGACGGCACCCCGCGCCCCGTCGACATCCTCGTCATCAGCGGCACGCGGCTCCTTTAGAGGTGCCAACGTCTCACGCGACGAGGATCGGACGAACCTCGACGCCGGGACGCCTGACGCGTAGTAGCTGCGCTAAGCTCGTGAGATGCCGATCCCCGACTCGCTGCGCGGTCCGCTCGAGCAGTACCGCGAGCTCCTGCGCGGGATGTTCGGTGAGCGCCTCCGTGACGTGCGGTTGTTCGGTTCCTACGCGCGGGGTGAGGCCCACGAGGACTCCGACGTCGACGTGCTGGTCGTCATCGACGGGCTCACGCCGGCCGAGCACTGGCGAACGGCCGGCGCAGAGACGCCGATCGCCCTCGCGAGCGGCCTCATGATCGCGCCGCTCATCTTGGCGACGGAGAAGCTCGACGAGCTACGACGCTCGGAGCGCCTCCTCGCGAAGGACCTGGACGCGGAAGGGATCTCCCTTTGACCGACGAGAATCGCCGCGCCGCGATCGCGAAGGAGCTGGCGCACGCCGACCAAGCGTACCGCGCTGCCGTGATGCTGCGCGACGCTGGCCTCTTCAACGATTGCCTGAGCCGCCTCTACTACGCCCTCTTTCACACGATGGTCGCGCTCCTTCTGACCGTCGGCGTCGAGCCGCGACGTCACCGCGCCCTTCCCCACCTCCTCGGCCAACATGTCTCGAACGTCCTGACCGCGAGCGAGATCGCTGCGGTGGGCCGCGCAGCGACGTACCGCGAGCTGGCGGACTACGAGCGTGCGTGGGATGCGGATGCCGAGGCCGTGAGCGAGGCGTTCGCCGAGATCGACCGGCTCATCAAACGCGCGCGGGCGCACCTCGTCGGTGGTGGATGGGCGGCTTAGAGATCGAGCGACGGGCCGAGCGGGACGATGCGGGAGGGGTTCACCGTCGTTTGGCTCCAGTAATAGTGGAGCTTGATCTGGTTCAGGTCGCAGGTGCGCTTCACGGCGGGGAGCGAATAGAGCTCACGTACGAAGCGCCAGACGTTCTTGTAGTCCTGGATGCGGCGCACGTTGCACTTGAAATGCGAGTAGTAGACGAGGTCGAAGCGGAGTGACGTCGTGAAGAACGCCACGTCGGCCTCGGTCATCGTCTCGCCGCAGAGGAAGCGCTGATTGCCCAATAGCGCGTCCATTCGATCCAGCGTCGCGAACACGTCGCGCACCGCCTCGTCGTACGCCTCTTGCTTGCCGGCGAATCCGGCGCGGTAGACGCCGTTGTTGTAGGGGTCGTAGATCTCGTCGAGGCGCTGATCGATGAGCGGCACGAGGTCGGGGGGCGCGAGCGACGGGCCGTCCGCGAGCGCGTCGAACGCGGTGTCGAGGATGCGGATCACGTCGCGCGACTCGTTGTTGACGATCGTGTCCTTCTTCTTGTCCCAGAGCACCGGCACCGTGACGCGGCCGGTGTACTTGCGATCCGCGCGCGTGTAGACGTCGCGCAGGTACGGGTAGTCGAAGAGCGGATCCTTCTCGCCCTCGCCCCCGAAGGACCAGCCCTCGTCGGTCATGCGCGGGTCGACGAACGTCATCGCGATCGCGTCCTCGAGGCCGCGCATCGCGCGAACGATCATGGCGCGATGCGCCCACGGGCAGGCGTAGGCCACGTAGAGGTGGTAGCGACCGCGCTCGACGTCCGCCGGCGCGACGGTGCCGCGGAAGACCGTCTTCGGTCGCTGGAACGCCCCCTTCGCGTCGGGATCGTACCAACCCTTTTGCCACTTCCCTTCGACGAGCTGTCCCATTCCCTCTCCTTAGCGCACCCGGCCGCGGAGGCGGAGCGCGTTGGCGATGACGCTGACCGAGCTCACGCTCATCGCCGCCGCAGCGATCATCGGCCCAATTCGGCCGCTCGCCGCGAGCGGCAGCGCCGCGACGTTGTACCCGAACGCGAGCACGAGGTTCTGGCGGATGTTGCTCGCGGTGGCGCGACCGAGATCGAGCGCCCGCGCGATGCCGCGGAGGTCCCCCTTCACGAGCGTCACCGGCGCGCTCGCGATCGCCACGTCGGAGCCGTCACCCATCGCGATGCCGACGTGTGCGCGCGCGAGCGCCGGCGCGTCGTTGATGCCGTCGCCGGCCATCGCGACGATCGCGCCTTCCTTCTCGAGCCGCTCCACCGTCGCGACCTTGTCCGCCGGCAACACCTCGGCGACGACGTCCCGCTCGAGCTCGGCGTCGGTGAACCCCGCCTCCCGCGCGACCGCCCGCGCCGTCGCCTTCGCGTCCCCGGTGAGCATCACGACGCGCAACCCACGCCCCCGCAAGACCGCGAGCGCCTCCTCCGCTCCGGGCTTCAGCGCGTCGCCGATCGCGACGACTCCGGCGAACGCGCCGTCGAGCGCCGCGAACGACACCGTGAGCCCCCGCGCACGCAGCCTCGCCACCGCCGCGTCGAGCGCCTCCTCGCGACCGGCCTCGCTGGTGGATTGCACAACCGTGGTTGTGGGAATCGTCACGCCGCGGTCGGCGAGCAACGCGGCGGTCCCGAAGACGAGCGGGCCCGCGACGATGCCCTTCCCACGCACCGCCTCGACGCGCGCCGCGTCGGCGGCGGTCGCTGCGCGGTCCGTGAGGTACGCGACGATCGCGCGGGCGAGCGGGTGCTCGCTCTGCTTTTCGGCGGCGAGGAGGAGCGTGAAGAGGCGCGCGCGGTCGGTGGTCGGGGCGAGGAGGACCTCGTGGACGCGGGGCTTGCCGGCGGTGAGGGTGCCGGTCTTGTCGACGACGAGCGTCGTGACGTGCGCCAGGCGCTCGAGCGCGTCGGCGTCCTTCACGAGGATGCCCGCGCGGGCGCCGGCGCCGGTCGCGACCATGATCGACATCGGCGTCGCGAGGCCGAGCGCGCACGGGCACGCGATGACGAGCACCGCGATGCCCGTCACGAGGGCGTGCGCGAAGCGCGGCTCGGGACCGAGCGCGAGCCACGCGATGAAGGTCCCGATCGCGAGCGCGACGACGGCGGGCACGAAGTACGCGCTGACGCGGTCCACGAGCTGCTGCACACGCGCACGCGAGCGCGCGGCTTGCGAGACGAGCTGCACGATCTTCGCGAGGGTCGAGTCCTTGCCGGTGCGGGCCACGCGGACCAGGAGCGCGCCGTCGCCGTTCATCGTGCCGCCGGTCACGCTCGCGCCGGCGGCCTTCTCGACGGGAAGCGGCTCGCCCGTCAGCATCGACTCGTCCACCGCCGACTCGCCCTCGACGACGTCACCGTCGGCCGGCACGCGCTCGCCGGGGCGCACGCGCACGCGGTCGCCCTCGCGCAGCTCGACGAGCTCGACGTCGGACTCGGTGCCGTCGTCGGCGACGCGCCGCGCGGTCTTCGGCGCCAGCGCGAGGAGGGCGCGGATCGCCTCCGCCGTGTGATGGCGCGCGCGGAGCTCCAGCACCTGGCCGGCCAGGACCAGCGTCGTCACCATCGCCGCGGTCTCGAAGTAGACCTCCGGCGGCGCCGGGAAGACCCCCGGCGCGAGGGCGGCGACGAGGCTGTGCACGTACGCGACGCCGACGCCGAGCGCGATGAGCGTGAACATGTTCGGGGAGAGCGCCGGGATCGAGCGCGCGCCGCGGACGAAGAACGGCGCGGCGCACCAGAGGACGACCGGCGTCGCGAGCACGAGCTGCACCCACGTCCACAGCGAGCCGTGGAACGCATGCACGAAGTGACCGCCCATCGCGATGACGAAGAGCGGCACCGTGAAGACCGCGGCGACGACGAGACGCCGCCGCATGTCGATGAGCTCGGGGTCCGGCCCCGCCTCCGCGGTGACCTCCTTCGGCTCGAGCGCCATCCCGCACTTCGGGCACGCACCGGGACCCAGCTGCACCACCTCCGGATGCATCGGGCACGTGTACTGGGTCGCTTCGCGACCGCTCTCGCGGCCGCTTCTGGGGCCCCGATCGAGGTCCTCCTCCGGCGCGGGCGGCGCGAGGTACTTCGCGGGGTTGGCGGCGAATTTGTCTTTGCAGCGTGGGTTGCAGAAGAAATGCGTCTCGCCCTCGTGCTCGAGGACGTGCTTCGCCTTCGCGGGGTCGACCTTCATTCCGCAGACGGGGTCGGTCTTCATGGCGGGGCTGACGCGCGGGAGGGGCGGCGCTTACACGCCGTGCTTGCAGGTGCAGTCGACGCAGCCGTGCGTCGCGCAGGACTTGCACGTCGCGACGACGGCCTCGCGCAGCGCGGCGCGGGCGCGGTGGAGGCGGACGGCCGCGTTGTTCGTCGTGATGCCCGCCTCCGCGGCGACCTCGCCGAGCGATCGCTCCTCGAGGTCGACCTGCTCGAGCATCCGCGCGTACTCGGGCTTCAAGCCCTTCGCGAGCCTCCGAACGCACGCGCACGCGCGCGGCTTCTCGTCGGGCGGCACGTCGTCGCTCGCCTCCGTCGCGCCCGCGGCGACCTCCTCGAGCGCGCGGCCGGCGGCGTCGCGGCGGCGGTAGTGGTCCACGACCGCGTTCCGCAGCGTGCGGTACATCCACGCCACCGCGCTCTCGTCGGCGCGGAGCTCGGCCGCGTGCTCGACGCCGCGGAGGAGCGCGGACTGGAGGATCTCCTCCGCGACCGCGTCGCTCTCGACGCGGCCGCGCACGAAACGGAGGAGCTCCGCGCGGCGTTCGAGCATCTCGGAGACGGCCGACGACGTCATTCCGATGTCCCTTAGCACTTTCGACGCGACCCCTGTAAGAGCCTGCGACCTCGTGCGTCGGCAGCGCCGTGAGCATTCCTGCATCCCTCCCCGCGGCGGCGAGGTATACCGCCCGTCTCATGCGCCCTTCCTTCGAATGGCTCGTCGCGATCGCCATGGCGGTCGCCGCGTGCTCGCCCGCGCCGGCGCCCGTCGCCAGCTCGTCGCGCGATCCCTCGAACCCGGCCGCGCCCGAGAGCGTCGATCCCGTCGCCGCGCTGAACGTCGCCGTCGCGCCCGCCGACGCCGGCCCCGTCGTCTACGCGTGCCCGATGCACCCCGAAGTGACCGCCGACCACGCGACGAAGTGCCCGAAATGCGGGATGACGCTCGCGCCGAAGAAGTGATGCGCGCGCTCTCCTACGGCCTCTTGCTCCTCGCCGCGACGGTCACCGGCTGCGCGTCGACCACGCCCACCCGCGCGACGGCGGACGTCCGCGACGACGTACGCGCGCGGATCGGACACGACCTTCGATGGGACCGGCAGACGAAAGAAGACGACGAGGCGAAGAAGGCGATCGACGCGCTCCTCGCGCGCGAGCTCGGCGTCGACGCGGCGGTCCAGATCGCCCTCCTCGCGAGCCCGCGCGTGCGCGCGCTCCTCGAGGAGCTCGCGATCGGTCAGGCCGACCTCGTCCAGGCCGGGCTCCTCTCGAACCCCGTCTTCGGCTTCGGCAAGACCGCCTGGGACGGCGAGCACATCGTCCCGAACCTCTTCGCGAGCGTGGAGCAGAGCTTCCTCGACGTCGTGACGCTGCCGATGAAGAAGCGCGTCGCGGCGACCGAGCTCGAGGCGACGAAGCTCCGCGTCGCCTTCGAGGTGATCGACCTCGCCGCCGACGTCCGCCGGGCCTACTACGAGGCCCAGGCCGCCGAGCAGACCGCGGCCGTGAGCACGCTCCTGAACGAGGCGTCGCAGACCGCGGCCGAGCTCGCGCGCCGCCAGCACGCGGCCGGCAACATGAACGACCTCGCGCTGAGCAGCGAGCTCGCCCTCGCCGCCGACCAGGCGCTCGCGCTCCGGCGCGCCGTCACCGACGCCGCCGTCGCCCGCACCGAGCTCGACAAACACATGGGGGTGTGGGGCCCGCGCACGGCGTGGAAGCTCCCGCGCCGGCTGCCCGACCTCCCGCCGGAGGAGCCCTCGCTCGAGCACCTCGAGGCGCGCGCGGTGGGGGAGCGCCTCGACCTCGCCGCGGGGCGGCGCAGCCTCCAGGCGCTCACGTCCGCGATCTCGCTCGCCAAGACGACGCGCTGGTTCGGCAAGGTCGACGTCGCGGTCGAGGCCGGCCGCCTGCGCGAGACCCGCCGCTACTCGTTCGGACCGAGCGTCGCGCTCGAGATCCCGCTCTTCGATCAGCGGCAGGGCGCGATCGCGCGGCTCGAGGCGATGGCCCGCCGCACCGACGACGAGCTCCAGGCCCTCGCCGTCGACGTCCGCGCCGACGTGCGCGCGGGCCGCGCCAAGCTCGTCGCGGCCCGCGCGACGGTGAGCGACTACACGCGGACGATCATCCCACTACGCGAGGACATCGTCCGTTATTCGCAGCAGCAATACGACGCGATGCTCCTCGGCGTCTACCAGCTCCTCCAGGCTCGTCAGGCCGAGTTCACGGCCTATACCGACTCCATCGCCGCGCTCCGCGATTACTGGATCGCGCGCAGCGAGCTCGAGCGCATCGTCGGCTCTCGCCTCACCCCGAACAATCCACGGTAATCGCATGAAGCTCCTCCCTCGATTGCTCGTCCTGATCCTCGTGCTCTGCGCGAAGACCGCCTTCGCGCAGCAGTACGTCCCCGTCGTCACCCCCAACGGCTCGACGCTGCCGTACGTGATGAAAGACGGCGTAAAGGAGTTTCGCCTCACCGCGGAGCAGGTCAAACGCGAGTTCGCGCCGGGCATGATCGTCAATGCGTGGGGCTACAACGGATCTTCGCCCGGACCCACGATCGAGGCGGTCGAGGGCGATCGCGTCCGCTTCTACGTCACGAACAAGCTGCCGGAGCGCACGAGCGTGCACTGGCACGGCATCCTCCTCCCCAACGGCCAGGACGGCGTCGCCGGGCTCAACCAGGACCACATCAAACCGGGCGAGACCTACGTCTACGAGTTCACGCTCCGGCAGCACGGCGTCCACATGTATCACCCGCACTCGGACGAAATGGTCCAGATGGCGATGGGGATGATGGGCTTCTTCGTCGTCCACCCGAAGGTGCCGGAGGTGCCGAAGGTCGACCGCCACTTCGTCGTCATGCTCGGCGAGTGGTTCGTCGAGCCCGGCACCGCGACGCCGAACCCGATGGTGATGAACGACTTCAACCTCTTCACCTTCAACAGCCGCGTCTGGCCGGGGACCGATCCGTGGGTCGTGAAGAAGGGCGAGCGCGTCCGCTTCTCGTTCGGCAACCTGTCGATGGACAGCCACCCCATCCACGTCCACGGCTACACCTTCGAGGAGGTCGGGACCGACGGCGGCGTCGTCCCGAAGAGCGCGCGCCGGCCCGAGACGACGGTGAACGTGCCGGTCGGGTCGACGCGGACGGTGGAGCTCGTCGCGAACGTCGAGGGCGACTGGGCATTTCATTGCCACAAATCGCATCACACGATGAACGCGATGAGCCACGATATCCCCAACATGATCGGCGTCGCGCAGCCCCCCGCGCTCGAGGACAAAGTGCGGAGTCTCCTCCCCGGGTACATGGCCATGGGCGAAAAGGGAATGGGCGACATGATGGAGATGGGGCTCCCGAAGAACACGCTCCCGATGATGACGGGCACCGGCCCGTTCGGCGCGATCGAGATGGGCGGCATGTTCACGGTGCTGAAGGTCCGCGCCGGCATCACGAGCTACGCCGATCCGGGCTGGTACCAGAACCCGCCCGGCACCGGCGCGCACAAAGTCGACGCCCCTCCCCCCTGAATGGCCTTCGATCCGTCGAGCCGCGTCCGCCTCAAGCCGACGAGCGCGCACCACTTCGCGGGGAGCACGCTCTTCGATCGGATCGGGCGCGTCGTGTGCTCCACCTCCGCGCTCCCGCGCAAGGAGCTCTACGAGTCGTGGGAGGTCGCGCGGCGCACGCGGCGGCGCTTCCGCGGCGGCCGCGTCGTCGACCTCGCCTGCGGCCACGGGCTCGTCGCGTTCCTCATGCTGCTCCTCGACGACACGTCGCCGTCCGCGCTCTCCGTCGACAAGCGGATCCCGAAGAGCGCAGGCCGCCTCGCGGAGGCGCTCGTCGCGGAGTGGCCGCGCCTCGCGGGTCGCGTCACGTTCGAAGAGCGCCCGATCGCCGAGGTCCAGCTCGCGTCCGGCGACGTCGTGGTGTCGTCCCACGCCTGCGGCGCGTTGACCGACGCGGTCCTCGACGCCGCGGCGGCGGCGCGGGCGCGCGTCGCGGTCCTGCCCTGCTGCCACGACGAGGAGACCTGCGACGCGGGCGGCCTCGCGGGATGGGTCGACCTGCCGCTCGCGATCGACGCGACGCGCGCGCGCCGCCTCGCCGAGCGCGGCTACGCCGTCCACACCCAGCTCGTGCCCGCCGCGATCACCCCGAAGAACCGCCTCCTGCTCGGCGAGCCGAAGGACAGCCAAATAGACTGATAGCATCGGGCGCATGCAGCGAAAGACCTTCGCGGCGCTGTGCGCCGTCGCCCTCGGAGTCGCGTGGGCGGCCGGATGCGGGAGCTCCGCCGACTCCGCCTTCGTCGATCCCGACGCCGGCCCGGACGGGAACACGAGCTCGAGCTCCGGCGGCTTCACCCCGACCGACGCGCCGGTCGGTCCGCCCGACGACGTGAACGTCACGCCGCCGCCGCAAGCGAGCTGCGGACCCGACGCGGGGCCCGACTCCGGCACGTGCCAGTACGACACGTACTGCGATCCGCTCACGAGGCAGTGCGTTCCGTTCCAGCCCGGCGCCAGCAACAGCGAGTGCCGCCGCATCGTCGTCCCCGGCAACTTCGCGCCGAAGACGAAATGCGAGTTCCCGAGCGCGATCCCGATCCCCGGCGATCCCTTCCCGAACCACGTCGACGTCCAGACGACGCCGCTCGTCGTGCGCTTCGGCGCGCTGCCGACGCCGCCGAGCATCGTCGCGCCCTTCACCGTGCCGGTGAAGCCGGACGCGGGGCAATACACGGAGCACCTCGGCGTCCTCCGCATCCTCCGCGGGACCGACTGCACGCAAGAGGCCGTCCTCGGCGGCGTCGATCTCGACGGCGACGGGCAGACCGACTGGTTCCGCTCCTCCGCCGTCCCCGCGATCGGCGATCTCGACGGCGACGGACTGCCCGACATCGTCGCCTTCACCACCGCCGAGAACACCGTCACCGAGACGATGATGGCCTTCACGCGGAAGAGCGGGACGTGGGAGCCGCTCTGGCTCACGAAGAAGGCGACCCAGACGAACGGCGTGACCGTCTTCACCGCGGACGTCCCCGCCGTGAACACGACGGCCGGCCTGAACTTCGGAAAGAACAACTGGGCCTCGCCGAGCATTCACGACCTCGACGACGACGGCATTCCGGAGATCATCCGCGAAGGCTGGGTGTTCGACGGCGCGACGGGCCGCCTCCGCGCCGCGCCGCCGGCGAACTACGCGACGTACCGCCAGGGCATGCACCCCGTCCTCGCGAACCTCGACGCCGATCCGAAGATCGAAATGACGAACGGCGCGCGTATTTGGGAGTTCGACGGCGCCGCGAACGCCTGGGTCGAAGAGACCTATTACGATCAGACGACGTCGAGCCCGCCGGGCTGGGCCGCCGTCGCCGACTTCGACCCCGCGCCCGGCGTCACCGCCGTCCCCGAGATCGCGGTCGCGGCGGGCGGCTCCGTCTCCGTGTTCAAGACCGACCACAGCGTCTTCATGGGCATGACGCTCCCGGTCCCCGGCGGCGGCGGAGGCCCGCCCACGATTGCCGACTTCGACGGCGACGGGCTGCCCGAAATCGGGATTGCGGGCGAGGCCTTCTACACCGTCTTCGATCCCGACTGCCAGGCGACGCCGCGCCCGGGCGGCAAATGCGAAGACCGCGCGCACTGCGATCACGTGAGCGGCGGCGCGTGCCCCGACAAGATCCTCTGGTCCCGCGCGACGCAGGACATCTCCTCCAACGTCACCGGCAGCTCCGTCTTCGACTTCGAGGCCGACGGCAAGGCCGAGGTCGTCTACGCCGACGAGTGCTTCACCCGCGTCTACTCCGGCACCGACGGCACCGTCCTCTTCTCGCGCTACCGCTCCTCCTGCACCTGGAACGAGAACCCGATCGTCGCCGACGTCGACGGAGACTTCCGCGCCGAGCTCGTCGTCCCGAGCAACACCGCCTGCGGTGAGATCGGACAAGGCCGCCCCTGCCTCGCGACCGACGCGACGCCCGACCGCGGACAGCTCGAGCCCGGCACGCGGATCGATTCGCAGTTCGCCGGCCTTCGCTGCCTCGCGAACACCGACTGCGTCAGCGGCTCCTGCGTGAGCGGCCTCTGCCGCTGCACGACGAGCGCGGAGTGCTGCGCCGATCGCGACGTCGCCGCGTGCGAGCTCTTCGGAACGCAGTGCGCCGATCCGCCGGCCGGCACACCCGGCAGCGGCAAGACCTGCCGCGCGAACCACCCGAAGGCGACGCAAGGCATTCGCGTCTACGAAGACGCCAACGATCAGTGGGTCCGCTCGCGATCGATCTGGAACCAGCACGCGTACGCCGTCACCAACGTCTCCGAGGACGGCACGATCCCGAAGACCAGCGCGTGGGCGACGAACTGGACGCAGCCGGGCCTCAACAACTTCCGCCAGAACGTCCCCGGCACGCAGAACGCGACCGACATCGGCGACCTCACCTCGCAGGTCTCCGCCGCGTTCGCGTGCAACGGCTCGGCGGCCGAGCTCGCGACCCCGGTCTGCAACCGCGGCACCGCGCCGATCGGCGCCGGCGTGAGCGTCGGCTTCTACGTCGGGACGACGAAGGCCTGCGGCGCGAAGACGGCGAACGTGCTCCAGCCCGGCGCGTGCGAGTCGGTGAAATGCACGTGGGGCGCGCCGCCCTCCTCCGGCCCCGGCGTCGACGTGACCGTGATCCCGAACGACGACGGCGCGATCACGCAGTGCGATCCCGACAACGACAAGGGCCTCGTGAAGGCCGTGTTCTGCACCGGTCCGAAGTAGCGCCCGGAGCCTGCGTCAGCTCGCGTCGATCGTCAGGGTGAAGGTCTGCGTCGGCTTCGCGGTCTTGTCGCCGGCCTTCTTGTTGCCGAAGGTCGCGGTCGACTTGCCGGCCTTCACGCCGGTCCACTTGAACTGGTGGCCGTTGGTCTTCGGCGCGAAGCCGGGGATGACCTCCTCCTTCGGCTTGCCGACGGAGCCGTCCGCCTTCTCGAAGGCCCACACCGTGCCGGGGTAATCCGGGAGGAAGAGCGTGAGCGATCCGGCGGGCGCGACCTTCACCGAGACGGTCGCGTCCTTGCTCGGATCCTTCACCGTGACGATGCGATCGTCCGGCTCGCCGCTCACGAGCTGCGAGCTCCCGTCCGCAGACGCCGACGGAGCGGCCGACGGCGCGGCCGACGCGGTCTCGGGCGGCGGCGGCGGCGGAACGACGACCGACGCCACCGCCGACGCGGACGTGGCGGTGGGCGTCGCCTCCTTCTTCTCGTCGCACGCGACGACGAGGACGAGAGCAGCAGCGACGAGACCGAGGCGCGTGTAACCCATTGGCGCCCGAGCTTACGCGGAGACCTTGCTCCGCGCGACCTTGTAGAGGACCGCCGCCATCCCCGCGAAACAGAGCGCGCCGAGCGCCTCGTAGCCCTTGGGGCCGAGCGCGGCGACGAGCGAATGCTCGATGCTGAGCGCCTTGAGGCCCTCCGCCCAGGAGTCCTTCGCCGAGAAGATCGCGACGACGACGCCCGCGATCGCGCCGCCCGCGACGAGGCCCGTCGCGAAGAGGTTCCCCGGCCCGAGCTCCTCGTCCTCCGCGCTCTTCTCCTCGCCCTTCTTCTTCCCCGCCCAGTCCGCGAAGCCCTTGATCACGCTGCCGGCGAAGATCGGCGCCGTCGTCGAGAGCGGGAGGTACGCGCCGACCGCGAACGAGAGCGACGGGATCCCGCAGAGCTCCATCGTGATCGCGAGGAACGCGCCGACGAGGACGAAGTTCCAATCGAGGTTGAACGCGAGGAGGCCCTTGATGAGCGTCGCCATCAACGTCCCCTGCGGGGCGGGGAACTTCTCGGTGCCGATCGCGTGCGTGATGCCCTGCGCCGCTTGCTCGGCGGAGGGGTGGTCGAGGACCTGCACCGTGACGCCGATGACGGCGGCGGCGGTGACGCAGCCGATGACGAGGCCGAGCTGCTGGAAGCGCGGCGTCGCGCCGACGAGGTAGCCCGTCTTCAGGTCCTGCGACGTCGCGCCCGCGTTCGCGGCGGCGATGCAGACCATGCTGCCGACGCAGAGCGCCATCGGCTGGTACACGTCGCCGGTCCAGCCGACGCCGACGAAGACGAGGCTCGTCGCCATGAGCGTCGCGATCGTCATGCCCGAGATCGGGTTCGACGACGAGCCGATGATGCCGACGATGCGGCTCGAGACGGTGACGAAGAAGAAGCCGAAGACGACGATGAAGATCCCGAGCACGAGCTTCGAGAAGAGCCCGGTGCCGGGGAGGAACGGCAGGATCGCCATCGTCAGGACGAGCACGCCGCAGCCGACCACGACGTACGTGATCGGCAGATCGCGCTCGGTGCGCTTCTGCGCGGCCGCGCTCACGCCCTTCCGCAGCGCCGCGACGCTCTCCTTGAACGACGACACGATGGTGGGGAGCGTCTTCAGCAGCGTGATGAACCCGCCAGCCGCGACCGCGCCGGCGCCGATCTGACGCACGTACGCGAAGTAGATCGCGACCGCGGTGTTGCCGAACGTGTGGGTCTCCGGATCCCAGCCGCCCTTGCCGCCCTTCGTCGCGACGTCGGCGAGGTAGCCGAGCTTCACGAGCTGCAGCGCGATCGCGTCGGCGGGGACGAGCGACGCGAGCAAGGGGATGAGCGCGAGCCACGCGAGGACGCCGCCGGCGACGAGCACGCCGCCGATGCGCGGGCCGACGATGTAGCCGACGCCGAGGTACTCGGGCGTGATCTCGCCGTTGAGCGTCGCGCTCGGGAAGTACTTGTTCGTCTGCTGCGTGACGAGCGCGGGCGTCTCCGCGATGACCTTCACGACCTTCTGGAGGAGCGCGTAGACGAACGCGAAGAGCACGCCGCGATACGCGACCGCGGCGAGCTTGCCGCCCTTCTCGCCCGCGATGAGCACCTGCGCGCAGGCGGTGCCCTCCGGGTACGGGAGGTTCTTGTGCTCGTTGACGATGAGCGATCGCCGGAGCGGGATCATCATCATGACGCCGAGCGCGCCGCCGAGGAGCGCGAGCGTGAAGATGGTCCAGTACGAGAAGTAGTGCTCGCCGACGCTGACGCCGGTGCCGGTGTCGCGCGAGAGGAAGAGGAAGCCGGGGAGCGTGAAGACGACGCCGGCCGCGATCGACTCGCCGGCGGAGCCGATCGTCTGGACGATGTTGTTCTCGAGGATGGTGGAGCCGCCGAGGCGGCGGAGGAGCGAGATCGAGAGGACCGCGATCGGGATCGACGCCGACACGGTGAGCCCTGCCTTGAGCGCGAGGTACACCGTCGCGGCGCCGAAGATGACGCCGAACACCGCGCCGATGAGGATCGCCTTGAGCGTGAACTCGGCGATGACCTCGTCGGCGGGGATGTACGGCTTGTGCTCTTCGCTCTCGTGCTCCCCCTCGCTCATCGGCTACTTCTTCACGACCTTCGTGAACTTGAGGGTCATGCGATCGCTCTCGCCGATCGCCGTGTACTTCTCGCGGTCCTTGTCGCCGCCCTTCAGCGTGGGCGGGAGCGACCACACGCCGTCGGGGTGGTCCTTCGTGTCCGCCTTGTTCGCGTTGATCTCGGCCTTTCCGGCGAGCTTGAAGCCCGCGGCCTCGATCTTCTCGATCGTCCACTTCTCCGGGAGGTAGCCCTTCTTCGCCATCTCCTCCGCGTTCGAGCCCTCCGGCGCGCGGTGCTCCTCGATCCCGAGGACGCCGCCGTTCTTGAGGCTCTTGTGGAAGGTGGCGAGCCACGCGTCGAGCTTGCCCTGGTTCACCATGCCGTGGAGCGCGCGCATCACGAGGACCATGTCGAACTGGTTCTCGCGCGCGACGTCCGGGTTCTTGCCGTCGACGAGCTGCGTCTCGACCTTGCCGTAGAGCTCGGGCGACGTCTCGAGGAACGACTTGAACCGCTCGGCGTAGAACGTGCTGCGCTCGAGCGCGGGCCCGTTCGGATCGCCGTTCGTCGCGACGAGCTTGCCCTTCTTCGCGAGCGCGGGCGCGAGGAGCTCCGTGTACCAGCCCTCGCCCGGGCTGTACTCGAGCACCGTCATCGTCGGCTTGAAGCCGAAGAAGTCGAGCGTCTCGACCGGGTGCCGGTACTTGTCGCGCGCCGCGTTCTCGGGCTTCCGCGTCTTCGCCGCGACGGCCGCTTTGATCGCGTCCTTGCCGTTCGGGTAGGCCTTGTCCGCCAGCTTCGTCGCCTCGGCCTTGAGCTCGGGCGTCCAGCGCGCCTTCTCCTTCTCGAGGTCGGCCTTCATCTTGGCGCGGTCCTTCTCGAGCGCCGCGATCTGCTCTTGCTTCTTCTTCTCCTCCGGCGTCGGCTCGGCGGGCTTCGCCTCGACCGGCGGCGTGGTCGGCGGCGGAGCGACGGTGGGCTCCGGCGGCGGCAGCGGCGCAGGCGGCGGCGGCGGATCGGACCCGCACGCGAGGGACATGGACAAGAGGAGAGGAGCGGCCAGAAGGATGCGCTTCATGGCCCCTCCTCTACTTCTCCCGTCCGCCCGCGAGAAGCGGCTGCCGACGAGCCGCTGGATCCAGGATCCACCCGTGGCGGCCGAATCCAGCCCACACGGAATCGCAACTCTCTGAAATCGCTATGCGCCTACATCGGCACACGTCTTGGATGACATGTAGGCATGCTCGCCCGCATCGCCCTCGTCCTCGGGATCGCCACCACCGTCGCCTGCGCGGCACCGGCGCTGGAGGCCGAGGAGCAGGGCTCGACCGAGTCCGCCGTCATCGGCGGCAAGCAGGACGGCGAGCCGACCGGGCTCCCCGAGGTCGTCCAGGTCCTCGTGAACAACCGCGCGCAGGACTACTGCACGGGCGTGCTGGTTTCCCCGACGCGCGTGCTCACCGCGGCGCACTGCATGGGCGGCACGACGTTCGTGGTGAAGGCGCCGTACGCGCCGGGCCGCCCGCAGTCGAACGCGACGAAGCTCGGCTCGGTCGTGAGCTCGCGCGCGTTCAACGAGGAGGTCTGGAAGGAGGACGCGGCGGTGCTGACGCTCGCGACCCCGATCGAGATCGAGCACTACCCGGAGCTCCGCGACGTCGGAGAGCTCGGCGACGAGACGCTCACCGCGGTCGCGGTCGGCCGCCAGTGGCAGGAGCGCAACGCGCCGCTCGTGAAGTCGACGCCGCTCACGGTCTTCGACGGCACGCCGCACGGCTACACGACGGGCCTCGGCAGCGAGTACTACTCGTCCGGCGGCGACAGCGGCGGCCCGCTCTTCCTCGTCGAGGACGGCGAGATCCAGCACGTCGTCATCGGCATCGAGCGCCAGCCCGACCCGCCGCGCGAGTGGTTCACCCGCATCACGCCCGCGGTGAAGGCGCTCGTCGCGAAGAAGTAACGCGAGGACGCCAGCGGCGGCGGTGGTGCAGCGGCTATGTGTTCTTTACTTAGGCGCGCACGACTCTCCAGCACGCCGTGACGCCTTCGGTATGCGGCGTCGCGAGGATCTGCCGTTTCGCTCCGCATCACGCCCACGTCCCAGCCATCGCGTCATCCCCGAGTCCACCACCCAACTCCCGGTCCGGCGAGAGAGTCAGAAATGTTGGGATTGGGGCTACCACCCGCGCCTACATGTGCTACCTAACCTTACCTGACGATGGCGCGTGACCGGGAAGGACAGCTGCTCGACGGGAGGTACCTCATCGAGGGACCCGCGGAGGACGGCTACGCGGCCACGGACCTTCGGGACGGAAAACGCGTGCATATCTCGTTCGTTCCGCGCGCTGCGGTGGCGGGGGCGCGGCGCGCGAGGGACCTCACGGGCGCGCACGTCGTTCGCGTCCTCGACGTCGGCGACACGGCCGAGGGCGCGGCGTGGATCGCGCGCGAGCACGTCGCGAGCAGCAGCCTGCGCCGCCACCTCGCGCGGAAGGGCCCCCTCACCACCCACGACGCGATCGAAGTCGCGCTCGGCGTGTGCGACGCGGTCGCGGAGGCGAACGGGTACGGGCTCGCGCACGGCGCGATCGACGCGAGCAACGTGTACCTCGCGTGGTCGGCCTCCGGCCTCGTCGACGTGCAGCTCGCCGGCATCGGGAGCGTGTCCGACGTGCAGCCGCGCGACGACGTCCGCTCGATCGCGAAGCTCATCGACACGATGCTCGCCGGTCGCGTCCCGGCGGACCTGCGCGCGGTGCTGGCGCGCGGCGCATACCGCGCGATCGATCTCGCCGACGCATTGACCACGTTCGCCAAAGATCCCGACTTCGCAGGCGATCGCGTCGCGATGCGTCGCCATCGCTCGGCGATGTCGACGACGGTGATCGCCTCCGGCGCGTACCCGCAAAGCGCGTTCCCCACGCCGCCCGTCCCGCTCGCGGAGCTCGCGCCGGCGGTGCGCGACCTCGCGCCGCGCGCCCGCAAGCGCTCGCGGAAGCACAGCATCAGCCGCGATCTCCCGACCGTCATCGCGCCGCGACCGTCGCCGGGCTTCTCGCGCCGCCGCGCGGTCCGCATCCTCGGCGTCGCGACCGCCGCGATCTCCGTCGCGCTGCTCGTCCTCATCGGAACCGAGGGCGCCCGCATCGCGCAGACGTCGCGCAGCGCCGCCGTCTCCGCCCCGCCCGTCGTCTTCACCGAGACGAACGCGACCAACGAGACGACCGCGACGACCGACGCAACGCCCCCCGCCCCCGCGTCGATCGTCCCGCCGCTCGAAGCCGCCCCACCCCCCAGCGCCGCCCCGATGCCCATCACGCGCGCAGCGGATCTCCCGCCCGCAAAGCCGACGAAGAAGCGACGCTAGCCCCAACGTTCACGACCGCGCGCACCTACGGAGGACTCGGCGCGACACGCGGCGCGCGGCGAGGAAGCGAGCGAGAGCGGGCCGCGGCTTCGAGTTGCGCCGTTCGAGGTCGGGCGCCGGTCTCCACGTTCAGCGCTCGATGCCGTAGCGCTTCATCTTCTCGTAGAGCGTCGAGCGCGAGACACCGAGGAGATGCGCCGCGGCCGACTTCGAGTCGCCGGCGAGCTTGAGGACGCGCAGGATGTGCTCGCGCTCCACCTCGTCGACGGATCGCCCACGCGCGTCCCGCAGCTGAAGCGGCGGCACGCCGTGGCGAGGCTTCGTCGTGGGCTCGATGAGGCCGGGCCCGATCGTATCGCCTTCGCACATCATCACCGCGCGCTCGATGACGTTCCGAAGCTCACGGATGTTGCCCGGCCACGCGTGGCGAAGGAGCTCCTCCGTCGCTTCCTCGCCGAGCCGGCACGGAGAGCGCCCGAACTCCTGGCAGAAATGCGCGACGAACTCGTTCGCGAGGGGGATCACCTCGTCGATGCGCTCGCGGAGCGGAGGGATCCGGATGAGGGTCCCAAGCCGATAGAAGAGATCCGCGCGGAGGATCTTCGCCTGGACGAGATCGTCCGGGTCGCGGTTCGTCGCCGCGAGGATCCGCACGTTGATCGCCCGCTCGCGATCGGAGCCGACAGGGTAGAAGCGCCGCTCTTCGATCGCACGCAGCAGCTTGGCCTGCAGATCGAGTCGGAACTCGCCGATCTCGTCGAGCAAGATCGTGCCGCCGTCGGCGGAGGCGAGGTAGCCGACGCGATCGCGTTTGGCGTCGGTGAAGGCGCCGCGCGTGTTCCCGAAGAGCTCGGCTTCGATCACGGTCGCGGGGATCGCCGCCAGGTTGACGCGAACGAACGGCCCCTCGCGCCGCGCGCTCCTCTCGTGAATCCGCGCCGCGAGGACCTCCTTCCCCACGCCGCTCTCGCCGACGATGAGCGCCGACGACGCCGGCGTCGAGGCGACCCGATCGGCGAGCGCGAGCGTGCTCTTCATGACGGCGCTCGTCGGATCTCGATCGGAGACGCGCTCGGAGATGCGCTCGCGGACGCGAGCCGAGTGCACGCGGGAATGCGAAGGAGGTGGCTTGGCCTCGCCGCGTCCACGTTGCGAAGACGGCTCCGCCGGCGGCCGGCCTGCGGCGCCGACCGCTCGGTCCAGACGAACGCGAAGCACGGAGGGCTCGATCGGCTTCTCGATGAAATCGGAGGCGCCGAGCCGCAGCGACTCTACGGCCGTCTTGATGTCCCCCACCCCCGACATCATGAGCACGGCGGCCGGTGGATCCGACGCCTGCGCGGCGGCGAGCACCGCCCGCCAGTCGCCGTCGAAATGGACGTCGAGGAGGACCAACTCGTAGTGGCCGTGGGACAGGAGCGCCAGCGCCGAGCCACCGGAATAGGCTATTTCAACGAAATTGAAACCCCACCCCCGCAGCGAGCGGCGAAGAGCCTCGGTGAGTGACGGGTCGTCGTCGACTATGAGGGCACGGCGCACGGTAAAAGGGTCCCCCACACCTCGAGAATCATGCGAGCTCCAACGAACAATTGCGGAGTCGGCGGCTCCGCACGCGCACGGGTCGCCGGCGGGTGAAGCCTGGAATACGGCGCCGCATGCGCTCACGCGGACCGCTCTGAGCACGGTCCGTGCCGCGTGCAAAGATGCACTACGACGTGCGCGCGTCGGCGCTTGCTGCGTCGCCGCTACACCGCCTCTGTGGTCTCGATGCGACGACAGGGCAGCGAGATCAGGAAGACGGCCGCGAACGCCGCGCGCGCGGAGCTCAGATGCATTCCGGCTTGTAGTGACGGTTGCCCGCCGCGTCGGTCGTGTACGGCGGAGTGCAGTCCTTCGCCGGCGGCTTCGGCGCAGGCTTGTGCTTCGCCGGCTTCGCGACCGGCGCGGCGCTCGGCGCGGGAGGAGGAGGCGGCGGCGCAGGCGCAGGCGGCACCGTGACCGCAGGCGGCGGCTCGGGCTCCGGCGCGGCGATCGCCGTCACCGGCGGCGCGCTCGCCTGGAGTCGCCCCGCGTAGAGCGCATAGAAGAGGAAGCCGGTCGAGAGGATCGCCATGATCGCGAGGACGGAGAGACGGACGGGGACCCCGCGCTGCGGGATCGCGTCGACGCTCGACACCTCGCGCGACATCGTCGCTCGAGTGAGGACCTCGAGGACCGCCTTCGACTCGGCGTTCATCACCGACGCGCTGAACGACGGCGACGACGGCGTGGGCGACTTGAAGAAGCGCGCGCGCGCCTCGGTCTCCTGCGGGCAGAGACCGCGCACGAGCTGGCCGACCTCGTCGCGGCTCGCCGGCTTCACCACCTCCGTGAGGCGGCGGCTCATCTCCGCCGTCGTCGCGAAGCGCGCGGCCGGATCCTGCGCGAGCGCGCGCTCGACGAGCTGATCGAGCCCCTCCGGCAGGCGCTCTCCGCGCGTGACGCTCGGCGGCGTCATCGTCCCCTTCGTGACGAGGAGCACGAGCGCGGCGTCGGTCGGCGCGTTGAAGAGGCGCTCGCCGGCGAGGGCCTCCCACAGCACGACGCCGCTCGCGTAGACGTCGACGCGGCGGTCGAGCTCCTCGCCGAACATCTGCTCCGGCGCCATGTAGCCGACCTTGCCGCGGATCTCGCCCGTCTGCGTCTTGTAGCTGCGCCCCGTCGCCTTCGCGACGCCGAAGTCGACGACGCGCGCCACGCCGTCGACGCCGACGAGGATGTTCTGGGGGGACACGTCGCGATGAACGACGCCGAGGGGCTGGCCGTTCTCGTCGCGGAGCTCGTGCGCGGCGTGGAGCCCCTCGAGGACGTCGTGCACGATCGCGGCGACGACGCGGGCGGGGAGGTGCATACCGCGCGCCTTCGCCTCCTTGAGGAGGACCGAGAGCGAGACGCCCTCGACGTACTCCATGATGAGGAGGAGCTTCGACTCCGACTGGACGATGTCGAGCGTGGGGACGACGTTCGGGTGGCGGATGCGGGCGGTGAGGTGCGCCTCGTCGATGAACATCGCGCGGAAGGCGGGGTCCTTCGCGAGCTGCGGATGCATGCTCTTGATCGCGACCGTGCGCGAGAAGCCGAGCGCGCCGCGCTGCCGGCCGAGGTACACGGTCGCCATGCCCCCGGTCGCCAGCTCGCCGAGCAGCTCGTATCGTTC